>NZ_KI911783.1:3937471-4252036 GCF_000515415.1 Bradyrhizobium sp. WSM1417
CCGATCGCGCGCGCTCTGGGGCTGAGCCTGACCGAAACCGCGCTCGGCATCATCAAGGTCGCGAATGCGACAATGGCGCGCGCGCTCCGCCGCGTCACCGTGGAGCGCGGCATCGACGGGCGCGACTGCACGCTGCTCGCCTTCGGCGGTGGCGGCCCGATGCATGCCGCGGGCCTTGCCGATCTCTACGGGATCGCCGAGGTCGTCGTTCCCGGCGCGTCGAGCGCGTTTTCGGCGCTGGGTTGTCTCACTGCCGATTTCAGCTTCCTCCAGCAGCAAACCCTGCGCGCGGCGCTTGATGGCATCGACCTCGCCCGTGTGTCGGAGCGGATCGGGGTGCTGATTGACGATGCTTCGGCGCCGCTGATCGCCAACGGTGTTGCCACAGCCGAGATTCAGGTCGAGCTGGTCGCCTTGATGCGCTACGCGGCGCAGAACGACGCTATTCCGGTGCCGTTCGCGCGACCGCTCGACGTTGTCAGGCTGAAGAAGGATTTTCTGGCCCGGCACCACGAGCTGTTCGGCTATGCGACGAGCGAGAGCTGCGTCATCGAATCCGTCCGGGTGCAGGCACGCCGTCCGTCGACGACCGTCGTGAGCCGGCCGGCCACCGCGGTCAGGATGGTCTCCACCGGCGAGCGCATCTGCTCGTTCGACGGCTTTCACGACATCACGACAAGCATTATCGACCGCGCTTCGCTGACCGAGATCGTCAGCGGCCCGGCCATCATCGAAGATGCGTGGTCGACTGTGGTGGTCCCGCCCGGCTGGCAGGCGAGGCCGGATGTTTCAGGCAATTTGTTCCTGACGCGGGGGACGGCATGAAGCTCGATCCGTTCGTCGTCGAGGTCATCAGGCACGGGCTCTCGGCCGCGGCCGAGGAGATGAGCCTGGTGATGACGCGCTCGGCGCGGTCGCCGCTGCTGCGCGAGGCCGGCGACCTGTCGTCGGCGATCACGGATGGCCGCGGCGATCTGGTCGGGCAGGGCCGCGACATCCCGATCCATCTCGGCGCGATGGCCTATACGGTCATCGAATTGCTGAAAGTGGTGCCGCGCGACAGCCTGAACGACGGCGACGCTCTGATCTACAATGTCGGCCCGCTCGGCGGCAATCATCTCAACGATGTCAAGGTCGTGCGCCCCGTCTTCGTCGACGGCGAGATCGTCGCGTTCGCGGTCAGCCTCGCGCATTGGCCTGATATCGGCGGCACTTGGCCCGGCAGCTATTTTGCGAAAGCCATCGACACCTTCCAGGAAGCGATGCGCATTCCGCCGGTTCTGATCGCCACGGCAGCCGGCGTCAATACGCCGATCGTGCAGCTGCTCAAGGCCAATGTTCGGGATCCCGAATCCTGCGAGGGCGATCTTCTCGCCCAGATCGCCGCAACGAAGGCCGGTGAGAAGCGCATCGTCGAGCTCTGCCGCGAGCACGGCAAGGGGGTCTTCACGGCGGCGCAGTCGCGCCTGCACGATCTCTCCGAAATCGAGATGCGTGAGGCGTTGCACGATCTGCCTGATGGCATCTACGAGGGCGAGGATTATCTGGACGACGGCGGCGTCGATGACGCGCCCGCGCGCATTCATGTCAAGATCACCATTGCCGGCGACGAAGCGACCTTCGATCTTTCAGCAAGCTGCGACCGCGTCTCGAATTTCTGCAACACCACGCCGTTCATGGCGCGCTCTGCGGTAGCCTATGCCGCGCGCATCATGAGCGGGCGCGACATGAACCAGAACGCGGGCGCGTTGCGGCCGCTGACCATCATCACGCGCCCGGGCTCGATCCTGGAGTCTGGGTGGAATGCTTCGGTTGCGGCCGGCAACCATGAGACCTCGATGCGCATCGTCGATGCGATCTTCCGCGCCATGCAGGATACCATTCCCGAACGTCTGTCGGCCGGCGGGGCGACCACGGCGGGCGTCCTGTTCTTCGCCGAGCCGCGACAGAACGGTTCATGGAAGATGCTCTACGAGGTGCACGGCGGTGGCGAGGGCGCGCGGCGCGATCGGGACGGCATCTCGGCCACGCGGGTGCATCTGTCCAACACCTCGAACACACCGGTCGAGGTGATCGAGGCGAATTACGCGATCCAAGTCGAGCAGCAGGCTATTCGCTGGCATTCCGGCGGCGCGGGCGCGCATCGCGGCGGGGACGGAGTCGTGCGCACCTATCGTATCCTGGCGCCGTCGATGCACCTGACCACCTGCATCGAGCGCATGGTGATCGCGCCGTTCGGCATGCAGGGCGGCGAACCCGGCAAGACCTGCCGCATCTCGCTGATCCGGCAGGGCGCGAACGTCGCGATCGACGGCAAGTCGAACCTGGTGCTGCAGCAAGGCGATCTCGTCACGGTCGAGACCTGTGGCGGCGGTGGCTACGGCGCCGAGGCTGCGAAATGAAGGGATTGCAATGAGCAGATTGTTGCGAACAGGGCTGAATGCCGGCGACAGCGCGCCCATGGCCGTGGTCGGCGGCGAGGGCGTCTATTTTCATCTGTCAGATGGTCGCAAGCTCATCGACGGCAGCAACACCGGCGGCGGCCTCGGACATCGTCATCCCGCGATGGTGGAGGCGATCCGCCGCGCCGCGGATACGCCCGTTGTGAACGAGGGCTGGACCTGGGTCGGCCGCGAGCAGGCTGCTGACGATTTGATGGCCACCGCGTTCAGAGGCGAAGAGGATTGGGTCGGTGCGGTGCGCTTCTGCATCAGCGGCAGCGAGGCCAACGACATGGCGCTGTCGCTGTGTCAGGCGCTGACGCAGCGGTCCGCGCTGGCGACGCGCGAACGCGCCTATCACGGCATTACGGGCCTGTCGCGCAGTATGACGGTGCAGCCGCAATGGCATGGCGGCCTTGCGGTGCATTCAGGCGGCTCGAAGCTGCCGGCGCCGATGGCGCCGGTGCGGATATTGCCGGCGCCGCAGGGCGCGATCTACGGCGCGCCGGCCAACAATGTTGCTCCCGGCGAATATCTGGCCGATGCCACGCGCCTGCTTTCGGATACGGCAGCTACGATCATCGACTACACGCAAGGCGGCGTCTACTACGATGGCGCCTATCAGGACGAGGTGGCTCGGTGCGCGCGGCAGGCTGGCTCATACTGGATCGCCGATGAAGTGGTGACCGGAGCGGGCCGCGCCGGGCGCTGGTTCGCGTTTCAGGGTGCCGAAAGCCGCCCTGACATCGTGACACTCGGAAAATCGCTCGGCGGCGGCGCGGCGGCGGTTGCCGCGGTCGTGGTGTCGAAGGACATCGTCGAACGGCTCAAGGGCACGAGCTGGCAGAATTACGGCACGCTGCGCGGGCATCCCATCAGCATGGCTGCCGTCAGCGCCTATCTGAAGGTCGTCAACGATGACAAGATTTTGGAGCACGTGAGGGGCCTCGAAAAGCTGTTCACCCGCCGCCTTCTCGCCATCGCGCAGAAACATCCAAGCGTGCGGCGCGTGGCGGGGCAGGGGTTGCACTGGACCGTGGAGCTGCACGGGCCGGACTGGCGCTCCTGGCACGCCGACACCACCGAGGTGCCGATTGCCTCGCGCGTCGCGGAGCGGGCGCTGGAGGCAGGCGCCGTGATCGGCACCAGCGGCGAGCAGACCTCGCTGTTCCTCGCACCGCCACTGGTGATCTCCGAGCATGAGGCCGGGCAGCTTCTGGACGCGCTGGACCATGGCCTGGATGTTGCCGATGCGGAACAGAGATGAGCGTGCAGCGCACACGATGCCGATGTGCAGGCGCCGGCTGGCAAGTCCGCGCGATGCTGCGTTATGCTGCGCGCGCCGGCACGTGCATGAAACTGTAGCTTGGGCCAAGACATCACCAGGAAATCGCTAATGCGTATCGTCAATGTTGCCGCCGCCCAGATGGGCCCGATCCAGAAAGCCGACAGCCGCGAAGCCGTGGTCAAGCGCATGATTGCGCTGATGGACGAGGCCAAAGGCAAGGGCGCCGACCTGATCGTCTATCCGGAACTGGCGCTCACAACCTTCTTTCCGCGCTGGTACGTGGAGGACCGGGCCGAGTTCGACAATTGGTTCGAGCGCGAGATGCCGAACGCGGCGACGAAACCGTTGTTCGAGCGCGCGGCGCAGCACCAGATGGCGATGAATTTCGGCTATGCCGAGCTGACGCCGGACGGGCATCATTTCAACACCGCGATCCTGACCGACAAATCCTGCAAGATCGTCGGCAAATATCGCAAGATCCATCTGCCGGGCCATGTGGAATACGACACCAAGCGTTCGCACCAGCATCTGGAGAAGCGCTATTTCGAGCCGGGAGATCTCGGCTTCAAGGTCTGGCGCGAGCTCGGCGGCATCATCGGCATGGCCATCTGCAACGACCGGCGCTGGCCCGAGACCTATCGCGTCATGGGTTTGCAAGGCGTCGAGATGGTGCTGATCGGCTACAACACGCCGTCCGTGAATGCGGAGAGGAGCGATGAGGGCGTCGAGAAACGCCTGTTCCACAACCGCCTCTCGGCGCAGGCCGGCGCCTATCAGAACGCGACCTGGGTGGTCGCGGTGGCCAAGGCCGGTAACGAGGACGGCCACCCGCTGTTCGGCGGTAGCCTGATCGTCGATCCCAATGGCGAAATCGTCGCCGAAGCGAAGACGGAAGAAGACGAACTGCTGGTCCACCCTTGCGACCTCGATGCCACCACCTTCGGCAAGACGACGATCTTTAATTTCGCGCAGCATCGCCGTATCGAGCATTACGGTCTGATCACGAGCCAGACCGGCGCTGTGCCGCCGCCAGAGAAGTGATGTCGATGGCGGACAAGGGCACATCAGGTATTCCCCTGCGCGAGCTCGATCCGCGCGACCGCTACAAGCTGCTTTGCGGCGTGGTGGTGCCACGGCCGATTGCGCTGGTGACGACGCTCGATGCCAACGGGGCGGTCAACGCCGCGCCGTTCAGCTTCTTCAACGTGTTCTCGGAGAGTCCGGCGCTGATCGTACTCGGTCTTCAGCACAAGCCGGATCACAGCCCGAAGGACACCACCCGCAACATCCATCGCGACGGCGAGTTCGTCGTTCACATGGTGGATGAGGCGCTCTCCGCGGCGATGAATGACTGCGCGGTCGATTTTCCGTCCGGTGACAGCGAGGTCGCTGCGGCAGGGCTCGCGACCCTTCCCTCAATCGACGTGAAGGTGCCGCGCCTCGCCGCGGCACCCTTTGCGCTCGAATGCCGGCGCCATGTCGCGCTGACCTTCTCGCCCGATCGCGAACTGCTGGTCGGCGAGGTGCTCCGGATTCACGCCCGCGAGGGCCTCGTCGACGAGGCCAACATGTATGTCGACCTCGACGCCTACCGGCCGATCGGCCGCATGTTCGGCAATCTCTACACGACGCAGCGGGATACGTTCGCGCTTGTCCGCGAGAGCCACGCGCAATGGCTCGCGCGGCAGGACGCCAAAGAGCTGAAGGACGCCTAGTGAGTCGAGAACTGCACCGCACCCAGCGCCATGGTGACAGCCGCCTGTGTCGGGTCGATCACGGCAAGGCCGAGCGCGTCTTCGAGGGGACGGCGATGGCGCGCCATCCCGGCG
This sequence comes from Bradyrhizobium sp. WSM1417, assembly GCF_000515415.1. Lineage (NCBI taxonomy): Bacteria > Pseudomonadati > Pseudomonadota > Alphaproteobacteria > Hyphomicrobiales > Nitrobacteraceae > Bradyrhizobium > Bradyrhizobium sp. WSM1417. The sequence continues at coordinate 3,943,030 of NZ_KI911783.1, forward strand.
CAGCCCATCACGATGGCGCGGGCGCCGTCCTCGTCGCGCAGCGCGCGGCCGACCTCGATCATCTTCGCCAGCGTGCCTTCGCCCGAGGCGGTTTCCGCGACGCTTATGTTGAGCGGCCGCTCGCCGGCGAGGCGTTCGGTCAGTCCCATCTGCCTGAGATAGCGCATGTGACGCGGGATCGAACGCTGGGCGATCGCGATGACGCCAAAGGTTTCGGCGCGGGCCAGCGCGGTCAGCACGCCGCACTCGGCGATGCCGAACACGGGGCGGTCGGTGCCTTCACGACAAACCTGAAGCCCGGGATCGCTGTAGCAGGCGATGACAAAGGCAGCCGAGCTGTTGTCGCCCTCGACCAGCCGACGCAGCGGCATGGTGACGCCGTCGACATCGGCCTGGCTTTCAATGCCGAACGGTCCCTCGGCCAGCGTCTGGCAGACCAGTTCGGGGCCGCCCTCGAAACCGAGCGGCTTCAGCGCGTCCTCCAGCCCCTGCGTGACCGCAGGGTTGGAATTTGGGTTGATGACGAGAATGCGCGGTCGGGACATGCTGGTCTTCCTGCAAAATTTCGATCACTTGGCTTGAGCCTATCATGGAGTGCCTCATGACTGAACCCGCTTACGACCTGATCATTCGCGGTGGGCGCGTCGCGACGACGACCGACATCTTTGAAGCCGATGTCGCCATCTCCGGCGAGACCATCGCCGCGATCGGGCGTGGGCTTCCGCCGGCGAAGCGCGAGATCGACGCGCGCGGGAAGCTCGTTCTGCCCGGCGGCGTCGACAGCCACGCCCATATCGAGCAATTGTCCGCTGCCGGCATCATGAACGCCGACACGTTCGAGAGCGCCACCGTCTCGGCTGCTTTCGGCGGCACCACCACGGTAATCCCGTTTGCCGCCCAGCATGTCGGCATGAAGCTGCCGCAGGTGGTGGAGGATTATCACGCGCTGGCGAAGAAGGGCGCGGTGATCGACTACGCCTTTCACATGATCATTGCGGATGCGACCAAGGAGACCGTCGAGGAGCACATTCCGGCGCTGGTGAAGCAGGGCCATGCCTCGATCAAGATCTTCATGACCTATGACCGGCTCAAGGTCGACGACGAGCCGCTGCTCGACATCCTTCTTGCCGCGCGCCAGTCCGGCGCGATGTTGTGCGCCCATGCCGAAAACCACGGCATCATCGCCTGGATGGTGAAGCGCCTGCTCGCGCGCGGCTACACCATGCCGAAATATCACGCCGTCAGCCACGCCCGGGTGTCGGAGGCGGAAGCCTTTACCCGGCTGATCGGCATGGCGGCGCTGATCGACCAGCCGATCATGATCTTTCACGTCTCGACCGCCGAGGGTGCCAAGGTCATCCGCGACGCGCGCGGGCAGGGGTTGAAGGTGTTTGCGGAGACGTGTCCGCAATATCTGTTCCTGACCGCTGCCGATCTCGACAAGTCGGGGGCCGAAGGCGCCAAGTGGATGTGCAGCCCGCCACCGCGCACGCATGCCGACCAGGAGGCGCTGTGGCAGGCACTGTCGCTCGGCGATCTCCAGACCATCTCGTCGGATCACGCGCCGTATCGTTACGACGAAACCGGCAAGCTGCGCGCCGGTCCCAATCCCAATTTCAAGCAGGTGGCGAATGGCCTGCCGGGACTGGAGCTGCGCTTGCCGCTGCTGTTCGACGCGATGGTGTCGAAGGGGCGCCTGGGTCTGGAAAAGTTCGTCGAGCTGACTGCGACCGCGCCGGCAAAAATCTACAATCTGCATCCGCGCAAGGGCTCGATCGCGGTCGGCGCCGACGCCGATATCGCGATATGGGATCCCGATCGCGAGACCGTGATCGCCGACGAGATGATGCACGACCTTACCGGCTACACGCCGTTTGCCGGTCGCAAGCTGAAGGGCTGGCCGGTGTCGGTGTTGTCGCGTGGCCGCGTGATCATCGACGGCAACAGGTGCCTCGCGAACCGCGGCAGCGGCCAGTTCCTCGCGCGCAGCGGTGGCGAGGCGGCCAAGCCGACGGAGCGGCTCGTCGCCGACATGGACCCGGAGCGGAATTTCGGAGCAAACCTGCTGTGACTGCGGATCGCGCGCGATGAAGATCGTCATCTTCGGCGGCACCGGCTTTGTCGGCCTCAATGTTGCGGAGGCGCTGCTCGCGCGCGGGCATGACGTGACGCTGTATGACCGTGCAGAGTTGCCGCCAACCGCGCGGCGGTCTCTTGCCGACTACGGCGCCCGACTCAAAGCCGTGCAGGGCGATATCACCGACGCAGATGCCATCGATGCCCTCATCGCCGAAGGCGTTGATGCGATCGTGCTTGGAGCTGCGATCACCGCCGGTGACGAATTGGAGAGAGCATCGACCGCGCGCGTTCTCGAGATCAACGTGATGGCCCAGATCCCGATCCTGCTCTCCGCGATCCGTCATGGCGTGCGCCGCGTCGTCAATCTGTCGTCGGCGTCGGCCTATGGCGCCGCGGGCGGGCGGGTCGAGACTCTGGACGAGGACACGCCTTGCGATCCGGTCTCGTTCTACGCCATCAGCAAGTTCACCTCGGAGCGATCGGTTGCGCGTCACGCCGAGCTCTTCGGCGGCGATTTCCTGAGCGTGCGGCTGAGCGCCCTGTTCGGACCGTGGGAGCGACCGAGCTCCGTACGCGACACGCCAAGCCTTCAGTTCCAGATTTTGGCCGCGTTCGCGCGCGGCGAGCCGGCGATCATGCCTGAAGCGGGCATGCGGGACTGGATCTACGCGCCGGATGCGGCCGAGGCCGTCGCACTGCTGATCGAAGCCGAGCGGCCGCGCGACCGGCTCTACAACATCTCCCGCGGAGAACTTTGGCCTGCGCTGCAATGGGGAGAGGCCTTTGCGGCGTTGCATCCCGGCCTGGAGTGCCGGGTCGCGGCGCCCGGCGAGAAAACCGTCATTAAGCTGCATGGGCCCTATCGCGCGCCGCTGTCGGTGAACCGGATGGCGGATGAATTCGGCTGGCACGCGCAGTTCGGCTGCGCCGAGTCGGCGGCCGCGATGAGTGCCTGGTTGATGCAGCACAAGGAGTGGATCTGAGATGCGACTGCAGGGGCGCACGGCCATCATCACGGGCGCAGGCTCCGGCATCGGCCGCGCCAGTGCAAAGCTGTTTGTAGAGGAGGGCGCGCATCTCGCTCTGGTCGATCGCGACGTTGCTGGCCTTCAGGAGACCCTGAGCCTCGTAGGCGAGGCGACGACGCATGTCGGCGATGTCGGCGACGCCGGTTTCGCCCAGACCGTTGTTGCCGACGTCGTGGCACGGCACGGCCGGCTCGACATCCTAATGACCACCGCGGGCTTTTCCTGCGGCGGCACGGTGCTGACCACCGATCCGGCAGACTGGGATGCGGTGTTCCGCACCAATGTCGGCGGCACCTGGCTGTGGGCGCGGGCGGCCGTGCCGCAGATGCAGCGGCAGAAGAGCGGTTCGATCATCACGCTGGCGTCGCAGCTTGCGATTGCCGGCGGCAAGGGCAACAGCGCCTATATCGCCGCCAAGGGCGCGATCGTCAGCCTGACCCGGACCATGGCCGTGGACTTCGCGACCGACGGCATTCGCGTCAACGCGATTGCGCCCGGTGCGATCGACACGCCGATGCTTCGTCGCAGCTTTGCTCGACACGCCAATGCGGACGAGGTGCGCGAAACCTCCCGCAACCGCCATGCCATGAAACGGTTCGGCCAGGCCGAGGAGATCGCGCAGGCGGCGCTCCACCTCGCAAGCGATGCGTCCTCGTTTACGACCGGCACGGTAATGGTGGTCGACGGCGGCTGGCTCGCGGCATGAGCAATACGCTGACAGAGCTCGAAATGAACGTGCGCGCCGATCTCGCCAAGATCGCGCATCCCGGCGCTGCCTGGCTCGAACCGAAGACGGGACCGGACGGCGAGCCGACGCTGGACGTGCTCGTGATCGGCGCCGGCCAATCCGGCATCGCCCTCGGCTTCGGCCTGATGCGCTCCCGCGTCAGCAACATCCTGCTGCTGGACAAGGCCGAGGAGGGGATGGAAGGCCCATGGCTCACCTATGCCCGCATGCCGACGCTGCGCAGCCCGAAGGACTATACGGGACCTGACCTCGACATTCCGAGCTTGACCTATCAATCCTGGCACGAAGCCCGCTTCGGCAAGGAGAGCTGGCAGACACTCGACATGATTCCGCGCGGACACTGGGCCGAGTATCTGCTTTGGTTGCGGCGCACGATCGGCCTGCCCGTGCGCAACGGCTGCGAGCTCTTGGAAATCCGGCCCGCGGCAGATGGTTTGCTGGCCGCACGCGTGAAACGTGGCGATGGCGTCGAGACGCTCCATGCGCGCAAGATCGTGCTGGCGACGGGGCAGGAGGGAATGGGCGGCTGGATAATCCCCGAGCCGTTGCGCGACCTGCCGGCCGGCTTGGTCGCGACCGTCGCCGATGATATCGATTTCGAACGCTTGCGCGGCAAGCGCGTCGCCGTGATCGGCGCCGGCGCATCTGCCTTCGACAATGCGGCAACCGCACTGGAGGCTGGCGCGGCGGAGGTGCATCTGCTGTGTCGTCGGGCGCAGATCCAGCTGATCCAGCCCTATCGCTGGCTGACGTTTCGCGGCTTCCTCCGCCATCTCAGCGATCTCGACGACGCCTGGCGCTGGCGCTTCATGCGCACCATCCTCGAGATGCGCGAAGGCTTTCCGCAGCCGACCTATGATCGCTGCGCGCGCCATGCCAATTTCACATTGCACGAGGGCGCGCCGCTTGAGGCTGCGCGCGAGACCGGCAAGGGCATCGAATTGCAGACGCCGCGCGGCGTTATCGCAGCGGATTTCGTCATCTGCGGCACCGGCATCGACATGAACTTTGCCGGGCGCGGCGAACTCGCCACATTCGCCGGCAATATCGCAACCTGGGCCGACCGCTACCAGCCCCCGGAGGGCGAGCGCAACGCGCGGCTCGGCCGCTTTCCCTATCTCGCCGGCGACTACGCCTTCACCGAGCGTGTCGCGGGCGAGACGCCGTGGATCGCAGACATCCATCTCTTCGCGATCGCCTCCACCATGAGTTTTGGTCCGTCGGGATCGTCGATCAACGCGATGACGACCGCGGTGCCGAAGCTGGTCAATGGCCTGACGCGCGGCCTGTTCCGCGCCGATGTCGAACGGCACTGGGCCTCGCTCAGCGCCTATGACGTGCCGCAGGCCCTGGTCACGCGGCCAGCGCGAAACATGGAGGAATCGCGATGATTGTCCATGCGCCGCCGCGACAAAGCGTCCACAAGAGCGCATCATGAGACTGGCGCGCAACTTGCTTCTTTCTTAACCTGTCCTGTCGGCGTTCTTGTCGAAGATTTTTGGGGAAAACCAATGCGTTTTGTGTCTTTCAGGTCGGCATCCTCCGTGCTCGCCACCACCGCGTTGTTGCTCGTCGCCACGGCGCCGTCGCAAGCGCAGACCAGGGCCGAGACGTTGCGCTATGTCACCGGTGCTTCCGTCAACACGCTCGATCCCAACATCCCGGGCTCGACGCGCGAATCCTTCGCGCTGAGCATGAGCACCTACGACCGCCTTGTCGCGTTCGGCCGCAAACAGCTCAACGGAAAATGGGTGTTCGATCTCGACAAGATCACCGGCGAACTCGCCGAATCCTACGACGTCAGCCCGGACGGACTGAAGCTGACGTTCCGTCTGCGCAAGGATGCCAAGTTCCAGGACGGCTCGCCCGTGACCGCCGAGGACGTGAAATGGTCGCTCGATCGCTGCGTCACCGCGCCGATCCTCGGGAAGGCACAATTGCTGACGGGCTCGCTGACGTCGGCCGACCAGTTCAAGGTGATCGATCCCCTCACGATCGAAGTGACGCTGCCGAAGCCCGACAAGCTCGCGCTGCCGAATCTCGCGACGGTCTACCCGCTGATCATCAACTCGAAAGTCGCCAAGGAGCATGCGACCCCGGAAGATCCCTGGGCCACCGCCTGGCTGAAGGAGCACACCGCCGGCAGCGGTGCCTATGTCATCGAGAGCTTCAAGCCCGGCGAGCAGGTGATCATCAAGCGCAACGAGGATTGGAACCGCGGCTCGCCCGACAAGCCGGCGTTCTTCAAGCGCGTGATCGTGCAGTCCGTGCCGGAGCCCGCGACCCGCGCCAATCTGGTCGAGCGCGGCGACGCCGATCTCGTCGTCGATCTCCAGGCCAGCGACGTGCAGTCGCTCGAAGCCAAGGGCAAGCTCAAGGTGGTCTCGACGCCGCAATACAATTCGATCACCTTCGTGTCGATGAACAACCAGATCCCGCCGTTCGACAACGTCAACGTCCGCCGCGCCATCGCCTTCGCGCTGCCCTATGAGGACATGTTCAAGGCTGCTCTGTTCGGCCGCGGCGCGCCGCTGTTCGGCGCGACTTGGCCGGATGGCAAGCCGCTGAACGGCATCTATCCGTTCCAGGCACCGGTGAAGACCGATCTCGACAAGGCCCGTGAATATTTGAAAGCCGCCGGGCTCCCGGAGGGTTTTTCGACCACCTTCAGCTTCAACGTCGGCCAGGCCTCGACCGCGGAGCCGATGGCTGCTCTCGTGAAGGAATCGCTTGCCAAGATCGGGATCAAGGTCGACATCCAGAAGCTGCCGGACGCGCAGATGTCGACGCAGATCAACGAGAAGAAGCTGCCCTTGTTCACGGAAGGCATCGTCGCCTGGCTGCCCTCGACCGATTACTTCTACCGCAACTTCTACACCGGCAATCAGCGCTGGAATTACAGCTCGATCAACCATCCGGAGCTGGCGACGATCGCGCAGGAAGCGCGCTTCGAGCCCGACAAGGCCAAGTACGAGGAGGATGGCCGCAAGCTCAACGCGATCCATTTCAGCGAGATGCCGCAGATTCCGCTGTGGCAGCCCAACCAGGACGCCGTGATGGCCTCGTCGATCGAGGGCTACACCTACGAATTCCATCGTCAGGTCGACTATCGCGACGTCAGCCGCAAGTGATCTTGACATGCAAGGGCTCTGAAAGGTGATGACCGGACTTGGTGCGACGGTGGTGCGGGCGGGGAGGCGGCTTCTGTCGTCGCTGCCGGCGTTGTTCGGCGTGCTGGTCTTCACCTTTCTGCTGATGCGGGTCCTCCCTGGAGATCCCGCGGTGTTCTTCGCCTCGGGGCCCAATGCCGGCAAGGAGGAGATCGAGCAGATCCGCAAGCAGATGGGGCTCGACAAGTCCGTGCCGGAGCAGCTCGTGTTCTATCTCTCCGATATCGGCCGCGGCAATCTCGGCCGCTCCATGATGACGGGACAGCCGGTCCTGAAGGACCTTCGCGAACGGCTGCCGGCGTCGCTCGAACTGACGTTCACGGCGCTGCTGATCGCATTGATCGCGGCGGTGCCGCTCGGCGTGGTCGCAGCCTTGAAGCCGGGATCGCTGGTCGATCACGGCGTGCGGCTGTTCTGTGCGCTCGGCGTCTGCGTGCCGACCTTCGTCTCGGGCCTGCTGCTGATCTACGCGTTCTACTATCTGCTCGGTCTTGCGCCTGATCCGACCGGGCGGATCGACGTCTTCACCTCGCTGCCGCCGCAGCGCACCGGATTCCTGTCGATCGATTTCCTGCTCGCGGGAGACATCGAGGGCTGGTGGGCGGCTTGCAAGCAGCTGATCCTGCCGGCGCTGAGCATGGCCCTGTTCGTGATCGCGCCGCTGGCGCGGATCACGCGTGCTTCGATGCTGGTGTCGCTCGGCAGCGATTTCGTGCGTACCGCGCGCTCGGTCGGATTGTCCTGGCGGAAGGTCGTGGTCACCTATGCGCTGCGCAATGCGATCCTTCCCGTCATCACCATTGCCGGCATCGTGTTCTCGACCATGCTTGGCGCGAATGTCCTGGTGGAGAAGGTGTTCTCCTGGCCGGGTGTTGCCTCCTACGCGCTCGATGCGCTGCTGTCGTCCGACTATGCGCCGGTGCAGGGTTTCGTGCTGCTGATGGCTGGCATCTTCGTGCTGGTCAATCTGGTCGTCGATATCTGCTACGGCATCGCCGATCCCAGGGTGTCGATCGGATGACGAGCGCAACCCTCCGCCATTCGGTCTGGATTTTGCGTGGCAACCCGCTGACCGGTGTCGCCGCGGCGGGCGTCCTTCTGTTTGTCCTTGTCGCGATCTTCGGACCCTGGCTCGTGCCCTATGATCCCATCGTCTCCAATGTCTCGGAGGCCCTGCAGCCGCCGAGCGCGGCGCACCTCGCCGGCACCGACCAGCTCGGGCGCGACGTGTTCAGCCGCCTCGTCGTTGCGGCCCGGCTCGACCTCACCATCGCGGTCTCGGCGGTCGGCATCTCGTTCGTGATCGGCGCCGTCGTCGGCTCGTTCTGCGGCTATGCCGGCGGCAGGCTCGACCGCTCGGTCGGCCGCTTCGTCGACGTCATGATGGCCTTTCCGCTGTTTGTGCTGGCGATGGCGATGGTTGCGGCGCTCGGCAACCGGATCGAAAACATCGTGATCGCGACCGCGATCATCAATCTTCCGTTCTACATCCGCTTCGCGCGCGCGGAGGTCAACGTCCGGCGCAATGTCGGCTGGGTGGAGGCGGCGCGTTCCTGCGGCGAGAGCCATTTCTCGGTGGTGCTGCGCTTCCTGCTGCCGAACATCCTGCCGGCGATGGCGGTGCAGATCTCGCTTAACCTCGGCTGGGCGATCCTGAACGCCGCCGGCCTGTCCTTCATCGGCCTTGGCGTCAAGCCGCCGACACCGGAATGGGGCATCATGGTCGCGGAGGGTGCTCGCTTCATCTCGACCGGGCGGTGGTGGCTGGTCGCCTTTCCGGGCCTCGCGCTGATGATGGCCGTGCTGTGCTTCAACCTCCTCGGCGACGGGATGCGGGACATTCTCGACCCGCGCATGCGCACATGAGCGAGGAATTGCTCAGGATCGACGATCTCCACGTCGCATTCTCGACGCGACGGGGGATGGTCGAGGCCGTGCGCGGGGTCACGCTCACGGTCGAAGCCGGCGAGATGCTTGGCCTCGTCGGCGAGAGCGGCTCGGGCAAGTCGGTGACCGGTTTTGCGACGACGCGGCTGCTCGATGCGGCCGGGCGCGTCACTGGCGGAAAAATCCTGTTTCGCGGACAAGACGTCACAAAACTCAGGGGTGACGATCTCCGTCAGCTCCAGGGCGCCGCGATGTCGATGATCTTCCAGAACCCGCGGGCGGCGCTCAATCCGATCCGCGCGATCGGCTTGCAGATCGCCGACGCGATCCTCACGCACAAGCGGATATCGAAGGATGCTGCGCGTGCCGAGGCGCTGGAGCTGTTGCGCGCCGTCCAGATCCGCGACCCCGAGGCGCGGATGAACGCCTATCCGCACGAACTCTCCGGCGGCATGTGCCAGCGCGTCATGATCGCGATCGCGATCTCCTGCAATCCCGCGCTGTTGATCGCCGACGAGCCGACGACCGGGCTCGACGTCACCACGCAGAAAGTGGTGATGGACCTCCTGGCGGAGATTGCCGCCGCACGTGGCATGGCGACGATCCTGATCACGCACGATCTCGGCCTCGCGGCGCGATATTGCCGTCGCATCGCGGTGATGGAGCGCGGCCGCATCATCGAAGAGGCAAGTCCCAGGACGCTGTTCGGCGCGCCGCAGCATGCCTACACCAGGCGTCTGGTGGCGGCGTCGCCGACCGCGACCTCCCAAATCGAGGACCTCGTGACGGAAGAGGAGCGGGAAGGCTACGCGGCCGTCGTCAGCAGGCCCCGGCAGGAGCCCGTTCACGGGACTCCGCCGCTGCTGGAAGTGCGCAAGCTCGCAAAACGCTTCGACGAGGGCGCTGCGGCGGTGGCGGACTTCTCCATGACGATGGCCGGCGGCGAGAGCGTCGGCCTCGTCGGCGAATCCGGCTCCGGCAAGAGCACGACGTCGCGGATGATCTGCCGCCTGATCGATCCGAGCGAGGGCGAGATCGTGTTCGACGGGCAGTCGATCGGCCACGTGGCGTCGCGCGATTTTCACCGCTCGCGCTTCCGCAAAGACATCCAGATGGTGTTCCAGGACCCGAACGAGAGCCTCAACCCGCGCTTCACCGCTTTCGATTGCATCGCCCATCCCCTGATGCGGCTCGACGGCATGCGTAGAGGCGATGCGCTGCGCAAGCGGGTGGAAGATTGCGCGGAGCGTGTGGGGCTGCCGCTGGATCTGTTGCCGCGCTTTCCGCATCAGCTCTCCGGCGGCCAGAAGGCCCGCGTCGGCATCGCCCGCGCCATCGCCTGCCGGCCGCGGCTCCTGGTACTGGACGAGCCGACCGCTGCGCTCGACGTCTCCGTGCAGGCGGTGGTGCTGCAACTGCTCGACCGCCTGCGGCGCGAGAACGACATCGCGCTGCTGTTCGTCAGCCACGATCTCAACGTGGTGCGCATGCTTTGCGACCGCACCATCGTGCTGCGCAATGGCGGCATCGTGGAGCAGGGCGAGAGCCGGGCGCTGTTCGACAATCCCAAGACCGACTACACGCGCAAGCTGGTCGAGGCGATCCCGCATATCGAGACCGGGCCGGTGCTGGCGGCTGCGCTTTGAGGTCTCGACCGGCCCAAATGGTGCGGATATCGCCGCTGGCGAAGGTCCGGTTAGTGGCATACCATTTGCACGCCAATGAGCTCTGGTTTCACCTGTTCTTGGCCAACGATGGCCGGCATCACGGCACTATTGGGAGGATTTCATGGATCGCAGGACCGTATTGAAGGGACTGGCCGGCGCGGGCGGTCTGGCATTGAGCGGCCTCTCGGCCCCGGCGATCGCACAAGGCGCCTCCGCGCGCACCCTGCGCTTCGTGCCGCAAGCAAACCTCGCCAATTTCGACCCGATCTGGGGCACGCAATATGTCGTGCGCAATGCCGCCGCGCTGGTCTGGGATACGCTCTACGGCGTCGATTCCGCGCTGCAGCCGCAGCGGCAGATGGTCGAGTCCGAGGAAGTGACCGACGATGGCACCACCTGGTCGTTCAAATTGCGGCCGGGACTCAAATTCCATGATGGCGAGCCGGTGCTGAGCAAGGACGTCGTTGCGAGCCTGACGCGCTGGGCGGCGCGCGATCCGATGGGGCTGATGCTCAAGGCGCTGCAGCAGGAGCTCACCGCTGTCGACGACCGCACCTTCAAATGGGTGCTGAAGCAGCCGTTCCCGAAGATGCTCTATGCGCTTGGCAAGAACAATTCGCCTTGCGCCTTCATCATGCCGGAGCGCATTGCGCAGACCGACCCGTTCAAGCAGATCGGCGATTATGTCGGCTCGGGGCCGATGAAGTTCGCCAAGGGTGAGTGGGTCCCCGGTGCGAAAGCCGTGTTCGAAAAATTCGCCGACTATGTGCCGCGGCAGGAGAAGGCGTCGTGGCTCGCCGGCGGCAAGCAGATGCTGCTCGACCGCGTCGAATGGATCGTGATGCCGGATCCGGCGACCGCCGCGGCCGCGTTGCAAAACGGCGAGATCGACTGGTGGGAGAACCCGATCGCGGACCTCGTCCCGGTCCTGAAGAAGAACAAGAACATCAGCGTCGACATCGGCGATCCCCTCGGCAATGTCGGCTCGTTCCGCATGAACTTCCTGTATCCGCCCTTCAACGACGTGCGGGCGCGGCGCGCGGTGCTGATGGCGATGAGCCAGGAAGACTATATGCGTGCGCTCGTCGGTGACGACAATTCGCTGTGGAAGCCGCTGCCCGGCTTCTTCACGCCCGATACGCCGCTTTACACCGAGGCGGGCGGCGAAGTCCTGAAGGGCAAGCGCGATCTTGACGCCGCCAAGAAGCTGCTCGCCGAGAGCGGCTATTCCGGCCAGCCGGTGACGTGCCTGGTGGCGCAGGACCAGCCGATCACCAAGGCGTTCGGCGATGTGACCGCCGATCTCCTGAAGAAGCTCGGCATGAATGTCGACTTCGTCGCGACCGACTGGGGCACGGTCGGCTCCCGCCGCGCACAGAAGACGCCGCCAGGGCAGGGCGGCTGGAACATGTTCCACACCTGGCATGCGGGTTCGGACTGCATCAATCCGGCGCCCTACACTGCCATCCGCGCCAACGGCGACAAGGCCTGGTTCGGCTGGCCGAACAGCCCCGGCACAGAGAAGGAGGTTACGTCCTGGTTCGAGGCGAAGAACCTCGACGAGGAGAAGGCCGCGGTCACTCGCCTCAACAAGGTCGCGCTCGAGGACGTCGTCTACGCCCCGACCGGCTTCTTCCTCAGCTACACGGCCTGGCGCAAGAACGTCTCCGGCATCACGAAGGGGCCGCTACCGTTCTTCTGGGGCGTGTCGAAATCCGCATGATCCTGCGCTGAAGCCAGATGCTCTCCTACATCCTCCGGCGTATCGCCTCGACGTTGCCAGTGATGGCGATCGTCGCGCTGTTCGTGTTCAGCCTGCTCTACATCGCGCCGGGGGATCCCGCCGTGGTGATCGCGGGCGATCAGGCAAGTCCGGAGGATGTGGAGCGCATCCGTCAGAGCCTCGGCCTCGATCGACCCTTCCTGATCCAGTTCGGCAGCTGGGTCTGGCGCATTCTGCACGGCGATCTCGGCACCTCGATCTTCACCAATCTGCCGGTCTCGACGATGATCGGGCAGCGTCTCGGGCCGACGCTGTCGCTGATGATGGTCACCCTCCTGCTCACGATCGTGGTCGCGGTGCCGCTCGGCGTGCTGGCGGCGTGGAAGGCGGGAAGCCTGATCGACCGGGCCATCATGGCCTTTGCCGTGTTCGGCTTCTCGCTGCCGGTCTTCGTCGTCGGCTATGTCCTCGCCTATATCTTCGCACTGGAGCTCGAATGGCTTCCCGTGCAGGGCTATACGCCGCTCGCCCAAGGCGTCTGGCCCTGGCTGCAAAACCTGATCCTGCCCGCGATCGCACTCGGCTGTGTCTACATCGCACTGATCGCGCGTATCACGCGCGCCACCATGCTCGAGGTGCTGCAGCAGGATTATATCCGCACCGCACGCGCCAAGGGCCTCGGGCAGGGCGGCATCCTGTTCGTCCACGCGCTGAAGAACGCCGCGGTGCCGATCGTCACGGTGATCGGCATCGGCATCGCGCTCCTGATCGGCGGCGCGGTCGTCACGGAGAGCGTTTTCGCGATTCCCGGCCTCGGCCGGCTCACGATCGACGCGATCCTGCGCCGCGATTATCCCGTCATCCAGGGCATCGTGCTGCTGTTCAGCTTCGTCTACGTCCTCGTCAATTTGATGATCGACGTCGTCTATACCATCGTCGACCCGAGGATCCGCTATTGACCGACACGACCGTCAATCCGCAGGCGCTGCCGGCCGGCTTCGTCCTCGCGCCGCAACTGCCGGAGATCCTCCGGCCGGTCACGATCCGGCGCGGCTTCATCGGGCTGCTGCGCGGCCATCCCACCGTTGCCATCGGCGGCACGTTGCTGCTGATTCTGGTCCTGATTGCGATCTTCGCACCTTATCTCGGAACGGTGGATCCGACCGCACTTGCGCCGGCCAAGCGCACTCGCGCGCCGTCAGCCGCTTTCTGGTTTGGCTCCGACGTGCTCGGCCGCGACATCTATTCACGCGTGCTCTTCGGCGCGCGCGTCTCGCTCACGGTCGGCCTCTCGGTTGCGATATTTGCCTCCGCGGCCGGTCTCGCCATCGGCATCGTCTCCGGCTTCATCCGCTGGGCCGACGGCATCTTGATGCGCTTCATGGACGGCCTGATGTCGATCCCGCCGATCCTGCTGGCGATCGCGCTGATGGCACTGACACGCGGCAGCGTCGGCAACGTCATTCTCGCGATCACGGTCGCCGAGATTCCGCGCGTCTCGCGCCTCGTGCGCAGCGTTGTGCTGTCGCTGCGCGAACAGCCTTACGTGGATGCGGCGGTCGCCTGCGGCACGCGCACACCGATGATTATCCTGCGCCACATCCTGCCCAACACGCTGGCGCCGATGCTGATCCAGGCGACTTACATTTGCGCCAGTGCGATGATCACGGAGGCGATCCTGTCCTTCATCGGCGCGGGAACGCCGCCGACCATTCCGTCCTGGGGCAACATCATGGCCGAGGGGCGGGCACTGTGGCAGGTCAAGCCCTACATCGTGTTCTTTCCGGCGGCCTTCCTGTCTGTCACCGTGCTCGCCGTCAATCTGCTCGGCGATGGCCTTCGCGATGCGCTCGATCCGCGCATGGCCAAGAGCCTCTGATGTTTCGAGGCTGATCCCGATGGCGCTGCTTGAAGTCGAAAATCTCCAAACCCACTTCCGTACGCCCAGCGGCATCAACCGCGCGGTGGAAGGCGTGTCGTTCCATGTCAATGAGGGCGAGACGCTCGCCATCGTCGGTGAGTCCGGTTGCGGCAAGTCGGTGACCTCGATGTCGCTGATGCGGCTGATCCCGGAACCGCCGGGCAGGATCGCCGGCAGCATCCGCTTCGCGGGCAAAGACCTGCTGCAAATGTCGGATCGCGAGATGCGCGCGATCCGCGGCAACGACATCTCGATGATCTTCCAGGAGCCGATGACCAGCCTCAACCCCGTGTTGACCGTCGGGCGTCAAATCCGCGAAACGCTGATGATCCACCAGGGCCTGGACAAGCAGGCCGCGGAGGCGCACGCGATCGAGATGTTGATTCTGGTCGGCATTCCCGAGCCGAAGCGCCGCGTGCGCGAATATCCGCATCAACTTTCCGGCGGCATGCGCCAGCGTGTCATGATCGCCATTGCCCTCGCCTGCAATCCAAAGCTGCTCATTGCCGACGAGCCGACCACCGCCCTCGACGTGACGATCCAGGCGCAGATCCTGAAATTGATGCTGGATCTCAAGCACCGGGTTGGCGCGGCCATCATCCTGATCACCCACGATCTCGGTGTGGTCGCCGAGATCGCTGAGCGCGTCATGGTCATGTATGCCGGCCGCAAGGTCGAGGAGGCGCCGGTGGCGGACCTGTTCCGTTCGCCGCGTCATCCCTATACGCAGGGCCTGCTCGGTGCAGTGCCGCGGCTCGGCTCGTCGCTGACCGGCACCGCGAGACGGCTGGCGGAGATCCCGGGGCAGGTGCCTGATCTGCGCAAGCCCATCGTCGGCTGCGTCTTCGCCGGACGTTGCGCGCTCGCGACCGATCTGTGCCGGCAGTACGCGCCGGGGCTCGAAGAGAAGGGGCCACGTCACGTCGCGGCCTGCCACTATGCGGCCAAGGGAGCGGTCGCGGCATGAGTCCCCCGCTGCTCCAGGTCAACGATCTCAAGAAGCACTTCCCGGTCAAAAAGGGCCTGTTCAGCCGCAAGCCCGAATGGGTCTATGCGGTGGACGGCGTGTCGTTCGAGATCGCGCGCGGCGAGACGCTCTCGCTGGTCGGCGAGTCCGGCTGCGGCAAATCGACGGTCGGCCGTGCGATCCTGCGTCTGTTCGACATCACGGCGGGGCAGGTCATCCTCGACGGCCAGCGTATCGACGACGCCCATCCGAGCACGATGCGCCAGATGCGCCGCCGCGTGCAGGTGGTGTTCCAGGACCCGTTCTCGAGCCTGAATCCGCGCATGCGCGTGCGCGATATCCTGGCCGAGCCGATCCGCAATTTCGGCCTCGCCAAATCCGCGATCGATCTCGAGACCCGCGTGACCGCGCTGATGGACACCGTGCGCCTGCCGCGCGAGGCGCTGAACCGCAGGCCGCACGAATTCTCCGGCGGCCAGCGCCAGCGCATCGGCATCGCGCGGGCGCTCGCCGCCGAGCCTGAGCTGATCGTCTGCGACGAGGCGGTCTCGGCGCTCGACGTCTCGGTCAAGGCCCAGATCGTCAATCTGCTGCAGGATCTGCAGCGCGAGTTCGGCCTGGCGCTGCTGTTCATCAGCCACGACCTCGCGATCGTCGAGCACATGACCCACCGCGTCGCGGTGATGTATCTCGGCAAGATCGTCGAGGTGGCGCCACGCTACGAGATCTTCGCCGCGCCAAAGCATCCTTACACCAAGGCGCTGCTCTCGGCGGTGCCGCTGCCCGAACCGGGGGCCCAGCGCAATCCGATCATCCTCAAGGGCGACGTGCCGAGCCCGATCAACCCACCGAGCGGGTGTCGCTTCCACACCCGTTGCCCATACGTGTTCGATCGCTGCCGGACCGAAGAGCCGACATTGCGCGCGGCTGGACCCGAGCAGTGGGTGGCCTGTCATCTCGAAGATAGTGCAGCGGTGGCGAGCGGCTAGCCGTGGACCGGCGGCGAAGCTCTGGATCGAGGCGCTGGGGCGACTGTTGGGCTAGGATGGCACTCTGCTCCTGTTTTGCCCGACGAGTCAAAGACGTTTGCGACGAAAAATTCATGTGTAAAAACAACGGCGTTCTACTGTGCATGGGGTTGTTTTCGCGTTTTTTGTTTTAGCCGCCTTCATCCTTGGCGGCGCAGGAAGCCCGTGATCGTGACCTTTTCCCAGATGTCGGCCGCCGCAAACGGATCGGCTTGATTGAACGCCTCGACGTCGCCACGGCCCGCTGCCTCGATCAGGAACAGGCTGCCGATCATCGTTTGACCATCGTCGGAGACCAACGGCCCGGACATCACGATCTTGACGCCGAAGCGCGAGGTGTCGCTCAGGAAAGCCTTGTGGGCTTCGTAATGGGCGAGCCGGGTCGGTAGCGCGCCGGCGCGGTCGAGGGCGTGAATGGCAAACAGCATGATGGTCTCCGTTTATGTCTCGTTTTCTTGGGACGGCCGCGGCTGCGGCCGTCCGAGCTTGTCGTGATGACTGCGCTGGGTTACTTGCCGCCGAGCTTGCTGGCTTCCTCGAAAGTCGGGCAGCTCCGTTGCTCCAGCGGCACGTCGAACGGCTGGTAATTGTCCTTGGTGATGACGGTTGGCTTCAGCACGATCTCGGCGATGACGGGCTGGTTGCGCAAGGAGCGGATCGCCATCATGGTGCCAAGGCAGCCCTGGAAAAATCCGTTGTAGTCGCCGCTCGCGAGCAGCTTGCCGGACTTGATCGCGTCGATCGCTTCCTTGGTGCCGTTGATGCCGATCACCTGCGCCTTGCGGTTGGCGCCGTCGAGCGCCTCGATCGCGCCGACGGCCATGGCGTCGTTGGCCGCGAGCACGCCGTCGATCTGCGCGTTCGACTGCATCAGATTCTCCATCACCTGGAGCGCCTGGAGCCGCTGGTAATTGCCGGGCTGCGAGGCCAGCAGTTTCGCACCGGCATTTTCCTTCAGCGCGTCGTTGAAGCCGCGGACGCGGTCGACATTGGTCAGCGAGCCCTTGACCCCCTCGATGATGACGATGTTGCCCTTGCCGCCCAACGTCTTGAGCAGGAAGCGCGCGGTCTCGAGCCCGAGGCTGTAATCGTCCGCGCCGACGAAGGACAGGAACTTGCCGCCGGCCGAGCGGTCGGTGATGTTGACGACGGGGATCTTGGCTTCGTTGATCTTCTCGACACCCGGCACCATCGCCTTGTAGTCGACCGGCGTGAAGACGATGGCGCTCGGCTTCTTCACCACGACGTCCTCGATCTGGCTGAGCTGCTCGGGAATGCTGTCGGGCTTGGTCGGGATGTACTGCAGCGTCTTCGCGTTTAGCGTCTTGGCCATGTTGTCGGCGCCGACCCGCACCGTCTGGAAGAACGGATTGGTCTGGTTCTTGGTGAAGACGGCGATGGTCTCGCCGTCGGCGCGCGCTTGCGTGGTGAGCGCGGCCGCCATCAGCAGCGGCAGCGCCAAATAACCCAGTGTCTGTTTCATGTTGCCTCCATCCCTCGTTTTGCTTGTTGGTCGTTCAAGAACTCATTGCGCGCGGCGACGGGTCTTCATGTCGAGCCAGACCGCGAGAATGACGATGATGCCGGTGACCAGCGGCTGCCAGTTGGCGCTGACCGACAAGAGGTTCATGCCGTTCAGCACCAGCGTCAGGATCAGTGCGCCGATGAAGGTGCCGAACACTGTGCCGACGCCGCCGAACAGCGAGGTGCCGCCGATCAGCACGGCGGCGATGGCGGGCAGCGTCAGGCTTTCGCCGATATCGGCCTCGGCCGAATTGAGCCGCGACAGGAAGATGATTGAGGCGAGCCCGGCCATGGTGCCTGAGACGGCGTAGACCAGCAGCAGGCGGCGCGCCACCGGAATGCCGGAGAGCCGTGCCGCGACCGGATTGGCGCCGATCGCATAGATCTCCTGGCCCCAGATCGTGCGCTGGGCAAACAGCGTTCCAATCCCGAGAAACACCAGCAGCAGATAGACCGGGATCGGCAGGCCGAACAGATAGCCGCTGCCGATCTGGCGGAAGCCGGCCGGAAAGCCGTGAAGGGTTTCGCCCGCCATGTACCAATAGGTGAGGCCGTTCAGCACCCAGAGCATGCCATAGGTGGCGATGAAGGAGGGGATGCGCAGCGCAGTGACCATCACGCCGTTGAGGAGGCCAACGATGCCGCCGCAGGCAAGCCCGGTGAAGATGCCGAGCGCCGGCGAGCCGGTCTTGTGGATCACGGTTCCGGCGATGCAGGCGGACAGGGCGACATTGGCGCCAACGGAGAGATCGAGGCCCGCGGTCAGCACCACCAGCGTCAGGCCCGACGCGATGAAGAAGGTCAGGCTCGCCTGCCTGAGCACATTGAGGATATTGCCGAGGCTCAGGAAGGAATCGCTGAGCACGGCGAGCACCGCGCAGATCAGCAGCGCCGCGAGCAGGCGATAGAATACCTGGATCGCGTCCTGTGACAGGAACGAGCGCGGCGGCGCGATAGCGTCTTTGCTGATGTCGGTCATGCGCGGCTCCGCAGGCCGTCAAGGAAGAGGGCAACGATGACGAGGACGCCGACGCTTGCGACCTGGACCGAGGACGGCAGCGAGATCAGGTTCAGTCCGTTGCGCAGCACGCCGACCGAGAGCACGCCGAGCAGCGTGCCGAGCAGCCAGCCATTGCCGCGCTCGAACGACGTGCCGCCGACGGCGACAGCCGCGATCGCATCGAATTCGAGACCGAGGCCCGCGGTTGGATGCCCGGAATTCATCCGCGCCGTCATCAGCAGGCCGGCGATGCCGGCCATGGCGCCGCCGATCGCATAGACCGCGATCAGGAGCCGGTTGGGTGACAGGCCGGCGTAGCGCAGCGCCTCGCGGTTGCCGCCGAGCGCGAAGATATAGGTGCCGAAGCGGGTGTGATAGAGAAGGGCGTGAAAGGCCGCATAGGTCACCAGCGCCATCACGATCGGCACGGGCACGCCGAGCAGTGTCGCCGAATAGATGTCGCGCACGCTGTGGGGGATGCCGACCACGCTCTGACCGTCGCTGACGATCAGCGACAGGCCTTGTGCCATGCCGAGCGTGCCCAAGGTCGCAACGAAGGGCGGGATGCCCACGATGGCAACCAGCCAGCCGTTGGCGAAGCCGAAGGCCGCGCCGACGAGGAGCCCGGCACCTAAGCCCAGCAACATCGAGTGAGTCGCAAGTGAGACGATGGCGACGCAGAGCGAGGTCAGCGTCAGCACCGCGCCCATCGACAGGTCCAGCCCCTCCGTCATGATGATCAAGGTCATCGGCAGCGCGAGCATGGTCAGGATCGTCGACTGCACCAGCACGTTGGAGAGGTTGGCGACCGATAGAAAACCGGGCGCGATCGTGCTGAACAGCGCGATCAGAAGCACCAGCACGATCGCAACCCCGGGAATCCGTTGCAGCGGATTCGGTTGTGAAACGACCGCGGCCTCACGCATGATGCATCCCCAGTCGCACGATGTTCTCCTCTGTCAGCTCGTTGCGCGCGAGGTGCCCGGCGATGCGCCCCTCGCGCATCACATAGGCGCGGTCGCAGACATGGCAGATCTCGACCTGTTCGGACGAGATCATCAGCGCCGCTGCGCCTTCCGCGACAAGGCGGTCGATGAGGGCGAAGATTTCGGCCTTGGCACCGATGTCGATGCCCCTGGTCGGCTCGTCGAAGATGAAGAGCTTCGAGCCGGCGGCGAGCCACTTGCCGATCACGACCTTCTGCTGATTGCCGCCCGAGAGCAGGCCGACGATCTGGCGCGCGCTGGGTGTCGCAATGCGTAGCTGACGGATCAGGCCGTCGGCGGTGCGCTGCGCGCTGCGCTGGTCGAACAGACCGCTCGGGAACAGCTTTCGCAGCGCCGACACCACCAGATTGTCGCTCACCGATCGCAGCAGCGCGAGGCCCTCGCTCTTGCGGCTCTCCGGGATCAGCGCGATGCCGCGGCGGGCGGCAAGATCAGGCTCGCCGGAGATGGTCTTGCCGTTGAAGACAATCTCGCCTGATGTCACGGCATCGGCGCCGAAGATCGCGCGCGCGACCTCGCTGCGACCCGAGCCGACCAGGCCACACAGACCGACGATCTCGCCGCGGCGCACCTCGATGTTGATGTCGGAGATTCCGCTGGTGGCGCTCAGGCTCTTGACTTCGAGCAGCACTTCGCCAGGCTTGTCGGCAAAATTGCGCGGGTAGGTCATGTCGACATTGCGGCCGACCATCATGCGGACGAGCTGGTCCGGCGTGACGTCTGCCGGGCGAACGCCGTCGATGCGACGGCCGTCACGCAGCACGGTGATGCGATCGCCGAGCGCGAACACCTCCGCCATGCGGTGCGAGATGTAGACGATGGAGACGCCGTCGGCCTTGAGCCGCGCGATCAGCGCGAACAGCAGCTCGGTCTCGCGATCGGACAGCGCCGCGGTCGGCTCGTCCATCACCAGGATGCGCGCGTTCTGGCTGATCGCTTTGGCGATCTCGACCATCTGCTGCTGCGCCACTCCCAACTTGTCGACGATGGTGGAGGGGTCGATCTCGAAGCCGATCGTGCCAAGCACTCGCCTGGCGTCGGCCAAAATCCTGCGACGGTCGATGGTGCCGGGGATGCGGCCCTTTGGCTCGCGGCCGAGAAAGATGTTCTGGGCGATATCGAGATGGGGGACCAGCGAGAATTCCTGGAAGATCACGGCAATGCCGAGCTTCTGCGCGTCCGCGGCCGAGTGGATCGCGACCGGCTCGCCTTTGTAGTAGAACTCGCCGGCATCGGCGCGGTAGGCCCCGCACAGCACCTTCATCAGGCTCGACTTGCCGGCGCCGTTCTCGCCCAGCAGCATGTGGACTTCGCCGGGAAAGACGGCAAAGGACACGTCATCCAGCGCCTTGACGCCGGGAAACTCCTTGCTGATGCCGCGCAGCTCAAGGAGCGGGACAGGTGAGGAGGGCTCGACGGCCAATGCGGCGGTGCTCATGCGCGCGCTCCGCTTGCAAAGATCTTTCCCGGGTTCATCAGTCCGTCAGGGTCGAGCGCGGATTTGATCGACCGCATCACATCGACGGCCTCGCCGAGCTCGTCGGTGAGATAGTCGATCTTGCCGAGACCGATGCCGTGCTCGCCGCTGCAGGTGCCGTCCATGGCAATGGCGCGGGCGACCATGCGGGCCTGGAGCGCGTTGGCGCTTTCGGTCTCCTCCGGCCTGGCGGGATCGATCAGGATCAGCATGTGGAAATTGCCGTCGCCGACATGGCCGACGATCGGCGCCGTAAAACCATGCGCGTCCGCGTCGCGCCGCGTTTCGGTGAGGCATTCCGCCAGCCGCGAGATCGGCACGCAGACATCGGTGATCACGGCGCGCGCGCCGGGGCGCAGGCCCAGGCCCGCATAGAGCGTGTTGTCGCGGGCGTGCCAGAGCCGGCTGCGGTCTTCCGGCGCCTTAGCCCAGGCAAAGCTGTGGCCACCATGATCGGCGGCGATAGCCTGTGCGGCTTCGGCCTGCTCGGCGACGGAGCTCCCGGAACCATGGAATTCGAAGAACAGGGTCGGGGCTTCGCGATAGCCTAGCTTCGCATAGGCGTTGATGCCGCGCATCATGACGTCGTCGAGCAGCTCGATGCGCGCGATGGGGATCGCGGACTGGATCACGGAGATCGCGGTGTCGACGGCGTTGTGCAGGGTATCGAAACTGCAGACCGCGGCCGAGATCGCCTGCGGCACGGGATGCACCTTCAGCGTGATCTCAGTGATGACACCGAGCGTGCCCTCGGCGCCCACGAACATGCGGGTCAGGTCGTAACCGGCGGCTGACTTGCGTGCGCGCCGGGCGGTCCGGATCACGCGGCCGTCGGCCAGCACAACCTCCAGCGCCATGACATTGTCCTTCATGGTGCCGTAGCGCACCGCCATGGTGCCGGAAGCACGCGTGGAGGTCATGCCGCCGATCGAGGCGTCGGCGCCCGGATCGATCGGAAAGAAAAGCCCGGTGCCGCGCAGCTCTGCATTGAGCCGCTTCCGCGTGATGCCGGGTTGCACGACGACATCCATGTCGCTCTCGTGCACCGTCAGCACCTTGTTCATGCGGGCGAAGTCGAAGCAGACGCCGCCCGCGACTGCGGCCGCATTGCCTTCGAGCGAGGTCCCGGCGCCGAACGGCACGATGGGCATGTTTGCGCCCGCGCACAGCTTGACGATCTCCGCGACCTCCTGCGTGGTTTCAGGGAAGACGACGATGTCGGGCGGCAGGCTCCGATAGTGCGACTCGCTCTGCCCATGCTGATCGAGCACGCCACGCGCGACGCTCGCGCGCGGGCCGATCATGCCGGTGAGGCGATCGGCCAATATGCTCGTGCTGGCCCGCGGTCCCATCCTTGCTCCCTGTCTGCCTTTTTGTCGGACTCTTGTCTGGTCCGCGGTGTTCAGCTTATGCGGCTCTCGCGCTGCTCGCGACCTGCTTCAAGCCGAAATCATAGTTGAGATGAAAATACTCGTTGTCCACCATGCGACCATCCGGCGCACGCCCAGGCGGGCACCGCACAAATTCGCGGATCAGGCTGTCCTTGACGCCGAACACCACGTCGGAGTCGAGATACTGGTCGCCGGCCACGAACACATGGGTCACGAGTTGCTCGAAGCCGGGCGCCGAGATCATGAAATGCACGTGCGCCGGGCGCCAGGGATGGCGGCCCTGGGCCGCCAGCATGTCGCCGACCGTGCCGTCATGCGGGATCGGATAGGCAGCCGGCCTGATCGACCAGAAATTGAAGCGACCGTTCTGGTCGGTGTGGAAGCGCGCCCGCATCGCGAGGTCGCCGATCTTGTCGAGCTGCTGCACGTCGTAATAACCGTCATCGTCGGAATGCCAGACGTCCACGACGGCGCCGGCAAGCGGCCGTCCGTCGACGGTCGATACCGAGCCGGTGACGAGCATCGGATCGCCTTCCATCGGGCCGGAGATGTCAGCGCCGTTGTCTTTCTCGGGCGACGCCTGCACGAAGAACGGACCGAGCACCGTGGTTTCGGTCGCGCCTTCCGGCACCGGATGGTTGATCGCGTCGACCAGCATGGAGACGCCGAGCGCGTCGGACAGCAGGATGAACTCCTGGCGCTTGTCGTCGCACATGTGGCCGGTGCGGGTCAGGAAGTCGATGCCGTATTCCCATTCCTTCTGGGTCGGTCGCACCTCGCGGACGAAGGCATGAAGGTGGCGCACCAGCGCTTCGCTGACCTGCTTGATCCGCGGGTCGGTTGCGCCCGCGATCCGCTCCAGCACCGCGTCCGTGATCGTGTTTTCGTTGAAATTGCGCATGGGTGCCTCCGTGAATCAGAGTTTCGGTTCGCCAAGCCCGGACAGCCGTTCCAGATGCTTGACTGTCGCGATGAAGTCGGTGTCGCCGTCACCCTGCGCGACCAGCGAGCCATAGGTCTCGCGCACTTGGGCTGCGAGCTGAAGCGGCACGCCGACGGCGTGGCCGGCGCCGAGGATCAGGTCGAGATCCTTGGCCATCTGCCTGCAGGAGAAGGTCGAGTCGAAATCGCGGCTGCGCAGCGGCGCGGTCTTGTATTTCACCATCGGTGAGGCCACCGCGCTGTCGTCGAGAACCTTCAGAATGTCCTGCCAGCCGATGCCGCCTTTGCGCGCCAGCGCCAGGCTCTCCGCCATCATTGCGGCCGACACCGCGATCATCAAATTGACCGCAAGCTTGGCATATCGCGCTTCCTCGCAGGGCCCGAGATAGGTCTGGGCGCGGGTGAAGGCGGCGAGCAACGGCTTTGCGTTTTCGTAGGCGTCCTTCGGGCCCGAGACGAAGCAGCTCAGCGCGCCGGTGTGGACGATGCTGGCATTGCCGGAGACGGGCGCACGCAGGTAGAGGACACCGCGCGCCTGGGCGGCGGCGTCGACCTCTGCGGACGCCTGGACGCTCACGGTGCTGGTCTCGATCAGGACAGATCCAGCCGCCATCGCGGCGATGAGGCCGGTGCGGCCGAGCAATGCGCCGCGCAAGGCAGCGTCATCGGGCAAGGACGTGACGATCGCGGCCTTACCGTCCACGGCCTCCGCCGGTGAAGCGGCAATCGAAATGCCTTGCGCGCGCGCCTCGTCGAGCCGTGCGGCGCTGCGGTCGAACGCGGTCATGGCGTAACCAGCCTTGGCGACGAGCACCGACATCGGCAGGCCCATCTTGCCGATCCCGATGAAAGCGATGTTCTTAAGAGCGTCTGTCATTGTTGTTGTCCTTGACGCCTTCAGGCGGCGTGTTCCTGTCGCTCGATGTCCTGCACCAGCCGCCGGCCCGATTGCACGAGCAGTTCCTTCTTCGCCTCCAGGCCGTCGGCCAGCAGCCGACCATTCCGCTTCTTCCACACGCCGCCGATCATCACGGCCTCAATATTCGCAAGGCTGGTCTGCATCACTACGGTGGAGACGGGATCGTGCACAGGTACGAGGTTGAGATCGTTGGCATCAATGACGACGAGGTCGGCGAGCTTGCCCGGCGTCAGCGAGCCGATCTGGTCCTCGCGGCCGAGCATGCGCGCGCCTTCCGTCGTAATCCAGCGCAGCGCCTCGCGGGCGGGGATTGTGGTCGTTGCCGGAATGGCGCCGCTGGCCTTGCGCGACTCCGCGTTGTCGAGAGCTCGCTGCATCGAGAGTGCAACGCGCGCGGCGGAGAGGAGGTCGCCCGCCAGCACGGATTCCAGATCGATGCCGATCGTCGGCCGCACGCCGCGCTTGAGCAGCCGTCCGGTGATCGGAAAGCCGTGGCCCTGGATCATCTCGTTCTCCGGCGTCACCGAGAAGGAGACGCCGAGGTCGACCATCCGGTCCAGGAGGTCGTCAGGCAGGTCATTGCCATGGACGATGTTGACGCCGGGGCCGACGAGGCCGGCCTCGATCAGCTTCTCCCAGCCACCGGGCGTCTTGGCGGGACCACCGCCCTGATGCATCGATGCGATCAGCTTGAGCTCGCGCGCCAGACGGAAATCGTGCATGGCGACGTCGAGCGTCGAATAGTGCGGGCCGAGGATGGCGAGCCCAAGCGTGACGAGGCCGTCGCGGTCGGCGAGGGGCCCCGCCAGCAGTCGCTCGACCTCGCGGCGTGGATGCGGGATCTCCGAGAAATGCGGCTCGCCTGGTTTCGGCTCGGGCTTGGGCGAGCCGTGGAAGAAGGCCGCGCGGATGCCGCTCTCGACCAGGCCGCGCACGGCGGCGTCGGTATGAGCGGGCGTCGGATTGTTGTGGCACCAGTCGACCAGCGTGGTGGTGCCCTGGTTGATCTGGTTCAGCGCGCCCACCAAGGTCGCGATATAAATGTCCTCGGCTCTGAACACCGTAGCGAGCCCGGCATGCATGCGGCGGAAATATTCCAGCAGCGTCCAGTTGGCGGCATAGCCGCGCAAGCCCGTCTGCCAGGTGTGCATATGGGCGTTGATCAGGCCGGGGATGACGATGCGCCCGGCACCGTCCACGATCTCGGTCTCGGTCGCGCCGCCGAGATCGATCGATGGACGCAAATCAACGATGCGGCTGCCCTCGATCAGCACGTCGCCGCTAGGTAAATCACCGATCGCGTCATCCATGCTGATGATGACAGCGGACTTGATGAGCGTGCGCCGCATCGAATCAAACTGCCGCTTTGGTGGCGCCGGGCGGCTCGCCGGCCCAGGCGCGCGCGATCAGGTCGCGGATAGCGTCGCGTTGCAACGGGCGCGGGTTCCAGTACGCGTTGGTGACGGCGACGTCGGCAGCCTTGTCGATGCCGCCTTCGGGCATGCCGATGTCGCGCAATGCGACCTTCGCACCGAGCCGCTTCGCGAGCTCGAAAAGCCCCTGCGATGCATCGGCGGCGCCGATGGCGCGGGAGATTCGCGCCATCGCGTCGGGCACGGCCGGTGCATTGTAGGCCAGCGCATGCGGCAGCACGATGGTGTGGGTCTCGGCATGCGGCAGGTCAAAGGTGCCGCCGAGCGTGTGGCAGAGCTTGTGATGCAGCGCCATGCCGACGGTGCCGAGGCAGACGCCGCAGAGCCAGGCGCCATAGAGCGCTTCGGTGCGAGCCTCGCGATCGTCGCCCTTGGCCGCGATGGCGGGCAGGGCACGTGCCAAAGCGCGAATACCTTCTTCCGCCATCAGCGACGTGACGGGATTGGTGTCGCACGCGTAGAGCGCTTCGACTGCATGCGCGATCGCGTTGATGCCAGATGTCGCGGCCAGGCTCGCCGGCAGCGTCAAGGTGAGATCGACATCGTAGATCACGGTCTCGGGCAGGATGGCGGCGTCGCGGACCGTGGTCTTCAGTCCGTTCTCGGTCTGGCCGACGATCGGCGTCATCTCCGAGCCGGCATAGGTGGTGGGAATGCACAGTTGGTTGATCCCGGTGCGCAAGGCGAGCGCCTTGCCGAGCCCGGTCGTGGATCCGCCACCGAGGGAAATGACGCAGTCGGCCTCGCACGCCTTCATCGCCGCGAGCGCCCGCTCCGTGACCTCGACCGGCGTGTGCATGGTCGCGCCCGGAAAGATGCCGGCGTAGAGCGGACCGAGCGCCGCGCCCAAGCTCTTGCCTTGCGCCTCCTGCTGCGGCGTCGTCAGCACCAGGGCGCGCTTGCCGCCGAGCCGCTCGACCTCGGTCTTGGCCGAAGCCAGCGTTCCGCTGCCGAACACGACGCGGCAGGGCAGGTTTTCAAAGGTGAACGTACCGATCATGTGCCGGTCTCTTTGATGGGATAATCGACCTGGAACCGTCCGATCCGCAAGTCGCCCAGCGCCTCGCGCACCCGCAAATGTTCCGGGTGGGTGGCGTAGGCCTGGAGCGCAGCATGGTCGGTGAATTCGGAGAACAGAACGACGTCGCAGGCGTAGTCGACATCGCTGACATCGAGCCCGACTTCGATATGGGTGAGGCCGTCGATCCGGCCGCGCAAGCCCTCGAACAGGGTCTTGACCTTGACCCGGGCGGCGGAACGCTCCGCGGGCGTCTCCCCGCGCAGCCGCCACATCACGATGTGCCTGATCGGGCCCGACATTTCCCTGTTTCCTCGCCTGCTATCCTGCTTGTATTTCGGCCATTTTGACTTGCGGGATACGGAAATAAAGGTCAATAATCGCAAGTCTCTTTTCCTGTTTTCGAAAAAATGGACCGCCTGCTCCAGTTGGAAGTGTTCGCCAAGACGGCCGAGCTCGGCAGCCTTTCCAAAGCTGCCGAAGCCCTGCGCATGTCGAATGCTGCCGCGAGCCGGCATCTCAGCGCGCTCGAGGAGCGCCTTGCGGTCCGGCTGATCGAGCGCAACACCCGTCGGCTGTGGTTGACGGAGGCGGGGCAGGAGCTGCTGGAGCGCTCGAGCCGGGTTTTGAGCGAGCTGGCGGAAGCCGAGGACATCGTCAGCGATCGCGCGCTGTCGCCGCAGGGCACGCTGCGGGTGACGAGCTCGTTGTCCTTTGCGGTGATCTATCTGGCGCCGATGCTGCCGGCCTTCCGCGCGCGCTATCCGAAGCTCAACATGCAGATCACCACCGCCAACCGGTATTCCGATTTCATCGAGGCCGGCATCGACGTGGCGATCAGGACGCGCGAGCAGGAGCCGGATTCGAACATCATCGTCCGCCGCATCGGCCAGATGCGGCGGGTGCTCGCTGCTGCGCCGTCATATCTCGCAAGCTGCGGCGAGCCGGAACAGCCCGTCGATCTCGCGCGCCACAATATGCTGGTCTACAATCTCGCCAATGATCCCTATTCGCTGCGCCTGCGCAAAGGCAATGGCGCGCAGACTGTTCGCGTCACGCCGACACTCGACAGCAATGACGGCCAGGTTATCCGCGGCGCAGCACTGGCGGGGCTCGGCATCCTCATCCAGCCGCTCTATATCGTGCAAAGCGACATCGCGGCGGGCCGTCTCGTCCCGGTTTTGATGGACTGGGAGCTGCCGCTGCTGACGATGAACATCGCCTACCAGAACCGTGCCGGACTGCCCGCCAAGATCAGGGTCTTTTCCGACTTTCTGGTCACCCACATCCGCGAGCATTCGCAGCCGGGGATCTGGATCGACGCGGCGAAGTGAGCGACATTTTCGAATTCAGGCGGCTTTGCAGAAGGCACATCCATTGAAAGCTAGGACATCCGGCACCGCATGGCGGCATGCCAACATCGGTCGCCTGCTCAACAACGCAGTGCGGCGCTTCGAAAGTCGTGTGCTCGAGCTGATGAGCGAGAAGGGGCATGGCGAAACCCGGATCGCGCATGTCGGTCTCACACGCAATCTCGACGTGGAGGGGACCAGACTGACGGAGCTCGCCCGCCGCGCTTCCATGAGCAAGCAGGCGATGGGCGAGCTAGTCGATCAATGCGCCGAGCTCGGCCTGGTCGATCGCATCGCCGATCCGACCGATCGGCGCGCACGCATCGTCATGTTCACGCCGGCCGGGCGCAAATGGCTCGATGCGTTCCGCGACGCCGTCGATGTTGCCGAGCAGGAGATGCGCGCCGAACTCGGCAAGGCCACGATGGACACGATCCTGAAGGGATTGGCAGTCTACGGCGCGCAATTCGACACGCTCCACGAGCCCGATTAGTCAGGCTACTTGACGATATCGTCAGGCAACCTTACCATGCAGGATAATGCTGGCAGGGAGAAGCGTCTTGGAAACATGTCTGACGGCCTCGGTGCTCATCGTGGGTGGGGGGCCCTGCGGCCTGATGCTCGCCAACGAGCTCGGCCGGCGCGGCGTGTCCGCGATCCTGGTCGATGAAAAGCCGGGCACGGCATTCAATCCGCAAGCCAATGCGACGCAGGCACGCTCGATGGAGCACTATCGGCGGCTGGGTTTTGCCGACGAGATCCGACGCGAAGGTCTGCCTGCGGATTATCCGACTGACGTTGCGTACTTCACGCGCTACGCCGGCTACGAGCTGGCCCGATTTCAGTTGCCGTCGTCGTCACGCGCGGGCGAACTCGTCAAGGGCATGTCGGGCTCCTGGAGCGCGGCCGAGCTGCCGCATCGGGTCTCGCAAAAATATGTCGAGGCGGTGCTGCGCCGCCATGCCGAACGGCTTCCCGGAATACGGCTCAGCTACGGTCATCGTCTGATCAGCTACGTCGAGAGCGATGACGGCGTCGTCGCCGAGATCGAACGTCTCGATGACAACAGCCGCTTTCAGGTCCGCGCCGACTTCCTGGTCGGGGCCGACGGGCCACGCTCAATGGTCCGGCAGTCGCTCGGGATCGTCTACGGCGGCGAAACGGGAATGCAGCGCGATTTCATGGGCGGCCGCATGCTGGCGGTCTATCTCCGTTCGCCCGGATTCTACGCGAGCATCCCGCACGCCAAGGCCTGGATGTACAATTGCTTCAACGGCGACCGCCGCGCGTTTATGGCGTCAGTGAACGGTCGCGACGAGTTTGCGTTTCACACGCAGCTTCGGCCCGATGAGGACGAAAGTGCGATCACGATCGATGAAGCCAAAGCAGCGTTCCAGCGCGCCTGCGGCGCGCCGATCCACTGCGAAGTGCTGTCGTTCCTGACCTGGACCGCCGGTCACGCGCTGGTCGCGAATGGAATGCAGCGGGGCAGGGTGTTCCTCGGCGGCGACGCGGCGCATCTGTTCACGCCGACCGGCGGGCTTGGCTACAACACCGCGATCGAGGATGCGGTCAATCTCGGCTGGAAGCTCGCAAGCGTCGTCAAGGGTGCAAGCCCGGCGGGGCTGCTCGACAGCTATGAGGTCGAGCGGCGTCCGGTGGCGCTGCGCAACACCGATTATGCGCGTCGCTTTGCCGACTCGCTCGGTCTGTTCGCTCCCGCGCCTGACATCGAGGACCCCACCGAGGCCGGCGACGAGGCGCGGCGGACGGCGGGCGTCTATCTCGAACAGCACGCCCGCGCCGAATTCAACATTCCCGGCGTGACCTTCGGTGGGCGCTACGACGGCTCGCCGATCATCGTTTCCGACGGCAGTCAGCCGCCGCCCGATGCCGCGAACGTCTACGTTCCGAGCGCCTGTCCCGGCGGCCGCGCCCCGCATGCGTGGCTGGAAGACGGCGTCTCCCTGTACGACCTGTTCGGGTTCGAGTGGACGCTGCTCCAATTTGGCGAGGTCATGTCCGCTCAAGCGTCATTCGCCGAGAGCATTCGTGCGATCGGCGCCGATGTAAAACTCGTCACGCTGCCGAAATCCCTGCGCGATCTCTACGAGGCGGATCTGGCTTTGATACGCCCCGACCAGATCGTGGCCTGGCGCGGCAGCGCATCACAGGCTGGCATGATCGGGCGCGTGCTCCCCCGAGCACTCGGACACAATGCGAGCGACGGCGCACGGCTGGCCAGCTGATCGACTCTTGCCGTCGCATCCGACCAGCGGCTGCGCGGCCAATAACAACAAAACGACAAAAAGACAAATGACACCGGAGGAGGAAACCGTGACGATAAGAGCATTGGAGGACTACGACGATCATGTTCCGACCGTCGCCGCGGCCGAGCCGACGGCGAGCAGCCGCCGGCGTATCCTGATCGCCGGCACCATCGGCACCGCGATCGAATGGTACGACTTCTTCATCTACGGCCTGATCGCGCCGCTGGTGTTCGATCAGCTGTTCTTTCCGAAATTCGACCAGCTCACGGCGACCATTGCGGTGTTCGCGACGTTCGCCGTCGGATTTTTGGCGCGTCCGCTCGGCGGACTGGTGTTCGGTCATTTTGGCGACCGCCTCGGCCGCAAGTCGGTCTTGCTGTGTACGCTGCTCATGATGGGACTTGCGACCATGTCGATCGGATTGTTGCCGACCTACGCCAGTGCAGGCGTGGCCGCGACCGTCGCGCTCGTGGCGTTGCGCTTCGTCCAGGGGTTTGCGCTCGGCGGCGAGTCGACCGCGGCGATCCTTATGGCGATCGAGACGGCGCCCGGGCACCGGCGCGGCTTCTCGGCCGCGGTGATCCAGGCCGCAGGCCCCGTCGGTGTCGTGCTCGCCTCGTTCGCGGCGCTCACGATCTCGCGGCTGCCGGAAGCGGACCTGCTGTCATGGGGCTGGCGCGTACCGTTCCTGATCAGTGCGGTGCTGGTCGCGCTCGGCGTCTACATGCGCCTGCGCATCGAGGAGAGCGCGACATTCCGCGAAGCGAAGGTGACTGAAGTGGCGCCTGTGGTCGAGGCAGTGCGGGAGCACTGGCGGCCGATCCTCATCGTGTTCTTCGCCGAGATGGCGCAGACTTCCTATTTCTATCTGACCGCCATCTTCACCATCTCCTTCGCGACCCGTCAGCTCGGCGTCCAGAAGGACGTCATCACGCAGGCCGTGCTGTTTGCCAATCTCGTCGGGCTCGTTGCGATGCCCCTCATCGGCGCCTGGTCCGACCGCATCGGACGAAAGCGTCTGTTCCTGGCCGGCGTGGTGCTCGCAGCCATCTCGATGTTTGCATTCTACGGTGTGGTCGCGAGCCGTGACACGATGCTGGTGACGTGCGCGGTGATCCTCGCCGCGGGGGTGATCCATCCGCTGATGTTCGGCAGCGAAGGGAGCTATTTCCCGGAGCTGTTTCCGACCCGCATTCGCTTCACCGGCGTGTCGATTGGAAAGCAGCTCGGGACGGTGCTCGGCGGCGGCATTGCGCCGCTGGTCGCCACCAGCCTTTTTGCGCAGACGGGCTCCACCTACGCGATCACGGGATACTACGTCGCGCTCGCGCTCGCGGCGATGATCGCGCTCTGCTTCGCGCGTGAAACCGGCAAGTCGCGGCTGCTCGGCTGAGCTTGGCCACAACACCAGGGAGGTTTTCATGGACGTCAGTCTTCTCGTCAACGGACAGGATCAGGCCGCTTCCAGCGGCAAGGTGTTCGAGCGGCGCAATCCGCTGTCGCAGGAGGTCGCAAGCCGCGCGGCCGCCGCCACCGCTTCCGATGCCGACGCCGCAGTGGCGGCGGCTTTCGCCGCATTGCCAGGATGGTCGGCACTTGGCCCGAATGCGAGGCGAGCCCTGTTGCTGAAGGCCGCAGATGCGCTTGAGGCGAAGCGCGACGCCTTCGTCCGGATCATGATGGCCGAGATCGGCACGACGGAGATCTGGTCCGCCTTCAACGTCAAGCTCGCGACCGGCATGCTGCGCGAAGCGGCGTCGCTCACCACGCAAATCGCGGGCGAGGTGATCCCGTCGGACAAGCCGGGATGTCTCGCCATGTCCGTTCGCCAGCCGGCCGGCGTTTGCCTCGGCATCGCGCCGTGGAATGCGCCGATCATTCTCGGCGTTCGCGCCGTGGCGACGGCGCTTGCCTGCGGCAATACGGTCGTGCTCAAGGCCTCCGAGATCTGCCCGGGAACGCACCGGCTGATCGGCGGGGTCTTCAAGGACGCAGGCTTTCCGCCCGGCGTCGTGAATGTCCTGACCAACGCACCGGCCGACGCGCCCGCTCTGGTCGAGCGCCTGATCGCCAATCCTGCCGTGCGGCGGATCAATTTCACCGGCTCGACCCGCGTCGGCCGCGTCATCGCCGAACTCGCCGGCCGCCACCTCAAGCCGGTGCTGCTCGAGCTTGGCGGCAAGGCGCCTCTGATCGTGCTCGATGATGCCGACCTCGATGCCGCCGTCGCGGCGGTCGCGTTCGGCGCCTTCATCAATCAGGGCCAGGTTTGCATGTCGACCGAGCGGGTGATCGTCGACGAGGCGGTGGCGGCCGCCTTTGTCGAGAAGCTTGCGAAGAAAACGGCTGCGCTTCCGGCCGGCGACCCGCGCCACGGTCCGGTCGTGGTCGGCTCGATGATCGACGAGGCGCCGGCCAAGCATGTCGTTGCACTGATCGACGACGCGATCGCCAGAGGCGCCGTCAAGCTCGCGGGCGGCGACCGGGTTGGCACGGTCGTTCCGGCCACCGTGCTCGACCGCGTGGTGCCCGGCATGCGCATCTACACCGAGGAGAGCTTTGGTCCCGTCGTCTCGGTGGTCCGCGCGCGTGGCGTGGATGATGCCGTGCGGCTCGCCAACGACACCGAGTACGGCCTCTCGGCCGCCGTGTTCGGCCGCGATCTCGCGCGTGCGCTGACGGTGGCGCAGCGGATCGAAAGCGGCATCTGCCACGTCAACGGCCCGACCGTGCATGACGAGGCGCAGATGCCGTTCGGCGGCGTGAAGGGATCGGGCTACGGCCGCTTCGGCGGCCAGGCCGGCATCGCCGAGTTCACCGATCTGCGCTGGATCACCATCGAGACCCAGCCGCAGCACTATCCCTTCTAACCGCGCCGCAAGCGAAGCCCACCAGGACGTCCATTCATGAATTCGAAAGTTCTCACGGTTCGGGAAGCGACCCTCGGTGTGCTTCGCTCCTTTGGCGTCGATCGCGTTTTCGGCAATCCCGGCTCGACCGAGCTTGCCTTCCTGGGCGACTGGCCCGACGACATCGACTACGTGCTCGGTCTGCAGGAAGCCTGTGTCGTCGGCATGGCCGACGGCTATGCGCAGGCGACGGGGCGTCCGGCTTTCGTCAATTTGCACTCGGCGGCCGGGCTCGGTCATGCCCTCGGAAATCTCTTCACCGCGTTCCGCAACAAGACGCCGATGATCGTGACAGCCGGGCAGCAGGCGCGCAGCCTGTTGCGGATGCGACCCTATCTCCTCGCCGAGGACGCCGCACAGTTTCCAAAGCCCTATGTGAAATGGAGCGCGGAGCCGGCGCGCGCCGAAGATGTTCCAGCGGCGATTGCGCAGGCCTTCCTCACTGCCATGCAGCATCCGCGCGGTCCGACATTCGTGTCAGTGCCGTCGGATGATTGGGCGCGGCCCGCAGTCGCTCCGCCGGTCCGCCACATCGCGACGGAGTTTGCGCCGGATCCGGCGGCGATCGTCCGGCTCGGCGCGGCGATCCGAGCCGCCAAGAAACCTATCTTCGTTATCGGACCCGAAATCGATCGCAGCGGCTGCGTCGAGGCGATGGTCGCTGTGGCCGAGCAGGCGAGCGCGGCCGTTTGGGCAAGTCCGATGTCGAGCCGTTCGAGCTTTCCGGAACTGCATCCGCTGTTCGCCGGCTTCCTTCCGGCAGCGCCGGGAGGTCTCGCCCGCGCCCTGCGCGGCGCCGATCTGATCGTCGTGGTCGGCGCGCCGGTATTTACTTTCCATGTCGAAGGACAATGCGAATTGCTCGACGACGGAACGCCGGTCTGGCAGATCACCGATGATCCGACGGAAGCCGCATCCGCTTCTGTCGGTGACACCATCATCAGCACGCTCCCGAAGGCGCTGGCTGGGCTCCTGTCGGCGATGCCTGACATTGCGGAGCGCGAAGTGCCGGCCGCGCGGATGCGGCCTGCGGCTCCTGCCGCGCAAAATCCGATTCCGCCGGGCTATGCGCTCGCCCGGCTCTCCGCGTTGATGCCGGGCGATGCGATCGTGGTCGAGGAGGCGCCGTCGCATCGCCCCGCCATTCAGCAATTCCTGCCTCGGCCGGGCGCGGACAGCTTCTACACGATGGCGAGCGGCGGACTTGGCTACAGCCTGCCGGCCTCCGTCGGCGTGGCGTTGGCGCGGCCGGGTCGCCGCATCGTCGCCCTGATCGGTGACGGATCGGCGATGTATTGCATTCAGGCGATCTGGACCGCGGTGCAACGCCGCTTGCCGATCACCTTCGTGATCATGAACAATTCAGGCTATGGCGCGATGCGCGCCTTCAGCCAGCTGATGCAGGCGCATCGCCCGCCCGGGATCGACCTGCCCGGGCTCGACTTCGTGGCGCTCGCAAGGGGGATGGGTTGTCCGGGGCGGCGCGTGACCGATGCCGGCGATGTCGACGCCATCCTGACCGAAGCGTTGGCATCGAGCGGTCCCGCGCTGGTCGATATCGCCGTCGACGACGCCACGACCGACCTGTTCAGCCATCCGCGCTAGCTGGCGGTGGAGGGACTGGTTCGCGGCGACAAAACGCCAGATGGCAATTTGCTTGTGAAGGCGCGGGTCTTGGGTTGAACACGCGATCCGTCGATCACCTCGAGGTGGCCGCAGCGGTTCAAAGTATGCAACTTCCTGCCGGGCCATGCCGGTCCGGGCCGCAGAGAGTGGCGGACAATCTGCTTGAACGTCGTCGGCGAAAGTTCGACGATTTCCGCCAGGGCGAGCGCTGCGCCGTATCCGCCGGCACAATCCTGGACCGGGCGCCACAATTTGTCATTGATGGTGACGAAATTCCCCGCAGGCCGCGTGCTCGCGCGATCGATCAGCACGGGGTTGCTGGCATGCGGCAACCACGGGCCCATGAGGTGCTCGGCGTAATAGATCGCCAGCGAATCCGAATAGCCGCCGGTGCCGTCGCGCCAGGCTCCGAACAGATAATTCAGGCCGTTGTGTCGCGTGATCGTGGCATCGGCCAGCTCGACGCCCGAAAGCAGCGTCGCGTGCCGCTCCCATTTGTCGGGAAACCGGACGCATTTGTAAATGGCGACGTCCCCATTGGTCGAGCTCTCCGGGATCATCCACAACGCGCCATCGTCCTCGATCAAGAACGGATAGGAGAGGTGCCAAGGCTCGTTCAGCACGGGCACAACTTCTCCGACGGGGCCGGCATCGTCGAACTCGATTGCCGAAATGATTCCTTTTCCAACCCGGTGATCGAGATCTTCAAAGAAGACGAATGTTCTTCCCTGCCAGGTGATCGGGAAAGGATCGGCGTAGAAGTGATTTCCGGGATCGGCAAGGACGTTCCACGAAGGCCCTGACAGATCTCCACTCTGCCAGACGCCGGCGCCATCATTGAAGCGCCATCCGACATGCCAATGCGGGGCATAGCAGCAGAGGCGATAGATCTCCTTGGCGATCGACGTCGCTAGGCCGCGCGCAACGTACGCCGCCGGCGGGCGGCCGTTATCAATTAGGGCGGGGCGTGCCAGCTGCGGCACGATGCGCGGTCGTCCCGACAGGATGGCCGCCACCATGGTCAGGGTTCGCGCCATGACGGTTTCCAGTCCGCCGCTCAGACCGGCCGCGACTTCGGCGGAGGGGTGGCCGCGATCGAGGACGGCGCCGTCGACCTCGTTGATGATTTCGATCACCGGCAGATCGCCGGCGAGTATGGCGGCAAGGGCTGCGTTTTCGCCTGCGGCTCCATTGAACAGCGGGCGGAGATACTGCTGGGCGGAGCAGTTCGGATCCCGCGCGGCACCGGTGAAATCGACGATCACCTCAGGCGTTCCGGCGCGAGCCTGCATTCGTTCGGGATTGATCTTCAGCCTGTCGGTGCCGCTGTGTTTGCCCCTGTGCAACACCAAACGTTCGATTTCGAACAGCATGTCGAGACCAGCCGGCCGCGGCTCCGCCGTTGCCGTCCAGGCGATCTGGACCGGTACATCCCGGCCGCCGATCGACAGCGTCTCGCGGCCCATCCACCGCCGCGCATTCTCAATTTCACAGCGAAACTCGATGGTCATGTCGAGCCGATCCGTTTCAATGCGTCCCGATCAAATGACCTGGCCGAGAATTCGAACGTATTCCTCCACCATGGCGTCCACTGAATAGCGCAGCTTCAGGCCTTTGGCGTTTTGTCGCAGTTCGTCGCTCAGTTTTTGGTCCGTCAGGAGCCGGGAGACGGCGGCCGACAGCTTGGTATGATCGGTGGCATCGACGAAAAGCGCTGTCGGCTTGCCTTCGACGGACAACACCTCGCGCAAGACCGGGAGATCGGTGACGACGGAGGGAACGCCGGCATTTGCGGCCTCCACAGCGGCAAGGCCGAAGGTCTCCGCCTGCGTCGGAAATACGAACACGTCGAGAGCCGCGAGAAACTCCGCCATCTGGCGCGGGGTGATTTCGCCGAGCAGATGCAGCCTGTCCGATACTCTCAACTCATCCGCCAACTGCCGCAGCCGGGCCTCGTCGGCTCCCTGGCCGGCCAGCGCGAGCTGCCAGGAGGGTTGATCCGGCAACAGACGTATCGCCGCGTCGAGCCGCTTGTGCGGATGCAATCTTGCTGCGCAGCCGAGCAGGGTGCTTTCCGGCGGCAGATTGAATTTCTGTCGCGCGGCTTGCTTCGTCAGGGTGAGCGCCTTGTCGTCGAAGCCGTGCGGGACATGCACCATGCGCGAGCGATAGGCCTTCGGGTAGCGCGAATACTCGCGCTGCATGTCCTGCGAGTTGAGCGTGATGCGGTCGAAGAAGCCGAGGCTGCCCATGACGATGTCGGCGGTGCGGACTGGCCAGCTCATCGACAGCGCGGATGAAACCTGATTGGCGATGACAGGCGCACGGCAGATCAGGCGCGCCACGCCGGCGCCGATGACATTGCCGAAGTGCTGAAACGTCAGAACGGCGTCGGGCCTGGTGGCCCTGATATGGCCGCCGAGCGTCCACAGCATTCGCAGCAGCGCCAGCGGATTTCCCGGTCGGCGCGACGCGCAATAGATCGTGTCGGGCGGCTCATCGAACGAATCCGACTTGCGAAAGAAGAACAGATTGGTGACCCGATAGCCGCGGGCGGTCAGCCCGGCGCCAAGCAGGCGCGAGATCTCCTGCGCACCGGCGTTCTCGGCCTGGGTCTGTACGAGGAGCACGTGCGGCTTTTGTGCGCTACCGTTAGGCGGCGGGAGTGCTGTCGCAGTCGTCTCGCCCAACGCCTTGTCTGGCTGGTAATGCAGCACGGATCCCGACCCACTGAAGAAACGAATTTTTCAACTTCTTAACTCCGTATCTACCATGCGGGCATCGCGCGGACACCGACTAGCAATAAACGGAGTTAATGCGCGCCCTGCCGCAAGGGCATCGTTCGCGAATGAATTCCGCTGGTTCCCGACAAAACGAAGCGAGCGCGTTAACCAGTTGGTCATGACCGCGCCAGGCGCAGGTAACCGCGGATTAACCATAGATATTTACGTTGGAGCAGGCACTGAACAGTGTTCGCCAGTTGAATCCGAGTAAAATCCATGACGTTCGGTCGCCGCGCAGACCCGACAAGTTCCGGATCGACCGGTGCCGCCGCGTCGTGGCAGACGCGACATGCGTCGAACGGCGAGTCGCGCGAATCCGCCACGCGCTTGGGCGGTGCGCTCACGGCCGCGGGTGCGCTCTCCTTCATGCGGGACAACGCTCGCCGCATCCTGACGCTCGCTCTCGCTATTTTTGTCCTTGGCGTCGTCGTTCTCCTGGTGATCCCGGTTCGGTTTGCCGCGACCGCGCTGGTCGTGGTCGATCCCCGCGAGCAACGCGTGACCTCGGAGCAGGACGTTCTGCCGGGCATCGGGCAGGATAGCGCCGCGCTGCAAAGCCTGGTCGAAGTGGCGAAGTCCGACGGCTTTCTCGAGCCGCTGATCGAGCAGCTCAAGATTCGGGACGACCAGGACATTTCCGGAGGACATACCGACCCCGCGCGCCTGCTCGAGAGATTCCGCAACCGCCTCGACATTTCCCGGCGCGGGCTGACCTATGTCATCGCCATCCGTTTCACGTCGAACCGGCCGGAGCGGGCGGCTTACTATGCCAATGCCATCGCCGAGGCGTTCGTCGCCAGCCAGGGCCGCAGCCGCACTGACGCGACCGACGAGGCCGCCGACTGGCTCAGTGGCCGGCTCAAATCATTGAACGAACGGTTGAAGGCGTCAGAGGACGCCGTGGCCACGTTCAAGCTCGAGCACAGGATCGTCAACGCGGGCAAGGATTCCACCACCCAGCAATTGCGGGTCACCGAACTGTCGCAGCAGGTTGCCGCTGCGCGGGCCCGGACCGAAGAAGCGAAGGCCCGCTACGAGCAGGCGCAGCGCGACGTGAAGGCGAATGTCGATAGCCCCGTCAAGCAGGATCTCCTGAGCGCCCTGCGCGCACAGCGGTCGGCGCTCAATGACCAGATTGCGCAGAAGCGGGCGGTGTTCGGCGATCGCCATCCCGACCTCGTCATGTCGTACAGCCAGTTGACCGATCTCAACAGGCAGATCGAGGTCGAGCGGACGAAGGGCATCGATACCGCAAAATCGGAATACGAGGCCCAGCGCGAACAGCAGAAGGCGCTGGAAGGCCAGATGAAGGCGGCGGAATCGCAGCTTCTGGTCGATGGTCAGGCACTGGTCCGGCTCCAGGAGCTGCAGCGCGACGCCGAGGCCAACAGAAACATCTACGAGCAGTTCCTCTCGCGCTCCAAGACGACGAACGAGCAGCGCCTCTTGCAGAGCTCCCAGACCAAGATTGCGTCGTCCGCCATTCCGCCGCTGCGCTCGACGCTTCCACCGCTGTCTCTGCTGCTCGCCGCTCTCGCGATCGGTTCGCTGCTGACATCGACGGCGGTCGTTGTCGCCACGGGACGCGGATCGGACAAGTCCGCGCCTGATAGCCGCGACCCCGAGCCGGCTCCGCGCCCGCCCGCGACGTGGTCACGTCCGCCGGTTTGGGCCCGCATTCCCGACCTGACGCCTGGCGAGGTCCCCAGAAACATCTGGCAAGGTCCGGTGTCCGCGACGACCGAACTCGATCTCGGACCGCATCTGCGTCCGCTGCTGGAGCGGCTGGAGAAGGTGCCGGGACCTCGTGGCAAGGTCGTCCTCGTGATGTCGGTCGGGAAGCGGGCCGGCGGCAACACCGTCGCGCGGTCGCTGAATCGATGGGCGTTGAACACCGGGAAGCTGAGCGTGTTGATCCGGGTCGAGCCGGACCTCGGCGGTGCCGCAGCTGGCCTTGCCAAGGGCCAGGCCGACGGCATGACAACCGCGGATTTCCGCAGCGTCGATGAGCTCCTGAGCGCCAGCAAGAAGCCCCAGCCACAGCCCGCGGACGATATTCGCTCGGAGTTCGATCTGATCGTCGTCCACGCCACCTCCCTGGCGTTGCAGCCGGAGGCGGCGGCGCTGGCTGCTCACGCCGATCTTGTCATGCTGGTCGCGCGCGAGGACGCCGTCGACTCCGCCGCAATGCGCAGGGCAATCGCTGCGCTCTCCCGGTTTGCCGGCGTGCCGACGGGCATCGTCGTCAATCGTGTGCCGGCCGGCCCGTCGGCGTCGCGTCGCGGCGAAGTGCTGGGGCTGGCTGGTTGACGCCACCGGCAACGGATTGCCAAGCCGTGCAATCGTCTCGCTGAACAGACGTCTATTCGCCGGAGTCCGCGCCACGGACCGCGTAGGCGCTAGGCTTCGATGTCGAGAAGCGCAAAAGCCCCAGAATCGATGGATCGACCCCGGTTCGCCGGCGACAGAGGATGTTGAGAGCAATGGTCGCAAGCGCCAGCGACACAGTGGCCGAGATCGCTGCGCCAAGAACGCCGAGCCAGGGAATGAGGACGAGAAATCCGACCAGCCGCAGCGCGACGTTCCCCGCGATCACGGGGACATATTCGCGCTCATAGCCGGTCAGCTGCAAGATCGCCGCAGACGGACCGCCCGCGGCCTGGAACGCCGTTCCGATCGCGAGCACGATCAAGACCCAGTGTTGCGCAGCGAAATGCGGCCCGAACAGGTTGAGCAGATGGGGACCTCCAACCCAGATCAGGAGGAGTCCGCTGACCACGCACACCGCGGTCACTTCCGCCATGAGCCGCAACGTTCGCTCGAACTCCTGATGGTTCTTGCTGAAGTACAGCGAGGGCAGTCGACGTGCGCCAAAACTGTACAGTGCCGCCGACAGCATGGCGAAGATGTTGGCCAGGCGCGAAGCGGCAAAGTAAATTCCGGCGGTTGTCGGGTCCAGCATCCAGTAGACCAGAATGACGTCGAAATACTGGTTCGCGGCCTCGAGGATGGATGCGACCCAGAAATGAAGCGCGCTCGATCTCCAGCGCGACATCTCGGACCCCGCCGCCGTGCCGCGGAAATCCGGCAGGGTTCGCGCAATCGCGATGATCTGTGCAATCAGTCCGACCGACATGGCAATCGTCATCACGGCGATCAATTCGGCGGGATCGAGCTGGCGATGGCCGAACATGATTGCGAGCAGGAACAGCACGACGCTGACGCGCCAGAAGAACTCCCTGTTTCCTTCGCCCATGAGAATGCTGACCAGCGAGCGTGCGATCTGGCTGCCAAGCATCAGTCCCGCATTCACGGCCGTGTAGGCCGACACCGCGATGACCAGCAGCCACGAGGCGCCTTTGATGTTCGCGCCGATCGCGATTGCGCCGATCGCAATCAGCATCGCGACGGAGGAAATCTTCAGGCTCGATAGCAGCACGCCTTTGGTGAGATCGGGCTGATTTCCCACCCGATACTCGTTCAGAAATCGCACCAGCAGCGATTCTTGGCCCACCAGTCCGACGACCGCCGCCATCTGGGCCACCGAAAGCCAGGTCGCAAAGATGCCGAACCCATCGGGCGACATCGTTCGTGCCGCAAGCGAGAACAACGCGAACGCAAGCGCGCCGCTACCAACCTTGAGAAGGATGGTTCCGGCAACACCGCGCGTCACGTCGCGCCGCATGAACTGGACGATGGATTCGATCATGAAAACTTAACGAGGCAACTTTCCTGAAGAGACACTTTCCGATTGCTTGCGACAGCCTAGCATGGCGAAAAACCACGAGTGTTAATGAGCGGCCTCCATGATCCCGCCGACCGCGGCGATGTCGCGGCCATGCCTGTTGCTTCACTATGGAACATCGTTGAGCCCATTGTCCCAGATAGAGCAAACTTCAGCCTGATCGCGTGGCGGCATAGCGCCGCATCGACGGCCAATGAGGCGAGATGAGCCGCTGGAATGCGGACCGGCTCGCCGGGAATGGCCATCCCGAGCAAGGCGCGTGCCGAATCTCATCGGGCCGGGCAGGTCTGCGCTGCATTAACCGAGATAGCGAGAAATGATCGCGTTTGGTCCTGCGATGCGACATCAGGCGAGAGAATTGCACGGGCAAGCATCGTTGACCGTGGGAGCCTGGATCATGACGGCGGATAGCAACGAACCCGAGCCGATTGCCGCAGCCGGCCCTTCGACGATCGTCGCCGACATCGCGATCGTTGGCGGCGGCCTTGCGGGCTCGCTGGCGGCGGCCGTGCTCGCGCGGTCAGGGTATCGTGTCGCTCTCGTCGACAAGCGCGCGGTCCATCCGGACGAGTTCCGGGTCGAGAAAATCGGCGGCCATCAGCTGGAGATGTTGCGTAAGCTGGGCTTCCTCGACGCGCTCGACAAGGTGGCCTGCCGATATGACCAGGTGCTCAATATCAGGGACGGCAAGGTGGTCGATGTCAGCGTCGGCCGGGCGTATGGACTCCCCTATGCCGATCTCGTCGCCATGGCGCGCAGCCAACTGCCTGATCCGTCCAGCCTGATCGTCGACGAGGTCACGGCCGTCAACTGTAGCGACGATATCCAGCATATCGAGCTCGCGTCCGGACGGCGTATAACTGCGCGCCTCGTCGTGCTGGCCACGGGCATGGCGGGCGTTCTCGGCTACAAGCTCGGCATCAAGCGGCGCGTGCTTGCGGAGCGCCATTCGGTTTCGTTCGGCTTCACGATCGCCCGCCGGGACGATGCGCCGTTCGATTTCGAAGCGCTGACCTGTTACGGCGAGCGCACGGCGGACGGCATCGATTATCTCAGCCTGTTTCCCGTGCGTGGCGGCATGCGGGCAAACCTCTTCATGTTCCGCGACCCGGCCGATCCGATCATGCGCGAATTGCGCCGCGAACCGGAAGCGACGGTTCTGCGCCTGCTGCCCGGATTGCGGCCTTACCTTGGCGATTTCCACGTGATCGACCGGGTGCAAAATTGGGTGATGGACCTGTCCGTCGTGGAAGGACATCTCCAGCCCGGCGTCGTGCTCATCGGCGATGCATTCCAGACCAATTGCCCGGCCGCCGGCACGGGAGTTGCCCGCCTGTTGGTCGACGTCGAGCGGCTCTGCACTGTATATGCGCCGCGTTGGCTGGTGACCGAGGGCATGAGCCGGGAGAAGATTTCGGAATTCTATTCCGATCCCGACAAGATCGCGGCCGACCAGCAGTCGCTGAAGATGGCGCGCTTCCGGCAGGCCCTGACGTCCCGCAACGATATCGGCTGGGATGTGCGGCGGCGGCTGCACTTCTTGCGACGCAGGATCACCCACCGGGTCGATCAAATGCGGCCAGGCTGGCTCGCGCAGGTTCGAAGCGCGCTACGCGCCTGAGAACCGTCGTATCGTCGGGGGCCTCGCGCCTGTCAGCGCGTTGGCGTTGACGTCCCCGTCGGCAGAAGCCTGAACTCCGACATTCGCTTGGCGGCCTGTTTGAGCCAGGGAGCCTGTTTCAGTGCGAACAAGGAAATGGCGCCCACCGTGCTGCCGGCCTGCGTGACCGCCCACATCGGCGAAGGCTGCGCGCCGAACAGTTTCTTGTAGGGCTCGTCACCGATGGTGAAATCGAGCATCTGATCCCCGCGCTCGATGCAGTCCTTCGCCACCTGCTCGAACATCAGTGCGCCCAGGGACTGGCTCTTGTATCCGGCAATGTCGAAGGCACTCATGATGACGAGGAAGCTGCCTCGATGGCAGAGCCCGAGCACGGCGGCGATCACCTCGCCATCCATCTTCATGGCATAGAGCCGGACAAAGGAGCCGAGGCCGCGCTGCGCCATCTCGGAATAGAAGCCGTAATATTCGGAGCGTTGGAGCAGATCGCCATCGCCTTGAGTCTGAAAGCGTGGACCGCGAAACTTCCTCATCACGTCCAATGCGTCGAGGACGGAGGCGCTGTCGCTGCAGCATGAAAAACTTAAGTCGCCCTTCTTCTGGAGCTGCCGGGATTTCTTTGCGAGCTCCTTCTGGTAGGAGCGGTCCATCGTACTGGCGCGCCATTGCTCGAACGGCGCGACGAGAACGGTCGCGTAAGCGTTGGAGTCCATCGCGACGCGGCGGGGCGTCGCCAGGAGGTTCTCGATCGGAAGCCGTCCGTCCGGCAGC
The DNA here is from genome assembly GCF_000515415.1 of Bradyrhizobium sp. WSM1417. Lineage (NCBI taxonomy): Bacteria > Pseudomonadati > Pseudomonadota > Alphaproteobacteria > Hyphomicrobiales > Nitrobacteraceae > Bradyrhizobium > Bradyrhizobium sp. WSM1417. Next base: position 3,987,036 of record NZ_KI911783.1, read on the forward strand.
TTGGTCATTCGGAGCAGATCGAACGGGCGGACGAGGTACCTGATTTCCGCGCACGCACTCTCGTCCTTGAGCAACTCGGAAAAGATCTGCGGGCTGCACACCGGCGCCAGATAGTCGGAGACGCGGAGGTCGGCGAATTCGACGGTTCGTATCGGGCCGCGCCGGATCCGCAGCAAGGGCAGCACCATCGCAAGGCCGCCCGTCGCGCGGTGGCGGACCACGACAACGAGAGGCGTTGCGCCTGCATGAGACGCGAGCCTGGTATAGAGGGTGTCGAGCCAGAGCGGATGCTGGAACGCGGTGGCAGCCGAGTTGTCAAACAGCTCCGCGTAATCAGGCGACAGGAAGTCGAATCCCTGCTCGACGGCAATGTTGAACGTGCTGCTATGTCTGTTCATGATACCAGGGAAACCGGATAGCTCGGGACGATCGATCGAGCCGGACCTGCGCTTTATAGCAGGTTCGTTACGGGCGAGACACCGGCGGCGTGTGATTTGCATTAATGCCTCGCGCAAGGCTCACATCGTTACCAAACCGTTAATTTCTCACAACGGCGCCGCCTGGCGGCGTGAGATCGGCCTGCGCTAGCAAATTATTAACCGCGCTTAAGGAAGGTCATCTCATGGCCAGCCTGCAGACCGAGGTGGATTCCGGAGCACCCGGGAGCGCGATCTGGACGACGCGCAGCGTTGGCGTCGAGAAGATAGCCAGGTTCGCGATCAGCTGTTCGATCACCATCAACGTGGTCGCATCGATGGGCATCTTCAACGCAGCGCTACTGCCGGCGGAGCTGAGCTTTCTGCAACAGGCCGTTGCCCTTCTGATGTGGGCCGTCCTGATCTACGCAAGTGCATTCGTGCAGCCGCGCCTGCGGTTGCAGGTCAATCCCGATCTGGTGGCGCTGGTCGCATTCTACGCCTTCGCAATTGTCTCGGTGTTCTGGTCCAGCCTGAGCGTCGCGGCGATCATGAAGAGCGCGGCGCTTGCGATGACGACGTTCGGTGCATTTTGCCTCGTCACGCGCGTCGACCTGGACGAAATCGTGAAAGCCACAGCCTTTGGGCTTTTGATATTGGTCGCCGCGTCGGCTGTCTGTGCGGTGGCCGTGCCCGACATCGGGATCGACCATAGCTGGATGCACAACGGCCAATGGCAGGGCGTCTACGAATCCAAGCAGACGCTCGGCTTCGTCGGCGCGTATCTGATGTTCTTGGCCTGCTATCGAAAGATGACGGGGCAGGGGTGGCTGGCTTTCCTCGCCGTGTTCCTGCTGGCGTCAACCTGTGTCTTCGCGTCGGAATCGCGCGGCGCCGGCGCTGTCGCTCTGGCCGCCTGCGCCATGCTCGTGACTTCGATGTGGTCGGTCGGCTGCATGAGGCTCTATGCGCTCCTGCCGTTCGTCATGTGCGTTCTGGCCGGACTTCTGATCCTGTACTTCTACGCGACGGGATACGACGCCATCCATATCGGCGATGCGAGCATCGATTTCACCGAGCGGACTTTCATCTGGCACTACGCGATAAGCCATTTCAACGATGCGCCGCTGCTCGGCTTCGGCATCAACGGCTTCTGGACAATCCCCTCGATCTACGATTATTTCGAACAGAATCACGGCTGGGTGCTCGACAATTATCATAGCGGCTACATCGCGATCCTGATGGAGACTGGATTTTTGGGATACACGCTCTTTGCCGCGAGCGTCCTCCTGTTCTCGCACAAGATCCTCCATCTGATTTCCGCTCGCACGATCGATCGGTCGCACTGTGCACTCATCATCGGATTCGTCGTCCTCAGCTTTCAGACCAATTTTACGGAGACGACGTTCCTTCGTTCGACGATGTTCACGTCCGTGCTCCTGGTGGGCTTTTTCTTTGCGACGTGCAGGCCGGTGCGACCGACGGATTTCCAGACTTTAGGAATGGAAGCAGTATGACCGCCATGCGCGCTCGCTGGCCGAGAAGCGTTAATCTCGCGGCTATTGTGGTTTTCCTTGCATCGCTGTCCTCCCACGCCCAGGGGGCCGAGCAGGTTGCCTCCCGTGACACGCCAAAACTGGGTCGCGGTATCAACATTCTCGGCTACGATGGAATCTGGGAAGGCGGCCAAAACGCGCCATTTCGCCTGGACAATTTGACCGCGATCAAGAAGGCCGGTTTCGCGCATGTCAGGATCAATTTCTTCGGCTTCAAGTTCATGGGGCCGGGGAATGTCATGGATGAGATCGTCCTGAGGCGGCTTGACGCCGTCATCGAGGAGGTTCTCGCGAGGAAGCTCATTCCCGTTGTCGACGAGCACGATACTCACCTTTGCCAACGCGACGTTTCCGGATGCGCCGAGAAGCTCAAGGCGTTCTGGCGGCAGATTGCCGAGCGCTATGCCGGCAAATATCCGGCACTCGTTTTCGAGGTGTTGAACGAGCCTGGTGGAGAAATGACGTCCGCCGGCTGGAATTCGCTCCTCAATGAATGTCTCGGGATCATCCGCCGCACCAATCCCGAACGGCCTGTCATCGCCGCCGTTCTCAACACGGACGAGATCCCTGTCGACGAGTTGGTTCTCCCGGCCGAGGACAGGCATCTCATCGTCACGTTTCATTATTACGCGCCGATACGGTTCACCCATCAGGGCGCGCCGTGGTCTCCGACGTTTTCGCGGATCGGGCCCCTGAACTGGGGCAGCCCGGAGGATGAAGCGAAGGCTGCCGCCGACTTCAGGAAGATGAGCCTCTGGGCGGAGAAAGAGCAGCGCCCTGTTTATGTCGGCGAGTTCGGAGTGTACGAGCGTGCGCCGTCCGACAGCCGGCAGCGGTATTTGTCATTCGTGGCGAGAAGCGCCGACAGGCTCGGCTGGTCATGGGCCTACTGGCAGTTCGATCATGACTTCGCGGCGTTCGACAGTGCGCGTCAGGCCTGGAAGCCGGGTATCCTGCGTGCGTTGATGCCGGCGACGCGTTGAAATCGCGTCCCGAGTCCGTTTACTTGGCGGAAGGGGTGACGGGCAGGACCCGTCGGGCAAAACACCCGGCACCCCGTCAACCCATTTCCGTGAAAATATTCCGCTTTACCGAAATTCGGAAATGACGTATGTGTCGGCCATCCCGGCTCATCCTTGAGGGGCGATCTTGTGGTCGTCATGTTCGCGAGCCGGGCTTGCGGTGGACGCGGCAGCGTTCGGGTGCGAGAGGTGTGGGCAGGGCGGATTGCTCTCCGTGAGCCCAAGGCTTCGTTCCGACGAGCGGCGCTGCTAGGTTCGTCTCGCCTGTAAGTTTCCGGCTCCGTCGACAGGGCTGGGAAAACTGCGGCGAAATGGCGGGCCGTGCGTACGGCAAAACCGTGTGGTCCTGGCCGTCGTTGCTACGGTCAAGCTCTTGCGGATGCGGCATCTGCGTCAACCGGCGTGGTGTCGGCGACTTCTGTGAGGACGAGGGAGGCCAAAAGGAACTCGGCTCCCGGGAGAGCACGGCATAAGCCGTCCAACCATCGCGCAGGGAAGGCCGAGTGATTGGCTACACCTGTATGCTGCTGTGCGGTTTTCCTGCGTGTGCTTTTCGCGCAGCGGACCGCGGGTGCCAGCCGGCACCCGGCCTTCCCTGTGCCCTCTTGGACAAGAGGGTGGAGTGACCAAGCAAAGCTCGGGCGAATGCGCCGCGAGAATGCGGCGGTGCGTCCGCCTACTCCTTGTCCCTAACGCTAGGGACAGACACGTTGCTGCGATCCGCTTAGCATGATCCGCCTAGTCGCTCGGGACCGCGGGACGCCTTCTGGGCAGCGACGGCGCCTCCTGGGGAGCACTGCAAGCTCGCCGATGTACCCGGCGGAGGCATCAAAGCGGACGGGAGGAACAGGACATGAAGATCGGTTTCGCGCGAGCCTCGCTTCTTGTGGCATGCGTCCTCTATGGACATGCTGCTCACGCGGACATCAAGATTGGAATCGTGATTTCGGCAAGCGGCCCGGGATCCGCACTGGGCCAACCGCAGCTTAGGACGGTTGCAGCTCTTCCGAAAGAGATCGGTGGAGAGAAGGTGACCTATATCGTCCTGGACGACGAGTCGGATTCGACCAAAGGGATCCAGAACGCGCGCCGGCTGGTGATCCAGGACAAGGTCGACGTGCTGGTCGGCTCCTCTCTGACCCCGGTGACCATGCCGATGCTGGATGTCGCGCTCGAATCGAAGACGCCGCTGCTGTCGCTCGCCGCCGCTACGGCCATCGTCCAACCGATGGATGAGAAGCGCGCCTGGGCTTTCAAGGTCGTTCCCAATGACGACCTCATGGCGGCCGCCATCCTGAAGCATATCGCGACATCAGGCGTGAAGACGCTCGGCTATATCGGCGTTTCTGATGGATACGGCGAGGGCTACTACAAGGAGGTGAGCCGCCTCGCGCCCGCGTTGGGCCTGACCGTGACCACACATGAAGTCTATGCACGCGCCGACACCAGCGTCACCGGTCAGGCGCTGAAGGTGATGTCGACCAATCCCGATGCCGTCTTCATCGCGTCCGCGGGAACTCCGGCGGTCTTGCCGCAGCAGGCGCTCCGCGAGCGAGGATACGCCGGGAAGATATTTCAGACACACGGCGTGGCCAGTGAGGAGTTCATCAAGCTCGGTGGCGCGAACGTCGAAGGTGCCGTATTCGCGGGCGAGGCTTTTACCATTGCCGCCGATCTTCCCGCGGGAGATCCGTTCCGTCGCTCCACGGAGGAGTTCGTGACCGCGTATGAAGCGGCGAACGGGCAAAAGCCCAACATGTTTGCTGCTCACCTCTGGGATGTCGTCGCGCTGATCGGAAAAGCCGCACCGGATGCGCTGAAGATGGCAAAGCCTGGCACAACCGAATTTCGCGCGGCTCTGCGGGACGCACTCGAGCGAGGGCAGAACATCTATCTCAACAATGGGCTGTCGAACATGAGCAAGACCGATCACAACGGCTATGATGAGCGCTCGGCCTTTCTCATCAAGGTCGAAGGCGGGAAGTTCCGCCTGGCAAAGTAGCGGCGCGCCAATCAGGTCTTGTACGAGGTCGTGGGCGCGGGCAACCACGACTACGCGGATCCTGGTTGATGGTCCGTTGGGAGCCAGAGATGGTTGATTGGGATAGGGTCGTTCCATTCCCGGGCACCACCAGAAAAATCGATTTTCGATTTTCTATTGACCCCTCCGCGCGGCCTTGCCATCATTCGACCCATGGGTCCGCTTCAGTTTCATATGACCGGAAGCCCCGGGGATGGTCCGCGCAGCCTGACATCTGCGTTGCACGAGCGCTTGCGCGCCGACATCCTGGCGACGCGGCTGCTTCCGGGGCAGAAGCTGCATATCGCCGGCCTCGCCAAACAGTTTTCCGTGAGCCTTGCCGCCGTACGTGAGGCGCTTTCCCGACTGGTCGCCGACGGGCTCGTGCTGGCGTCCGACCAGCGTGGCTTCCGGGTGAGCCAGGTGTCACTCGCCGATCTCGCCGACGTGACGCAGACCCGGATCGACATCGAGGGCCTTGCGCTCCGTCGCTCGATCGAGCGGGGCGACGATGCCTGGCTTGCCTCGGTGAAATCCGCCTGGGCGGACCTGAAGGCCGTTCCCTATCGCTACCCCGACGACCCGACAGTGCATTATGAGGAGTGGGTGGTCCGCCATCGCATCTTCCATCGTGCACTGGTCAATGCCTGCGGCTCGCCGTGGCTGCTCGGCTTCCGCGACGTGCTGCACGAACAAAGCGAGCGATATCGCCGCCTCTCGATCCGCAGGGAGGTCGGCAAGCCGCGCGACGTCGAGGCTGAACATAAGGCGATTGTCGCTGCCGTCGTCAAACGCGACGTGGATGCGGCGGTTCGCGCATTGGCAAAGCACTTCGGCATCACCAAAGAGTTTGTCGAGCTCGCCGCGCCTCGCATTGCGGAGGTGAACGGCGCGAACTGACGATCCGGAAAAATTCGGCAAAGAAAAACAGAGACCGGGAGGAAACAGATCATGAAAATAACTCGCCGCAAGGCGCTATTGGCGTCGCTCTTCGTAGCCGGCGTGCTCGCCGGCCCTGCCGCCGCGGCCGAAACCATCCGCGTCGGCCTGCCGACCAAGACCTACTGGCCGACGACGATCGCCGAGACGGCCGTGCGGCAGAAATTGTTCGAGAAGGAAGGCATCCAGGCCGAACTGACGATCTACCGCAGTGGTGCAGAGACGTTCGAAGGCATGGCTGCGGGTGCGGCCGACATCATCCTCGATCCGCCCTCGCTGGTCTCCGCGGGACGCAAGAAGGGTGTGATGTCACGGATCGTGGCCAATGCCGCGATGGGAAATTTTGGCTGGCAGTTGATGGTCCCGGCCAAGTCGACGCTCGACGTCAAGGGCCTCAACGGCAAGAAGGTCGCGATCACCGCCGCCGGCTCCGGTTCCGACCTGCTCGCACTGTGGACACTCCAGGACAAGAAGATCGACTTCACGCGCGTCCCGGTTGGGGGCGGCGGTCTGGTGCCGAACCTCCTGGCAGGCAACGTCGATGCCGCCGTGGTCTATTCGCCGCTGAGCTTCCAGATCTCGAAGTCGGGCGAAGCCAAGTCGATTCTCGATTATGCCACGGCGGTGCCGCCGAACCTCACGGCAGGCTGGATCGTGCTGGACAAATTGGCGGAGACAAAGCCTCAGCTGGTTCAGAAGGCGGTGAACGCCCTCTATGGCGCGGTTGCGTTCATGCGCGCCAATCGCGACATGACCGTCAAGCTGATCGCCGAGCTCTACGAAATGCCGGCCGAGATCGCCGCCCTGGAATATGACAACACGATCATGAAGCTCGAGACCAGCGGCGACATGGGCGCACCTGACGTGAACGCGGCCGTGCAGCTGTCCCTAGACCTCGCCAAGCTCGGCGGGCTCAAGGACATCGTGCCGGTCGAGGACGTCATCTCGACCAGGTTCAAGCCGGTTCCAACCAAGCCGTAACGATGCAGAACTCGCTCGCCATCAAGCTCGCACGGATCGCGATCGTCATCGCGGTCCTGGCGCTGTGGGAGTTGCTGTCGCGCACCGGCATCGTCAATCCGCGCCTGCTGCCCTCGGCGTCCGACACGTTTGCGACGCTCGGTGACCTCCTGCAGCGCGCGGCCGTGCGGAAAGACCTGATGGTGACGGCGACCGAAGTGCTGGCTGCATTCGCGCTGGCCGTCCCCTTCGGTGCCGTGATCGGCTTCCTGGTTGCGGAGAACCGCTACTTCGCCGACGTGGCCAAGCCGCTGCTGTTCTTTGCCTTCAGCATCCCGAAGTCGATCTTCCTGCCGATGTTCATCCTCGTATTCGGCGTCGGCTTCGCCCAGAAGGTCGGCTTTGGCTTCTTCTCCACGATCTTCATCGTGATCATGTCGACGACCACGGCGGTGGAGTCGGTCAAGGTCGAGCATCTCACGGTGGCGCGCTCGTATGGCGCAACTCCGATGCAGACCGCTCTCCGGGTCTATCTGCCGAGCATGCTGCCGGTGCTGCTGGAGGCCCTGCGAATCTCCATGATCTTCAACCTCACCGGCGTGATCCTTGCCGAGATGTACGCCTCGCGCGACGGCATCGGCCACCAGATCGCGACCTGGGGCGAGAACTTTCAAATGAAGCAGCTCCTCGCGGGCGTCGTGATGGTCGCCGCGATCGCCATGACCTTCAACGAACTTGTCAGATGGGTGGAAACGCGATGCAGCCATTGGCGAACGTGACACCGTTGAAGCCTCCTGCGCGGGCCGGCGCGATCGAGGTGAAGAATGTCGGCCAGGTCTTCAAGACCAGGTCCCAGGACGTGGTCGCCCTGGAAGACGTTTCGCTCGATATCAAGCCGGGTCGCTTCGTCGTGCTGGTCGGCCCGAGCGGGTGCGGCAAGTCGACGCTTTTGATGATGATGGCGGGCCTGCGCCAGCAGACCTCGGGCACGATCACGATCAATGGCGCGCCGATTCCGCAGCCCGATCCGGACAGGGTTGGCGTGGTGTTCCAGGAGGCGAGCCTGTTTCCCTGGCTGACGGCCGAAGACAACGTCGAGTTTCCGCTGGCCCTGCGTGGCGTGCCCAAGGCGGAGCGCCGCGCCAAGGCGCAGGATGCGCTCACGCTGGTCGGCCTCGACGGATTCGGCAGGCGCCATCCGCACGAGCTCTCGGGCGGCATGAAGCAGCGCGTCTCGATCGCGCGTGGGCTGGTGCAGGACCCGCCGGTGCTGCTGATGGACGAGCCGTTCGCGGCGCTCGACGAGCAGACCCGCATGACCATGGGTGACGAGCTGCTGCGCATCTGGGCGGCGACCGGCAAGACCGTCGTCTTCGTCACGCACAGTCTCACCGAAGCGGTCTATCTCGCCGACGAGGTGATCGTGATGTCGGCGCGGCCCGGCCGCATCGTCGATCATCTCCAGGTCCAACTGCCGCGGCCCCGCACCTTTGAGATGCTGAGCGGCGATGCCTTCGGGAGCTTGCGCGACCGCATCTGGCGGCATATCCGCAAATCGGCATGAGGCGGAGATGAACGCCAAATTAAGTGCGAAGACGCTGCGACGTCTGATCGTGATCGGCCTGATTGCGCTGTGGGAGCTGCTGCCGCGCACCGGTCTCATTCCCGAGCTGTTCCTGCCGTCCCTGTCATCGACGCTGATGGCCGGATGGACCGACGCGGCCGAATACGGTCACGCGCTCGCAGTGACGCTTTATGAGGTGCTGATCTCCATGGCCTTCGCCTGCGGCGGCGGCATCCTGCTTGGCGCTATCGTCGGCAGCCTGCCGCGTCCGCGCGTCCTGATCATGCCGATGGTGTCGAGCCTCTATGCGGTGCCGCTCGTGATCCTCTATCCCGTCTTCACGGTGTGGCTCGGCATCGGCTCGGAATCCAAGATCGCCTTCGCCTCGATTTACGGTTTCCTGCCAACGATGCTGGCCACCGCCGCCGGCATCCAGACCATCGACCCTCAGCTCCTGCTCGCGGCACGCAGCATGGGCGCCACGCTGAACCAGCGGTTGGTTCGCGTCATCATTCCCGCGGCGATTCCGACCGTGCTGTCGGGGCTCCGCGTGGGAGGCGCGCTGGTCATCGTTGGCGTCGTCGTCTCGGAGATGCTGATTTCCTCGGCCGGCATCGGTTATTTGATCTCCCGCTACCGCACGATCCTCGACAGTCCGCACGTGTTCGCCGGCGTCCTCCTCGTGCTGTTCATGGCGATCGCCTTCAATGCCGCGATCCGGGGGATCGAGCGCAAGGCGGCGATCTGGCAGACCGGCACGCGCGCTGGTCAGGCCAACGATGACATCGCATCGGGCGCGATGCAGCCGGCGACCTGAGGAAATTCCGCGTGTTCGATCTGACCCTGACATTCGACAACGGCCCCGATCCCAACGTGACGCAGCGCGTGCTCGACACTCTCGGAGAGCGCGGCATCAAGACCACGTTCTTCGTCATCGGCGAGAAGCTCGCCGATCCCGCGCGGCATGGCCTTGCGATGCGCGCGCACGGAGAGGGGCACTGGATCGGCAATCACACCTTCACCCACAGCATCCCGCTCGGTGAGCAGCCGGATCGCGACACAGCGAAGAGCGAAATTGGCCGCACCCAGACTGCGATCGGTGATCTCGCCCATCCACAGCGCTGGTTCCGGCCGTTCGGTGGCGGCGGCAACCTTGATACGCGGCTGCTGAAACCATCCGTCGTCGATTACCTCATCCGCAACAAGCACAGCTGCGTGCTCTGGAATGCGATTCCCCGCGATTGGGACGATCCCGACGGCTGGACCGAGCGCGCCGTTGTCCAGTGCAGCCGGCAGCCCTGGACGCTGATGGTTCTGCACGATCTTCCGACCGGGGCGATGAACCATCTGGAGCGGTTCCTCGACCGCGCCGAGGCGGCCGGCGCCCGTTTCCGCCAGGATTTCCCGCCACAATGCGTTCCGATCCGCAATGGCGCGATCGCACTTCCGATCAACGACTATGTTTCCTCCATCGAAGAGAGCGTTTGACTGATGAAAGTTGCAAGCTTCACGACCGCCGGCACCGCGAGCTTTGGTATTGTCACCGACAACGGCGTCATCGATGCCGGCAAGCGTCTCAAGGCCTATCCGACGCTGAAGACGCTGCTTGCCAAGGGATCACTCGACGAACTGAAAAAGCTTGCCGGCGAGAAGCCGGACTATTCGCTGCAGGACGTTACGCTGCTGCCGACGGTCCCTGATCCCGACAAGATCTTCTGCATCGGCGTCAACTACGCCACGCATCTGGCCGAGAGCGGCCATCCCACCCCGCCACACCCGATGATCTTCACCCGTTTCGCCAACAGCCAGGTCGGACATGGCCAGCCGATGATCCGGCCGCTCGAATCCGAGCGATTCGACTATGAGGGCGAGATGGCGGTTGTCATCGGCAAGGCCGGCCGCCGCATCTCGCGCGAAGCCGCGTTGAGCCATGTCGCCGGTTATGCCTGCTACAATGACGGTAGCATCCGCGACTGGCAGCGTCACACCTCACAATTCGCGCCCGGCAAGAATTTCGCCGGCACAGGCGGCTTTGGGCCCTGGATGGTCACGACCGACGAATTGACCGACGTCAGCAAGCAGACCTTGATTACCCGGCTCAACGGCGTCGAGGTGCAGAAGGCCCCGATCTCCGATCTCGTCTTCGACGTGCCGGCGCTGATTGCTTACTGCTCGACCTTCACCGAGCTCGCGCCAGGCGACGTCATCGTCACAGGGACGACCGGCGGTGTCGGCGCTTATCGCAATCCGCCGTTGTGGATGAAGGGCGGCGACGTCGTGGAGATCGAGATTTCCGGGATCGGGATTCTCCGCAATCCCGTCAAGGATGAAGTGCCGGCCAGGGCGACGCGCGCAACCTGATTGGCTGCGCTCGACAACAACAAGAAGGAGACCCTCATGCCGATGCCAACGCATATCCTCCCGACCACGGTGGTCGGAAGTTATCCGCAGCCGGAATGGCTGGTGAATCGCGCCATGCTGTCGAAGGTGGTGCCGCGCACGCGCCTGCACGACATGTGGCGGCTGCCAGCGGAACATCTGGAGGAGGCCCAGGATGATGCGACGATCGTCGCGATCCGCGACATGGAGCGCGCCGGCATCGACATCGTGACCGATGGCGAAATCCGCCGCGAGAGCTACTCCAACCGCTTCGCCACGGCGCTCGACGGTATCGACGCGGACAATCCCGCGATAATCGTGGCGCGCACCGGTAACACCCAGACCCCGGTGCCACGTGTCGTCGGGCCAGTGAAACGCAAGGGGCCGGTCGAGCTGCACGACATGCAGTTCCTGCGCAGGAACACCGATCGTGCAGCGAAGATCACCCTGCCGGGTCCGTTCACCATGAGCCAGCAGGCCAAGAACGAGTTCTACAAGGACGACGAAGAGCTCGCGATGGCCTTGGCGGAGGCCGTCAATGCCGAAGCACTCGATCTGCAAAGAGCAGGCGCGGACGTGATCCAGCTCGACGAGCCCTGGGTCCGGAACAATCCGGATGCCGCCAGGCGCTACGCCGTCAAGGCGATCAACCGCGCGCTGAAGGGCATCACAGTGCCGACCGTCGTGCATCTGTGTTTCGGCTATGCGGCGGTCGTGCCAGGCTCGAACAAGCCGGCCGGTTATTCGTTCCTCGCCGAGCTCGACGATACGACTGCCGACCAGATCTCGATCGAGGCGGCGCAGCCAAAACTCGATCTCGGTGTTCTGAAGGACCTCTCCTCAAAGAAAATCATGCTTGGCGTGCTCGACCTCGCAGACCCCCAGATCGAGAGCGTCGACACGGTCGCCGACCGCATTCGCAACGGCCTGAAATATGTGTCGCCTGATCGTCTCGTTCCGGCGCCCGATTGCGGCATGAAATACATGCCACGCGCTGTCGCGTTCGGGAAATTGAAGGCGATGTGCGATGCGGCGGCGAAGGTTCGGCAGGAGCTTCGTTGACGAGGTTCGAGCCGTTCGCCAGCGATTGCACGATCCGGGTCTCTGGTCCGCCTCAGACCCAGCCGCCATCGACGATGTAGTGCTGAGCTGTGCAGGCGGAGGCCTCGTCGGAAGCGAGGAAGATGGTGAACTTCGCGACCTCGTCCGGCACGAGCTTGCGCTTCAGGCATTGTCGTTGCATCAGCTCGACTTCGCCCTGTGGCGTCATCCATTTCTCGAGCTGGCGCTCGGTCATGATCCATCCCGGTGCGATCGCGTTCACGCGGATGTTGTAGGCGCCGTAATCGCGCGCCAGAGAGCGCGTGAGACCGATCACGCCTGATTTGCTGGCGGTGTAGGCGGCCATGCCGCCTTGTCCGGCGATCCACGACACCGAGCCGAAATTGATGATGGCGCCGGCGTTCGCCGCCTTCATGTCCGGCAACACGGCTTGCGCAGCAAAGAACTGGTGCTTCAAGTTGACCGCGAGACGATTGTCCCAATATTCCGGTGTCATTTCCTCGGTGCTGTGCCGTTCGTCGTGCGCGGCATTGTTGACGAGGATGTTGATCGCGCCGTGCACGTTGCGCGCCTCCGCGACGCCGGCACGTAACGCGGCGATATCGGTCAAGTCGACACGCATGAAACGCGCGCTAAGACCTTGATCCGACAGCTCGCGTGCCAGGGATTGGCCCTCGTCGACTTTGATGTCGAAGAACACGACATTGGATTTCTGCTGGGCGAAGCGCCGCACGATCGCAGCGCCAATTCCGGATGCGCCTCCGGTGACGAGAACGACCTTGCCGGCGAGGTCGGAATAAACGGCAGCCATGGATATCCCTCGATTGCGTTAGGGCAGCGCGACGCGCCCGACTCTCCCGCGCACCTTAGCGATCTCCTTCGTGAGGTGCATAGATCAGAATTTCAGTTGCGTACCTCAAAAATCGAAGGCAGGATTGCGCCAAAGAATAAATGCGGTTGGGAGGAATGTGATGAGACTGCTCGGGAAACTGGGACTGGCCGTTGTCGCATGCCTGTTCGGAGCGAAATTGGCTGCGGCCGATACGACGGTGAAGTGGCTTCACATCGAGGCCAACCCGGCCCAGGTCAAAATCTGGGAGGAGGTTGCGCGCGCCTATGAGGGGTCGCATCCGGGCGTCAAAGTCGAAATGCAGTTCCTCGAGAACGAGGCTTACAAGGCCAAGCTGCCGACCATCCTGCAATCCAAAGACCGGCCCAACATCATCTACAGCTGGGCCGGCGGTGTCCTGAAGACGCAGATCGAGGCCGGCGTGCTCGACGACATCACCGATTCTGTGAAGGGCTACAGCAACAATCTCACACCCGCGGCGCTCGCCGCCTTCACCAGCAACGGCCGCGTTTATGGTCTGCCCACAGCGCTCTCCCAGGTCGGCTTCCTCTGCAACAAGGAGCTGATGGCTAAGGGGAAGGTCGATGCTGCCGGGATCAAGAGCTGGGACGATCTGCTTGCTGCCGTGAAGGCGTTGAAATCCGCCGGCGTAACCCCGATCGTGGTCGGCGGCGCCGACAAATGGCCGCTGCACTTCTACTGGACGCATCTTGCGGTGCGCATCGGCGGCAAGGCGGCGTTCGATGCGGCGTTGCGTGGCGAGAACGGTGGCTTCGCCGGGGAAACCTTCCAGAAATCCGGCGAGCTGTTCAAGCAACTCGTGGATCTCCAGCCGTTCCAGAATGGCTTCCTGGGTTTCAAGAACCCGCAGGCGGTCGGCTATTTCGGCGACGGCAAGGCGGCGATGACGCTCGCGATCAGCACGGTCTATCATCTGCAGCGCGCTCTCGCCGCCGACAAGGTCGGATTGACCGAAGACAAGATGTGCTGGTTCGACTTCCCGGTCGTGACCGGCGGCAAGGGTGCGCCGACCGATACGCTCGGCGGCATTACCGGTTGGCTGATTACGAAAGGCTCGCCGAAGGAAGCCGTCGATTTTCTGAAATACTTCGTCTCCAAAGATGTGCAGACGCGGCTTGCCGCCGGCAACTTCATCATCCCGGTGGTGCAGGGCGCGGACGCAGGGCTGAACAACGCCTTCATGAAGCTGATCGCCGCCAATCTGGCGAAGTCGAATTACCATCAGAACTTCTATGACCAGAGCCTGGGTCCGTCGGTCGGCCGCGTCGTCAACGACGTCACGGCCGAAATCGCCGGCGGCAGCATGAGCCCGCAAGAGGCTGCCAAGGCGATCGAGGCGGCGTGGAAGCAGGGCAACTGACGGTGGCGCGGCGGACCGCGAGCGTGTCGGTGATCGGTGCTGCTGGCGAGATGGTGCCCCAGGTCACGGTCCGTGGCCCGAGTTGGGACGGCAGGCTGACGGTGCTCATCCTGTTCCTGCCGCCGGCGCTGCTATTGTTCACGTTGTTCGTTGTGCTGCCGATCGGCCAAGCAGCCTGGTATTCGGGCTTCAACTGGAACGGGTTCGGCAGGCCGACCAACTGGATTGGCTTGGACAATTACCGCTTCGTGCTCGAGACCCGCGCCTTCTGGCTCGCGCTGCGTAACAACGGGCTGATCATCGCTGTTTCGCTCGCCATCCAGCTGCCGCTTGCGCTCACGCTGACCTTGATGCTCGCCGAGCGCTTTCGCGGGGCAGTGGCGCTGCGCATGCTGTTCTTCATGCCTTATATCCTGGCGGAGATCGCGACCGGGCTGATCTTCAGCTTCGTCTATGATGGCGACTACGGCCTTGTGGCGTCGATCTGGCGCAGCTTCGGCGCCGAGCCGCCGCATCTGCTGGCCTCGACCGATACGGCCATGCTGGCGGTGCTGATCGTGATCGTCTGGAAGTACTTTGGCTTCCACATGATGCTGTTCATCGCAGCGCTCCAGGGCCTCGACAAGAGCCTGGTCGAGGCGGCACGCATCGACGGCGCGACCCGATCGCAAGCCCTGCGGCATGTGGTCATCCCGTTGCTCTATCCGACGATAAGGCTCTCCGTGTTCTTCGCTATCGTCGGTTCGCTGCAGCTGTTCGACCTCGTCATGCCCCTGACGCGCGGCGGGCCAGCGGACTCCTCGAACACGATAGTGAGCTTTCTCTACAACAACGGCATCTCGCGCATGCGGGTCGGCTACGGCAGCGCCATCGGCGTCATCCTGTTTGCGATCTGCGTGACCTTTGCTTTCACGTACAAGCGATGGTTCATGCGCGATGAGTAACGCGAAGGCCATCCGCGCGCCGTTCGATCCCTCAATGCTGTTCAAGATGGTGTTCCTCGCCGTCGTCGCCATCATCGTCGTGGTGCCGCTGCTCGCGACCTTGTTCGGTGGCTTCAAATCGCTCGGCGAACTGCGCGTCAATCCATTTGGCTTGCCACGTCACTGGGAGTGGCAGAACTATGCCGACATTCTGTTCTCTGCACGCTACTGGCAGCTCTTGCGCAACTCGCTGATCATCTCGACCCTCACGGTGGCACTGACCCTGATCGTCGCTTCAATGGCAGCGTTCACCTTCGCCCATATCAGGTTCTACGGCAGCTCGATGTTGCTGAGCTACCTGACGCTGGGCCTGCTGTTTCCGGCCGCGACAGCGGTGCTGCCGCTCTTCATCAAGGTGCGCGATCTCGGGCTGCTCGATACATATTTTGGCGTTGCCCTGCCACAGGCGGCCTTCGGTCTTGCGATGAGCGTGCTGCTGCTGCGGCGTTTCTTCAAAGACATCCCGTACGAACTGCTGGAGGCCGCGCTGGTCGACGGCTGCAGCTATATCAAATTCTTCCGCTATGTAACGTTGCCGTTGTCGCGGCCGATCCTGGCGACCGTCGGTACCATCACCTTCGTCAACAGCTGGAACGCCTATCTGCTGCCGCTGGTGATGCTCAACACCGACGCGCTCTATCCCTGGCCGCTCGGCATCATGGTTTATCAGGGCGAGTATTCGTCCGAGTGGCATCTGATCCTGGCCTTCATCACGTTGACCATCTTGCCGACGATCATTCTCTTCCTCCTGGCGCAGAAACACATCGTCGCAGGCCTCACCGCCGGCGCGGTCAAGGGATGAACGGTACCTCACGGAGATCGCAATGATAAAAGTCGGCATCGGCATCATCGGCTGTGGCAATATCAGCACCGCTTATCTGAAGGCGGCCCAACGCTTCCCGGTCATGGACATCAAGGCGCTCGCCGATATGCGCAGCGATGCGGCAGAGCGGCAAGGCGCCGCCTTCGGCCTGTCGGCAATGCGGGTTGATCAACTACTCAAGCGGGACGATGTCGAGATCGTCGTCAATCTCACCGTGCCACTCGCCCACACTGACGTCAGCCTCGCAGTGCTGAACGCCGGCAAGCACGTTCATTCCGAGAAGCCGCTCGGCATCAACGTCACGGAAGCCCGCAAGGTGATGGATCTCGCCGCGCAGAAGGGTCTTCGCGTCGGCTGCGCACCCGATACGTTCCTTGGCGGTGGGCACCAGACCGCGCGCAAGCTGATCGACGATGGTGCGATCGGCACGCCCGTGGCCGGCAGCGCGTTCTTCGGCTGCCCCGGCCATGAGCGTTGGCATCCGGCGCCGGGTTTCTACTATTTGCGCGGCGGCGGGCCCATGCTTGACATGGGCCCGTACTACATCACCGATCTCGTGCAACTGCTCGGCCCGGTGGCGAGCGTAATGGGCTCGACTGCGCGCCCGAAATCCGAGCGGCTGGTCACCAGCCAGCCGATGAACGGAACGCTGATCCCAGTCGAAGTTGCGACCCATGTCGCCGGCACGCTGGAATTCGAGAGCGGAGCGGTGGTCTCGATCGCGATGAGCTTTGATGTGCCGAAGCACCGGCACGCGCCGATCGAGATCTATGGCGACAAGGGCAGCATGCTCGTGCCCGATCCGAACCGCTTCGGCGGCGAGGTGCAGGTCGCGAAGACCGGCGGCGAATGGGAGCCGGTGCCGCTGACTCACGGTCATGTCGATGGCGAGTTCCGTTCCATCGGTGTCGCCGACATGGCATCTGCGATCCTGAACAATCGGCCGCATCGTGCCAGCGGCGCGCTTGCTTTCCACGTGCTGGAAGTGATGGAGGCATTCCAGACCTCTGCCGACGAAGGGCGACGCGTCAAGATCGAGAGCTGCGTCGAGCGGCCGGCGATGCTGCCGGCCGGGCGTGAAACCGGACAGATCGACTGAGGGAATGACCATGCGCAAGGCAATGATTGTATGGGGCGGTTGGCCGGGGCACGATCCCGATCTCTGTGCTTCGATGATCCGCGGCTGGCTGAAGGCTGAAGGCTTCGAGGTGCGGACCGAAACCACCACCGCCGCGTTCGCCGATCCCGCGATTCACGATTTGTCACTGATCATCCCGATCTACACCATGTCGACAATCGAGAAGGCGGAAGCGCTCAATCTCTGCGCTGCGGTCCGTAGCGGCGTCGGGCTCGCTGGCCATCATGGCGGCATGGGCGACGCATTCCGCGATTCCGTCGATTACCAGTTCCTGTGCGGCGGGCAGTGGGTTGCGCATCCCGGCAACATCATTGACTACAAGGTCGACTTGACGAAGCCGGATGATCCCATCATGAAGGGCCTGAAGAGTTTCGAGCATCGTTCCGAGCAATACTACATGCATGTCGACCCGGCCAACGAGGTGTTGGCGACGACGACCTTCACCGGCGAGCACGCGCCCTGGATCGAGGGCGTTGTCATGCCCGTGGTTTGGAAGAAGCGATACGGCGCGGGCAGGGTGTTCTATTCCTCGCTCGGCCACCGCGCTTACGAGCTCGACGTACCGGAGATCCGGACGTTGATGACCCGTGGCATGTTGTGGGCGGCGCGCGAATGACAGCCGTTGCGACCCAGTCGGTGGTTCGCGCTACCCTTGAAGACGTCGCGCGCACGGCGGGCGTTTCGCTCGCCACCGTCGACCGCGTCGTCAACCGGCGCGAGGGCGTGCGCACCAAGACCGTGGCGCGGGTCGAGGCCGCGGTGGCAAAACTCGGCTATCGAGCCGACGTCGCGGCCGCTCGGCTTGCCCGGGGGCAGACGTTCCGCTTTGCCTTCGTGCTGCCGACCGGTAGCAACAGCTTCATGACCAACCTGACCGAGCAGGTCCAGCGCACCGCGGACTGGCTCGCCGGCCAACGCGGCTTCATTGATATCCTCCGTGTCGACGTGTTCGATCCGGATGTACTCGCCGCCGCGCTGGAAAATCTGTCGCCCGCCTATCAGGGCGTCGCCGTGATCGCGCTCGACCATCCCAGGGTGCGCGCCGCGATCGATGAGCTCACCGCGCGCGGGGTCGCTGTGGTGACCCTCGTGTCGGACGCGCCGAGCTCGCGCCGGCTGCATTATGTCGGCATCGACAACCCGGCGGCAGGCCGCACCGCTGCTACGCTGATGGGACGGTTCCTCACTGGTCGCGAGGGGACGGTTGCCGTGATCGCAGGGTCGTTGTCGCTGCGCGATCACACCGAGCGGCAATTCGGTTTCCACCAGATCCTGTCCAGCGAATATCCGAACCTGCTCGCGCTACCGGTGATCGAGGGCCGCGACCACAGCGAGCGCACGCGGGAGCTCACTGCGGCGCTGCTCGCGCGCCAGCCCGATCTGCGCGGCATATACTGCTGCGGCGCCGGCAACCGTGGCATCGCCGATGCGCTCGAGGCCTCGGGACGGGCGCGTGAGGTGGTCTGGATTGCCCACGAGCTGACTCAATACACGCGGCGTTTCCTGGTCCGCGGCACGCTCGATGCCATCATCAACCAGGATCCCGGCCACGAGGCCCGGTCCGCAGCGCGAGTTCTGCTCGCGCATTGTTCGGGTGAGCCCATCAGCCCCGACCAGGAGCGCATCCGCATCGACATTTTTTTGCGAGACAATCTGCCGTAACTTTGAGGCGCTTGCGGAGATCATCAGAAGCTCGCGGCCATTGCGGTCAGACGTTGGTGGGCTCTTTCGCGGGCCCCCTCGATGGGCTGTTGCGGTCCGGTGGTTGGCCCGATCGGAACGAAGCGAACATTGCTGATACCGACAAAACGCAAAATTTCGCGCAGGTAAGGCGTTGCCATGTCGATGCGCCCGCGGTTCATTCCGGTGGCGAAATCGCTGCCACTGGCAAGGATGACGATGGTCGGCCGGTCCTTCAGCAGCGGAACATACCCTACCGAAGGGTCGAACCGAAAGGTGAGCCCGGGCTGGACGATGATGTCGAAGAATTGCTTGAGCTTATAGGGAATGCTGAAGTTCCACATCGGCGTCGAAATCAGCACCCGATCGGCAAGCGCCAAGCGCACCGCCATCCGCTCGGCTTCCGCGAAGCTGTCCCGCTGCGCGTCGTTGAAGGCTTGCGCCTTCATCCGCGCATATTTGGCTTCGACAATGGGGCCTGAAAACTCCGGCAGGCGCTCGCGCCAGAGATCCATGACGTCCACGTCCCAATCGGGCCGAGCTCGGCGAAAGCCGTCGATGAAAACGCGTGCGCCGGCGCTTGACCAGGAGTCGTCGCGGGGTGAGCAGGACAGGTGCAGGAGCTTCGCCACCGCTCATCCCAGCGCTTTGATGACCGCATTGGCCTTGGTCACGACGGCGACATTCTGCATGGCGAAGTTGATCGAGGCAGCGTGCCAATCGGCATTCATGGTCGAGCAGCAATCCTCGGGAACGATCATGAAATAGCCCTTGTCGGCGCCGGTCCGCGCCGTGTGTTCGACCGACATGTTGGTCCAGGCGCCGGTGTTGATGATCATGTCGCGACCGGTGGCTTTCAGAATCGTTTCGAGCCTCGTGCCTTCCCAGGCGCTCATTCGCACTTTCTCGACCACGAAATCGCCGGGTCTCGGTTCGAGACCTGACACCGGTGCCGCGCCCCAGCTTCCGCGCACCATCGCCTTGCTGTCGACGAGACCCTCGAACAGCGGCGCATTCAGCGTCACGCCGGGCGCGCCGGGCTCGACGACGAACCAGACATGGATGACGGCGACGCCGCGGGCGCGCGCCGTTTCCGCCAGACGCCGGACGTTTTCGACGACGTGCTGCTGCTTCGCGTGACCTGGTGCGCCGGAATCGGTGAATGCGCCCCCCTCCATGATGACGTCGTTCTGGAGGTCCTGGATGATCATGGCACAGCGTCGCGGGTCGAGCTGCATTTCGCCGTCGGCGAGGATGGGGGCAGCGGAAGCAGAACCGGCCGCTGCAGTGCCGCTGCCTCGCTTGCCGCTCATATAGGGCTCGTGGCGCGGTCCGACCTTGGTGGGAATGGCATAGACCGAGTGCGTCGAAGTCAGGTACAGCGTGCGGAAATCCGGCCCGCCCCAGGTAAGGTTCGCCACGAGCTCAGGAAGGCGGAGCTTGCCGAGCAGCTCGCTCCGCGGCGAATAGACCCACACCCCGCCGGGTGCCGTGACCCAGACGTTGCCGTGCTGGTCGCACTTCATGCCGTCGGGCAAGCCGGGCTCGAGCTCGGAGCGGATGCCGCTCGCGAACACACGCGCGCTCGACAGCGAGCCGTCGCCGTTGACGTCGAATACGCGGATCAGTGCCTGCACGGTGTCGTTGACATAGAGCAGTTTCTCGTCGGGCGAAAAGCACAGCCCGTTCGGCTGGTCGAACAGATTGCGCTCGACGACGAGCTTCGGTTCGGCGCCGGGCACGACGCGATAGACGCCCTGGAAGCCGAGCTGCCTCGGCCGCTCGACGCCATAGACCGGCATGCGGCCATACCAGGGATCCGAGAAATAGATCGCGCCGGAGGAGTGCACGCAGACGTCGTTGGGGCTGTTGAGCTCCTGTCCCCCAAAGTGCGAGGCCAGCACCTCGCGCCGCCCGTCCGGCCGTTCGCGGATCAACGACGATGTCGCGTGCTCGCAAACGATCAAATTGAGCTCGGCGTCATAGGTCATGCCGTTGCATTTGTTCGAGGGACGCTTGACCTCGGCGACGCCGCGCCGCGCATCCCAGCGCCGGCGCACGTCGCCCGGCATGTCGGAGAACAGCAGATAATGATCGACCGGATGCCAGATCGGTCCCTCCGTGAAGTCAAAACCGGTGCCGATCTGCGCGACTGGCGCGTAAGGATCGATCAGGGTCTCGAATTCGGAACGCAAGGTGACGTGCGTCATCAGTTGATCCTCTGGCGTCTAGGCCGGAAACCAGTTGCGCTGGGGCAGGGACTGCACGATCGGTCCAGGGACCTGGTCGTGCAGCCGGCCGACGACGTTGCCGCCTTCGATCCTGGCGGGACGGTCGTGGACCGGCAGCAGATAGCGCGAATTGCTGAGCAGCTTTTTGATGGCGGCCTTCTCGGCCCGCTTGGTGGTGCCGTGATTGCCCGTGGTGCGCGGCTCCCAGTCGTGGATCTCGTTGAAGGGCGTCACGATCTGGTCGTTGAAGTCATAGATGACGTCGCCACAGATGGTCGCGATGCCGTCGGCGGTTTCGACGATGATGTTCATCGATCCCTCGGTATGCGCATTCGCGGCGTCGCAATAGACACCCGGCATCAGCTCGATGGGACCTGTGATCTCGAGGTCGAGAAAGCGCAGCGCACTCTTGGTGTGCAGACGGTCGATCAGATGCTTGATATCCGGCGCCGGATATTGCGGATGCATCAGGCCGGACACGGAATATTCGAGCTCCCGGCGGTTGAGAACGACGGTCGTGTTCATCGGAAACAGATCGTCCTTGCCGGCGTGGTCGATATGCAGATGGGTGTGGCAGACGAAACGCACGTCGCCCATCCGCACGCCGTGCCGCGCAAGCTGGTTCTCGATCATGTGCTCGTGATACTGCAAGCCGCGCATCCCCAGCGTTTCCATGATCTGGTTGGAGCGATAACCCGTATCTACCACGACCGGATATTTCCCGCCGAGGATCAGGAAACCGAGGGTGAGGACGCGGCGGGTGCGGCCGCAGTCGTGGCCGAGAACCAGAAAGCTCGATTCCAGCTCGATATCGCCATAGTCCAGGATCTTGATCTCCAGCGGCATTCCGTCCCTCCCTGTGTCCGTTCTCGTTCGTTCCCTCGGCGCTCAGAGCCGATAGACGCGCATGGCGGTGGTTCTGAAAATGGCTTCGCGCTGATCATCGCGTAGCGGAGCCGCGGCGGCACGGAACGCATCGATCAATTCGCGATAGCTGGTCCACAATTTCTCGATCGGAAAATTCGAGCCGAACAAGCAGCGTTCGGCGCCGAAGATCGCAATCGTATCGGTCAGGACGGATGCGATATGCGCGGGGTCGTTGCGGTGGATGAAGGTTCCGAGCCCCGACAGTTTGGATACGATGTTCGGGCATGCGGCGAGACGGGCCATCCCGGCGCGCCACGCGGCGCGGCCCGAGGGTGAGTGGTCCTCCAGCATGCCGGCGTGCTGGAGGATAAAGGTCACCTTGGGGCAGGCTTCCGCAAGGTGTGCGGCGTCCGGCATCTGCGGCGTGAACACCTGAAGGTCAAAGCTCCAGCCATACTCTGCAAGGCGGGCGATATTGCGCTGGATCACGGGATCGGTGCAGAGATCCGACCGCGCGGCAAAGCGATAAAGCGGGTTCTCGTGCCAATGCAGTTGCATGCGGACGCCGCGTACGAGGGCATAGCGCTTTAGGCGGTCGAGCTGTGGACGCACGTCGTCCACTGAAAAATCGGCGTAAGCCACGATGGCATGCGGCCAGCCGTGCGCCTCGGCGGTCTGCTGCACCCAAGCCGCCTCGTCCTCGAAGCGGTCATTGGCCCAGTTGGTCTGGACATAGACCGAGCGGGTGACGCCGCTGCCTTCGAGGTCGCGGAGATATTCCTCTATCGGGTAGTCGCGCCGGATCGGCTCGTATGGACCGAAGATGCGCGGCTGCATCGGACCCACCAGCCAGGGCAGGTCGGCCTGGCGCCAGATATGATGGTGCCCATCGACGATGTCGGTCACGCAACTCTCCTTTGTCCCAGCGCCAGCACGTGCGCGACGATCGACGCGCTCGATCCTCCATCGACGAGGTCGTCGACGAAGCGTTCGATGGCGACCAGCGCTTCGGTCTGCGGGCGAAAGCCGGCACCAGCCGCGAGCGGCGTCAGCCAGCTCACGCGCCACGCACGGCGCGATAGTTTCGCGACCGCATCGCGCAACGCATCGGGTTCGCCCCGCTCCAGGCCGTCGGAAACGATGATCACGGCAGCGCCCCGCGCGTATCCGCCGAAGCGGGGCACCGCGAGAAAGGCCTGAAGCGCGTCTCCGATTCGGGTGCCGCCGTCCCAGTCGCTGACCGCATGGGCCGCGGCCCTGAGCGCCTGCTCTCGGCGCTTGAGACGTAACGGGCGGGTGATGCGGGTCAGCCGCGTGCCGAAGGTGAAGACCTCGACGTTAGGTGCCGCCTGCACCAGCGTGTGCGCGAACTGCATATTCTCTTCGGTGCGGGTCTTCATCGAGCCGGAGACGTCGATGAGAAGCAGTACCTTGCGTGGACGCTGCCGCCGCTTCAAACGTCCCAGCCGGAGGATTTCGCCGTCGCTGCGAACGGAGTCGCGTAAGGTGCGGCGCAAATCTGCGTAGGGCCCGCTGCGTGCCCGCATGCGGCGATGGCCGCGCCGCTTCGGCAGGCGCCTGGGCGCCTCGCGGGACAGCCGGCGCAGCGCATCGGTGGTCGAGGCCTGTGCAAAGCGGCGCTCGACCAGGGCTTCGGCGCGCGCAGCTGCGAGACCGGACTCATTGGCGTCGTTCGACAACAGCGGCTCGTCGTTTCCACGGGCCTCCTCTTGCAGCCGAACCGTCTCGTCGTCCTCACCGTCATCGACGCGCTCGATTGCCTCGTTGCCTCGAAAGTGCAGATCGAACAGCCGGTCGAACGTTGCACGACGCTCCGGTGGAGGGGCCAGTGTTGCGAGGGCTGCCTGCCGAATGTCCTCCAGGCTGCGGGGACCGAGCAGCTGGATCGCGGCCAGGAACGAGGTCGTCTGTTCCGGTGCGACG
The DNA here is from genome assembly GCF_000515415.1 of Bradyrhizobium sp. WSM1417. NCBI lineage: Bacteria > Pseudomonadati > Pseudomonadota > Alphaproteobacteria > Hyphomicrobiales > Nitrobacteraceae > Bradyrhizobium > Bradyrhizobium sp. WSM1417. Next base: position 4,010,851 of record NZ_KI911783.1, read on the forward strand.
GCAAACCTGTTCGTACGCAACAGCCCCACGAACGAGATGAAGACGCGCGCAGCGCGCGGCAGTTCGGGTTCGGCGCTCATGCAGAGGCCTCCGCCAGCAGGGCATCGAGGCGCGGCGAGATAAAGTGCAGATCCTCCTCGTCTTTCAGGGCTACGCCGATCGAGCGCCTGAAGGCATCGGGCCACCGCGCACCGCCCTTGTGCAGCAACGTGGCGGCCTCAGCCCAGTCGACCGCCTCGGCGATCCCGGGCGCCTTGCTGAGCGGCTCGCGTCGCAGTCTCTCGACGGCGGCGACGACGGCCCGCGCGGTCCCCTCGGCGACGCTGGAGGCCCGCATCATCACGATGCGCGCTTCGCGCTCGGCCGAGGGATAGTCGATCCAATGATAGACGCACCGTCTCCGCAACGCTTCATGAAGATCCCGCGTGCGGTTCGAGGTGAGGACGACGACTGGGCGCTCCGAGGCGCGCACGGTGCCGCGTTCCGGGATCGAGATCTGGAAGTCGGACAGGAATTCGAGCAGGAAGGCTTCGAACTCTTGGTCGGCGCGATCGATTTCGTCGATCAGCAGCACGGTCGAGTCAGGCGCGCGCAGCGTCGCCAGCATCGGTCGCTCGATCAAAAACGTTTCGCCGTAGATGTCGATGCTCTCATCGCCGGCCCGGCGGATGGCGAGCATCTGGCGCGGATAGTTCCATTCGTAGAGTGCGGCGGACGCGTCGATGCCTTCGTAGCATTGTAGGCGGATCAGGCGGCGGCCGAGGACAGCGGCAATGGCTTTGGCGGCCTCGGTCTTCCCGACGCCCGGCGCACCCTCGAGCAGCAATGGCTTGCCGAGTGCCAGCCCGAGATAGGCTGCGGTCGCCAGCCCCTCGTCGGCGAGGTAATAGGCCGCCCGAAGCGCCTTCTCCAGTGCCTCGGGACTGTCGATGCCGACGATGTTGCTGCGGACGGCCATCGAGACCTCAGCGCCGCGCCTGAGGGCGCGCGCCGCCCTCGGCCTTGATCGCGCGCAGCACCTTCTCCGGCGTAATCGGCAGATCGTCGATGCGGACGCCGACGGCGTTGAAGATGGCATTCGCAACCGCCGGCAATACCGGATTCGCGCACATTTCCCCGGGGCCCTTGGCGCCGAAGGGGCCATCGGGCGCGGGACGTTCCAACACGGCGATGTCGTGGGGGCAGATGTCGCCAGGACCGGGCATGACATATTCGACGAAGTCGCGAGGGCCGTGGACAGGGTCGGGATAATAGGGTTCAGGCGTCTCGTAGAGCGCGTGACTGACGCCCATCCAGGCGCCGCCGACGAGCTGTTGCTCGACCAGGCGCGGGTTGAGCGCACGGCCGAGCTCATAGGCAGAGTCCATGCGGATCATCGTGACCTCGCCGGTCTCGTCGTCGACCTCGACCTCGGCGACGAGACAGGCATGGGCATAGCAGGTCGCCGGCGACATCTCGCCGGTTTCCGGATCGACGTTTGAGAGCGGCACCAGGAAGATGCCACGGCCCGAGATGGTCTTGCCCTGTTTGAACTGCGCCGCGATGGCGACGTCCTTGGTGGAGATCGAGCGGTGCGGCGCACCCTTGACGTGGATGTTGCCCCGTCCGTCGGTTTCGAGATCGGCCGCATTGACCTCGAGTTCCTCGGCGGCGGCCTCCATCATCACGCCGCGCGCCTCGCGCGCCGCCGCCATCACGGCATTGCCGACGCGATGGGTGCCGCGCGAAGCGAACGAGCCCATGCAATGCGGGCCGGTGTCGGAATCGGCCGTGTCGACATAAACATCCTCGACCGGTACGCCGAGCGTCTCAGCGCAGATCTGCCGCGTCACCGACTTCATGCCCTGGCCAAGGTCAATCGAGGATAGCGCCACGGTGAACTTTCCGCTTGGGTTGGAATGGACCAGGGCCTGACTGGGATCGCCGCCGAGATTCATACCGATGGGATAGTTGACCGACGCGATGCCGCGTCCGCGATGTCGAGTCATCTCAACGCCTCCTGGTGCCGAACACGGATGAAAATCGACCCGCCCCATGCGAGGGCGATGCTGGTCGCGGTGACGGCGGCGGGGAGGGCGCGGGCGGTGGGGGCTCGCGCGGCGGTTCGCGCGACGCGGCCGTTGGCAGGCGATCATAGCTCGTGCGCTGCTGCGCCGGCGCGGTCGTCCGTGCGTGGGTGTCGGCAGGCGTGCGCGGGATGGCGGCGCGGCTGCCGCCTCCGTCCTTGCGGGAGGAGGCGCGCTTGAACTCGTCGCGGATCGGCCATTTGGCTTTCTCGGCGGCGACCTGGACGCACTCGATCAGTGCCGTGTTCTTGGCCTCGCGCCGATGCGCCTTCATGTCGCCGTCGCGATAGGCATTGAGGATGCGGAACTCCATCGGATCCATGCCGACGAGGTTCGCGAGCTTGTCCATCTGGCACTCGATCGCAAAATCCATCGCGGTGACGCCGAAGCCGCGCATCGCGGTTGCCGGCGTACGGTTGGTGAAGACGCAGTAGACATCGCCATAGACGTTCGGGATGGTGTAGGGCCCTGGCAGATGGGCTGCGCATTTCACCGCGGCATAGCTCGAGAGCCGCGTATATGCGCCGCTGTCGAAATATGCGCGGATCTTCCGCGCAACGACCCGGCCGTCGCGCATCACGCCGTCCTTGATGTAGATGCGCTCGGCGCCGCGCGGCGGACCATATTGCATCTCCTCTTCGCGTCCGAATACGTAACGCACTGGACGTCCCGTCAGCATCGCACCCAGGATGCATAACGGTTCGGTCAGCGTGTCCACCTTGCCGCCAAAGCCGCCGCCGACGGTACCGCCAATGAAATGGAAGGTGTTGGAGGGGACATCGAGGATCTTGGCGCAGGTGTCGACCGAGAAGAACAGCGCCTGCGTCGACGTATAGACGACATATCGCCCGTTGGTGTCGGGCGCCGCGATCGACCCGTTGGTTTCAGTCGGCGCGTGCTCGATAGGCGACATCTGGTAGCGCTGTTCAAGCACGTGATCGGCGGTCGCGAGTGCGGCATCGGCATCGCCGAAGCGGAGCTTTTGGTGGTCGTATGTGTCGTGATAAATGAAGGCATTCTTCGGATAGGTATCGTTGACGACGGGCGCGCCGGCCTTCAGCGCATCTTCAACGTCGAACACGGTCGGCAACGGCTCGTAGTCGATGCGGACTTTCGAGATAGCTTCAAAGGCCTCGCGCTCGCTGTCGGCGACGATGGCCAGGATCGGCTCACCCTTGTAGCGAACCTTGTCGACGGCCAGCGACGGTTCGTCGTCCTTGCCGAAATTGATCAGGCTCAAGAGGGTGTTAAGATTGCGGGGCACATCGGAGCCGCGGATGATCCGGCGCACGCCGGCTGAGCGCTCGGCGTCCGTGGTGTCGATCCGCCGGATCCTCGCATGCGAATGGGTCGAGCGAACGACTTTCAGGTGCAGCATCCCCTGGAGCTTGTGGTCGTTGAAATAGCTCGATGTGCCCGTGACATGGCCAAGCATGTCCTGGCGCTGCGTGCCCTTGCCGATCTCGTTGAGATTGTCGTCGCGCTCGTCGGCGAAAATATCTTTGCGCAGTTCCAGCATGATGTGGTCCTTCAGGCGCTCACCCGGCCGCCGGCAGCGGCGAGGATGGCGTTGATGATCGGCTCGTAGCCGGTGCAGCGGCAGATGTTGCCGGAGATCGCCTCGACGATCTCGGCGTGGCTCGGGGAGGGATTGCGATCGAGCAGTGCCTTGGCAGCCATCAGCATGCCCGGCGTGCAATAGCCGCATTGGGCGGCAAAATTCTCGGCGAAGGCGCGCTGCAGCGGGTGGAGGTTGGGTCCCTGCTTCAGGCTATCCAGCGTCTCGACGGAGCGGCCGGCGACGGTCTCGGCCAGCGTCAGACAGGAGAGATGGAGCTCGCCGTCGATCAGGACGCTGCAGGTACCGCAGCCGCCTTGGCCGCAACCGAATTTCGGCGTCATGTCGCCGATCAATTCGCGAAGCGCGACGAGCAGGTTGGTGCCGCCATCGACGAAAATGGCGACATCGCTGCCGTTGTGACGAAATTGCAGGGCAGTCTTGGCCATACGATCTATTCCTGACCCAAGAGAAGACGACGCAGATGGACGCCGACGATCTCGCGGCGGTACCAGGCGCTGCCGAGCGCGTTGTCGGATGGCGATGTTCCTTCCACGGCTGCAGAGGCTGCGGCCGCAACGGTTGCGGCATCGAGCGGGCGGCCTTCGAGAGCGCGTTCGGCCGCCCGCGCACGTATTTGCGTCGGCGCCATCGATCCCAATGCAATTCGTGCCCCGGCGATCCGTCCGCCGCTGATGGGCAGATGTGCGGCGAGCGTGATAACCGAGCCTCCTTTGGGCTTGATCCGTGCGATCTTGCGGTAGCGGAAAGCCTCCGGGCTGGTCGGTCGCGTGCACGACACCGACAGCACGAGCGCGCCCGCCTGCCTTTCGCGTGACTGCAAGAACTCCTCGATTGGAATGTCGCGAGATCCAAAGCCGCCTTGCAGAGCCACGGTGGCATCGAGCGCAAGCAGGGCGACGATGAAATCGCCATAGGGACTGGGCGCGAACAGATTGCCGCCCACCGTACCCATGTTGCGCACCGCTGGGCCGCCGATCGAGCGGGCCGGAGCGTGCAGGAAAGCGAGGTCGCGCTCGGCCAGAATCCGGGCGAAAGTTACGCCAGCACCCAGTGTGATCCGCGGGCCTGAGGGGTCGATGCGCGTCAAGGCATGGTCATTGGCGCGCACGACGGTCGAGATCGAGATGTCACCTTCGTTCAGTGCGCGCATCACCAGCGTGCCGCCGCCGAGATAACGTGCGTTGCGATCGGACGACAGCGCGGCGGCGGCCTCGCTCGAACTCGTGAAGGTCTTCACCGTCACAGTCATGTTGACACAGTCTCCTTGAAGTGCCGGCGGATCGCGTCGAATCCCGCCTGGTAGATATCTTCCGCGACCATGTGGGTGATCCGATCCTTGTCCTCCGGCCGTGTCGAGAAGCGGGATTCCCAGTGCCAGAAGGTGCGGTCGCCGTCCGTCACGGGCAGCAGGCGGACGTGAGCTACGTAGTTGAACATCGGAACCGGCGTATCGAGCAGGCAATAGCTGAAGGTCTGCTCCAGATCCGACAGCGTCAGCAATTGCTCGCGCAGCTCCGAGCCGTCCTGCAGCTTGAAGCGCCTGACACAGCCGATCTTGTCAGAAGCCTGCGCCCGCTCGATCGTGGAGGTCGCAACCGCCGGATGCCAGCGATCGTGCCCGTTGAAATCGCGCAGCACCGCCCACACGGAGCCGGTCGGCGAATCCAGGATCGTGCTCTTGATGATATGCGGCACGGCGCTCAGCCTCCGAACTGGCGTTTGAGGGCATCGAAGCCGCCCTGGAACACGCCGCCGCCGATATTCGCGACGAGCTCCGCCTCCCGCTCGGGTGCGCAGTCGAACTCGGCGGTCCATTCCATGAAGGTCTGGTCGCCATCCGTGACCGGCGTCAGCCGAAGCGTCGCGACGTAGTCCTCGACCCCCATCGGGGACTCGAGGATCGAGTAGGTGCAGAACATGTCGTAATCGGACAGGCCGAGCAGCTTTTCCCGGATGCGATCGCCGTTGCGCAGGCGAAAATCCCTGACGCAGCCGATCTTGTCGGAGGGCTCACCGCCCTCGATGCGGCTTTCCGCAATCGCGGGATGCCAGTTCGGCAGACCGTTGAAGTCGCGCACCCGCGCCCAGACGCGATCATTGCGCGCGTTGACGACGGTTGAGACGTAGACGCGGGCCATGGTGCGACCTCAGCTCTTCTTCCGGGGGCTGCGCTCAACCGGCGGCTCGCCGTCGGCCGAAGGCGACGGCGCAGCGGCTGGCTTCTCGCCACCGCCGCCGCCCTTGCGTGCGGAGTCCTTGATGCCCTGCATGTCGCGAGCTTCCCGGATCAGGCCTGGCATCTTGGCGAGGCTGCCGCCTTCGACGCCGATGTCCGCCAGAAGCGAGTCGATCAGCGGCGCCTGGACGCGGTAGCGCAGCGCCGAGTCGATCACCTCGTCGGTGGCGCTGCGGCCGCCGTTGCCGCCATGGCCGTTGCCGTTGAGGCCGTCGACCTGGAGGATGCGGATGCCCTCGATCTTCTCCATCGGCTTGACGCTCTCACGGACGATGCCCTCGATGCGGTCGAGCAGCTTTCTACGGAACAGCGAGTAGCGCGCCTGGTCGGTCAGCACGTTCTCGGCCTCGTTGAGCATACGCTGCGCCTCGGCCTCGACTGCAGCGCGGATTCGTTCGGCTTCCGCGGCAATTCGCGTCTCCTCGGCCTGCTTCTCGGCGATCAGGATCTCCACGGTCTTGCGGCGCTTCGCGATCTCGCTCTCGCGCGCGGTGATGACGCGCTCGGCGGCTTCAGTGGCATGCACCCGCGCTTCCTCGGCCGAGGCCTTGGCCGCGGATTCCTCCAGCGACTTCAGGTGGATGGCAATCGCCTTCTCCATCAGAACGGTCTCGACCTCCTTCTCGCGATTGATTTCAAGCTTGCGCAGCTCGCGCTCGCGGCCGATGCGGGCCTCGTCGAGGCCGCGATCGGAGGCAATGCGGGCGCGGTCGACCTCTTCGCGCGCGGCAATCTCGGCTTCCTGGAGCGACTGGACGCGGGCGACTTCGAGTTGTTCAATCGAACGTCGGCGTTCGATCCGCGCCGCCTCCAGAGCTTGCTCGCGCGAGACGTCCGTGGTCTCGACCTCCTTGCGCGCGACAATCTCGGCCTGCCTGACCTGGCGGTCCGCGTCGATGCGCTCGGACTTCTTGGTCGAGAGCGCAATGACGCGGTCCTCATCCGCAATCTCGATCGCCTTCTTGTGCTCGATGTTGAGGACTTCGCGCTTCTTGGAGGACGTGATTCGCTCGGCTTCGAGCGCGAGATCGACGCCGATGCGCTGGCGCTCGATGGCGTCGCGCCGCTTCAACTCGGCTGCCTCGAGCACGGCTGTGCGTTCGATCTCGAGCGCGCGTGTGTCACGCTCGGCCTGGATACGCTCGGCTGCAACGGACTTCTCCTGCGCGATCCGGGCGGCTTCGATGGCTTCGCGTGAGGCAATGTCGGCTTCCTCGACGGCGCGGTTGCGGGCGATTTCCAGCGACCGAACGCGTTCTTGCTGAGTGATGCGGGCAGCTTCCGTGGCTTCGCGTGCCGTGACCTCTGCGACTTCCAGCGTCTGATTGCGTTCGATCTCCAATTGCCGGGTATTCTGCTCGACCGCGATGCGCTCGACGGCGAGCCTGTGCTCGCGGTCGATGCGCGCCGCCTCGACCGCGCGCTGCGCCTCAATCTCGGCTTCCTGGATGTTACGCACCTGCTGGATCTCCAGCGCGCGGGTGCGCTCATCGGATGCGATGCGCTCGACATTGACGATCATGGTCTGGGCAATGCGGGCCTTTTCGGTCGTCTCGCGGGCAGCGATCTCGGCTTCGTCCACAGCGCGGGTCCGGTCGATCTCGCGGCGCCGGGTCTCCTCTTCGTTGGCGATGCGGGCGTCGGTCACGACGCGGTCCTGCTGGATACGCGCTTTCTCGATCGCCTCGCGGGCGGTGATCTCGGCTTCCTCGACGGTCTGCATCCGCTCGATTTCGCGCTGGCGCACCTCGCGCTCGGAAGCGATGCGGCTGGTATCGATCGAGCGCTGGTTGGCGATCCGGGCCTTCTCGATTTCTTCCCGTGCGAGCAGTTCCTTCTCCTCGATGGTGCGGGTGCGCTCGATCTCCCGCTGGCGAGTCTCCCGCTCCGAGGCGATACGGGCTTCGGCAATCGCCTGGTCGTTGGCGATTCGCGCCTTCTCGATGGTTTCACGGGCGGAAATCTGCGCCTGCTCGGCTTCGGTCTCGCGCAGGGCTCGCTCACGTGCGACCTCGGTGCGTTGCAGGGCGCGGCGCATCTCGATGTCACGCTCCTGTTCGAGGCGCGCCGTCTCGCTTTCGCGCTCGATCTCGAGCGCCTGCCGCTCGGCCTCAAGGTTGCGAGAGCGGATCTTGATCATCGAATCCTGCTCGATGTCGTTGCGCAGTTTGCGCTTGGCCTCGATGTCCTCCATCAGGCGCGTCAGACCTTCGGCGTCGAAACGGTTCGAGGGGTTGAAGAATTCGAGATCGGTTTGGTCCAGATCGGTGATCGCGACTGACTCCAGCTCGAGTCCGTTCTGGGCGAGGGCCTCTGCCGCGTTTGCCTTGAGGCGGGCGACGTACTCGCCGCGCTGCTCGTGCATCTGCTCAAGGGTCATTTCCGAGGCGACGGAACGGATGGCCGAGATGAATTTGCCGGCCAGGAGGGCGTGGAGCTGTTCGGGCTCCATGGTGCGGCGGCCGAGCGTGGCGGCCGCGATAGACACGGCTTCGCGGGTCGCCTGCACTCGGACATAGAAATCGGCCTCGATGTCGACGCGCATGCGGTCTCGGGTGATCACGGCGTCTTGGCGGGAGCGCACGATGCCCATCGGCTGCACGTTCATGTTGACCGGCGTGTAGTCGTGGATGAACGGCAGCACAAAGGCGCCGCCGTTGATCACAACGCGCTCGCCGAGCAGGCCGGTCCGGACGAATGAGGTCTCCTTGGACGAGCGGTGATAGAGCCAGTTCACGATGTAGACGCCGACCACGATCACCACGATCGCGACGATCAGCCAGAGGATCAATTCACCGACCAGAGTCCCTGACATGTTTCTCTCCCTCGACCTTTCGGCGTTATCGCGCGCCGATCGCCTTGAATTTGCGAACCTGATCCGTCAACGCCCGCTCGACCGGCAGCCGTTCCATCGAGGAGGCGCCGTAGAAGCCGTGGCAGTTGCGTGTATTCCTCATGATGAAATCGGCATCGTCCGGATCGGAGATTGGTCCGCCGTGAGCGAGCACCAGAATGTCCGGATTGACGCCGAGCGCGGCGGAGGCCCAGGTGTCGATGTGCGCTGGGCAATCCGTCAGCTTGAGTGCGGTCTGCGCGCCGATGGTACCCCCGGTCGTCAGGCCCAGATGACAGACGATGATATCCGCGCCCGCGATCGCCATCGCGGCGGCTTCCTTCTCGCTAAAGACGTAGGGCGTCGTCAGCAGGTCTTTCTCGCGCGCCTTTGCGATCATGTCGATCTCGAGCGCATAAGACATGCCGGTCTCTTCGAGATTGGCGCGGAACACGCCGTCGATAAGGCCGACAGTCGGAAAGTTCTGCACACCGGCGAAGCCGAGCGCTTTCAATTGGTCCAGGAAAAGATCCATGTCGCGGAACGGATCCGTGCCATTGACGCCGGCGAGCACTGGCGTTCTGGTCACGACGGGCAGCACTTCGCCGGCCATCTCCAGCACGATGGCGTTGGCGTCGCCGTAAGCCATCAATCCCGCGAGCGAGCCTCGGCCGGCCATTCGGTAGCGGCCGGAATTGTAGATGACGATGAGGTCGACACCGCCGGCCTCCTCGCATTTGGCCGAAAGGCCAGTGCCGGCGCCGCCGCCGACGATGGGCTCGCCGCGCCTTGCCATGTCGCGGAAGCGCTTCAACAGTGCAGCGCGTTCAAACCGGGCCATCGGTCACCTCGCTAGTCTCCGGCGCGCCCCAGTGCGGCCGAACAATGTTCGGAACGCGCTGACAATGGTGGAGGCGAACTCGGGGTCATTGATGTTCTTGGGAACGCGGATAAGCTGACGGTTGGCGGTCTGCCGCACGTTGCGCTCCAGCGTGCGGAACAGCGCCGCATCGGCGTCCGGATCCCAGAATGGCTGTCCTCGCGCGTCGAGCGCGGAGACGCCGCCCTCAGGCAGGAAGAAGCGCACCGGGCCGTCCATCCGGTTGAGCCGATCCGCGATCCAGGATCCCATGCGCTCGTTCTCCTCCGCCGTGGTCCGCATCAAGGTGACCTGCGGGTTGTGGACGTGGAATTTCCTGCCGCGGTAGCGCTCCGGGATGGTCTCGGGGGCGCCGAAATTCACCATGTCCAGCGCGCCCACCGAGCCGACATAAGGCACCCGGCTGCGGATGATGGCACCAAAGCGGTCGTCGGTGGCCGGGAACACGCCACCCATCAGGAGGTCCCCGACCTCCGTGGTCGTGAGGTCGATGACGCCTGCGAGTTGCCCGGAATCGACGAGCTTCTCCATTGAGCGTCCGCCGACGCCGGTGGCATGGAAGACGAGGGACTCGAAATCCTCGCGCAAATCGGCCGCGATCTTCTGCACCGCCGGCGTGGTGACACCGAACATGGAGATGCCGACCGACGGCAATCCGCTGTCGTCGCGATCCTTCCGGGCATGCTGATCCAGGCGCGCCTTGACCATGCCGGCCAGCGCGTTGGCGCCATTGGCCAGCACGGCGCGCGAGATTGAATTGAGGCCCTGCACGTCGGCGACCGAATGCATCATGGTGATGTCCGCGGGGCCGACATAGGGTCCGACGTCGCCAGAGGCGACGGACGAGACGATGAGCTTCGGTATCCCGACAGGAAGCGTCCGCATGCCCGGCGCGACCAGTGACGCTGCACCCGAGCCGCCTGCCGAAATCACGCCAGCAACATTGTTCTGGCGCCGCAGCCAGCTGGCGAAGGCCTCGGCCATCGCGGTGACGGCGGCACCGCGGTCGGGTCCGAATACCGCCGATCCGCCGCGAGCATGGTTCAAGGCGATCTCCTGGGCGGAGACGTCGCTGGCCGCGTGCCTGCCGCTGGTGGAGACATCGACCAATCGGGTTCGCAGGCCGGTCCCGGCGATGATGTCGCGGATGAAGCGGAGCTCGGTGCCCTTAGTGTCGAGCGTACCGACGATGAGCACGACCGGAGAGCCCTGCGTTTGTGCCGCGACCGGTTCGCGCCGGCGTCGTGCCGTCTCGTCGAGACGCATCACTTGTGTCGAGAACGTGCGGGCGGCGGCCTCGATGCGGGCGATCGGCACAGGCTGCGACCACCGTGTCGGCGACGTCGGGTTTGACATGTAGATGCGGATCGCGCCGCCTGGACGCGTCTGCTGCGGAGAACGCTTTGGTTCCGTATCCGCCGGCGGCACGTCGAGGTCGAGCTCGAGTCCGGCGTGCATTCCGACACCAAGCAGGCGTTGCTGCAGTTCGCGATCGGCGGCAAGCCGCACCGAATCGATGATGCGGTTGACGCGGCCGTTGACCATGATCGCGACGTTACGCGACACGGCCGTCGCCACGCCGATATTCTGCTCGATCACGAGCACGGACATCTCGCCGTCCTCGCCAAGCCGTAGCAGCATCTCCTCCACCTGGGCCACAATGACCGGCGCGAGCCCCTCGGTGGGCTCGTCCATGATCAGGAGCCGCGGGTTGGTGAGCAACGCGCGGGAGATCGCAAGCATCTGTTGCTCGCCGCCGGAGAGCTGGCCGCCGCCGTGATCCTTACGTTCGGCCAATCGCGGAAACGTCTTGTAGATGCGCTCGACCGTCCAGGCGCCGCGGCGCAAGCCGGCGGCAAGCTGCAGATGCTCGTCGACACTGAGTGAACGCCACAACCGCCGGCCCTGCGGAACGTAGCCGACGCCGAGACGGGCTATGTGGGCGGGCGGCTGCCGGGTGATGTCATCGCCGCGGATGCGAATCGAGCCGCCGCTGACCGGCACCAGCCCCATGATGGCCTTGCACAGCGTGGTCTTGCCCATGCCGTTGCGACCGACGACGGAGAACACGCCGGCCTCGAGCGTCAGGTCCACGCCCTGCAGCGCATGCGAATGGCCGTAATAGACGTCCAGGCCGCGCACTTCGAGGGCGGCGGCGGTACGGCGGACCTCATTCATGGCCGCCTCCGAGGTAAAGCTCCTGCACTTCGGGATCGGACTCGATCTCCTGCGGACGGCCTTCCTTGAAGATCCGCCCGTTATGCATCATCGTGACGCTCTCGACGACGCGCAGGGCGACGTCCATGTCGTGCTCAATGATGATGTAGCCGATATGCGCGGGCAGGGAGGTCAATATCTCGATCAGCTCGGCACGCTCGGTCGGCGACAGTCCCGCGGCCGGTTCATCGAACAGGACGAATCGCGGCGCGCCGGCAAGCGCAAGTGCGATCTCGAGCTGGCGCTGCTGGCCATGCGCGAGCTCGGCAACGCGTTGATCCTTCACGCCGGAGAGATGGACGGCCTGCACGAGATTTTCGGCCGCGTGCATCAACGCATCGTTCTGACCGGGGCGGAGAAACGAGAAGCGCCCGCGTGAGACGCCACGGCAGGCGAGGTAGACATTGTCTTGGACGGTGAGGCCGGGAAACAGCGCCGAGATCTGGTAAGTCCGCCGCAGGCCACGGCGGATGCGCTCATAGGGCGGGAAGTGCGTGACGTCCTCGCCGAAGAAGCGGATGGTGCCGGAAGAGGGTGGGAAGTCGCCGGTGATGCAGTTGAACAGCGTGGTCTTGCCGGCGCCGTTGGAGCCAAGCACGGCGCGCCGTTCGCCGGGGCGGACGGTAATGGTGATGTCGGTGAGTGCCGCGAGTGCGCCGAACAGACGCGTCACGCCGCGCAGCTCCAGCGCCGCGCCGGCGCCCACGACAGAGAGGCGTTGCGCGACGCTATCCATGGCGGGATCCTTGGGTGGATCCTTGGCCAGAGTCTCGGTCAGGTTCTCGGCCGTGTCGTCCACTTGAACTTGCCGCGCCGGAGCGTTGGCGGCGGCGCCAGCTCTGCCAGAGCCCGATGACCCCGTCCGAGGACCAGAACACGATGGCGAGGAAGCCGAGGCCGATCAGGAGCCGAAAGCGGTTGCCGTCGAGCCCCAGCTTGACCAGGAAGTCGAGTGCGAAGGTGCGCAGCAGTACGAAGATCAGCGCGCCGATAAAGGGTCCGATGGGGCGCGTGATGCCGCCAACGACTGCAATGATGAGGATATCGATGCAGGCCCCAACGCTCACGGATCCCGGCGAAATCTGCCGGTAATTCCAGACCTGGAGTACCCCTGCCAGCGCCGCGACGAAGGACGCGAAGGCGTAGGCCGCGACGCGATGCGCATTGACGTTGAAGCCGAGTGCCGCCATGCGGCGGGGATTGTCACGTACGCCTTGCAACGCGAGGCCGAACGGCGCGCGGGAGATGTAGTCGACGGCGAAGTAACACAGCGCGGCTACCGCGAGGACGATATAATAGAAGGGTATGTCGGCGCGCCAGTTGACGCCCCAGAAATGGGGCGTGGCAACGGTATTGATCCCGGTATGGCCGTTGAAGATCGCCCAGTTCTGGTTGGTGAAATAATAGAACGCCGCGCCGATCGCGAGCGTGATCATGATGGTGTAGATGCCCTCGGTGCGCACCGCCAGCGCGCCGCCGAGCGTGCCGAAGATGGTCGCGAGCGCGAGCGCCATCGGGACCGCAAGCCACCACGGCCAGCCCAGGCTGATATTGGCGTTGCCGCTGACGCCAAACACGGCGACCATATAGGCGGAGAAACCCGCGATGGTGAGCTGCATCAGGCTGACCATGCCGCCATAGCCGGCAAGAAACATCAGACTCAGCGCCATGGTTCCGAGGATCAGCGTTGTCGCGAAGATCTCGATCAGGAAGAAGCCGTTGGCGATCAGCGGCATGATCAGGAGAATGGCCGCGACGGTCCAGGCCGCCGGATTGTCGATTTCCGGCCATCCGCGCAATCTGGAGCGCTGCACAGCAGCGGTGGGACGAACCGGGACGCGGGCGTCGTGAGCGAGGGACATGTCAGCGCCTCGCCAACAGGCCCTGCGGCCGAATGGCCAGCACCAGAACCATGATCAGGAAGGTCACGACGATGGCGTAGGTCGGGATGTAGACCGAGCCGAGCTGCTCGGCGAGGCCGATGATGAGCGCGCCCAGCGCAGCACCCGGGATCGAGCCCATTCCGCCGACGATCACGACGACGAGGGAGGCGAGCAGGAAGCGGATGTCCTCGCCGGGCGAGAGCGACTGGAAGGTTCCGCCGACGACGCCGGCGACGCCGGCGAGGCCGGCGCCGAGCGCAAACACCACCACGAAAACGAGTTGGATCCGCACTCCGGTCGCCGCCAGGATGTCGCGATCGTCGACCCCGGCGCGGATGATCATGCCGATGCGCGTGCGGTTGAGCGCCAGCCACATCGCCACGCCGATCACGACGGAGGCGGCGAAGATCACGAGCCGGACCATGGGATAGCGGAGATAGACCGGCTCGCCTGAGGACTTGACCGCGGTGACCAGCGGCAGCTCCACAGGTCCGATCAGCCAGTTCGGAGTCTGGATCTGATAGAAATCGCCGCCACAAGCCCACAGCATCAAATCGGCGAATACGATCGAGAGTCCGATCGTCACCATGGTCTGGCGCAGGTCCTGGCCTTCCATGCGGCGGAAGACGAGGACCTGGAGCAGGACGCCGACCAGCGCCGTCAGGATGAAAGCGAGGATGAAGCTGAGGACCCATGAACCGGTCGCGACGCTGATGGCGTAGCCGACATAGCCGCCGAACAGATAGAGCGAGCCGTGCGCGAGGTTGACGTTGCGCATCAGGCCGAAGATCAGCGTGAAACCGCTGGCGACGAGGAAATAGAGGCCGCCGAGCGTGATGCCGTTGAAGAGCGCGTTGAGGAAGACCCGCTTGCGGCCGAACGCATCTTCGACGCTCTGCGGCCACACTGCGAGAATCAGCCAAAGCGCCACCGCAACCACGATGATGACGATCAGTGCCCAGGCGGGATGGCGTTCGACAAAGCGGGTCATGATCGCCGCTCCGTCTTCACGTCACCCCATCTCTCACCCCACAAGCGGGGCGGAGGGGCACGCAGACCGTTGCCGGCCGCAAGCCCTGCCATGCACGTGCGCTCCCTATCGCGCGCGATCCTCTTTTCGGGACCGCGTTTGGCGCATCCTAATGCGGCTGTAAGGGAGGCGTTTGATCGTGAGTATCTTTTCGCGTGGGGTCAGGCGCGCAAAACCTTGGCCGCGCGGCGATAATCGGTCGGCGCCATGCCGACATTGGCGGCGAAGAAGCGGGTGAATCCGCTCTGCGACGAGAAGCCGAGATCGAACCCGATATCGGCGATCGGCGCTTCGCTCGCCACCAGCGCCTCCAGCGCCTGCTCCATCATCAGCGTGTTCAGATAGAGGTGTGGCGTGACGCCGGTCTGGGTGCGGAAGAGCCGGTAGAAATGCGGCCGGGACAGGCCGGATTCGCGCGCGATGGTATCGAGCTCGATCTCGGCGCCAGGACTCTCCGACATCATCTTGATGCATTTGCGCACGCGAAAATCCGTGACCGAGCCATTTGCGCGCGGATCGCGCGCGGTCGCGGCCTGTTGCCAGCTTTCGTCGTAACAGATGTCGATCAGGCTTCTCAGCTCGCCATCGAGGCTGTTGAGGGAGGGTGCGCCGCACACGAGGGCGGCTGCGTGCCTGATATGCTTGTCCAGTGCAACCGACCGTGTGAACTGGGTGCGGCCGAAGCGCAGGCGGTCGGCGCCGGGCGCATCGGGCGCGAACCACTCCGCATTGACGTAGAGCACGAAGAAAACGGCGCCGCCTTCGAGATCGGACGGCAGGAAATTGTGCGGCTCCCACGGATTGACCGCGACGACGGAACCTTCGGTGAGATGGTAGCGTCCGTCGCTGACATCAATGCATGCGGAACGCCCGCCGACATGGAAGATCAAATGACCTTCGCGATGTGCGTGGATGTTGAAAGGGCGATTCAACTGATAGACCGTCGCCCGACCAAAGCGGCCGTGGAAGACGGCGAGCGCCCGGCTCATGCCTCTCCTCCCAAAAGCTCTTGGTATTTTTGGTAGCGTTCAACAACCGGGGAGAGAATGCAAGGGCGCACGTGTCGCGCTTCTGGCAAATCTCTCCCCGGCCGGTCATCGCTCGCGAATGAGAATAGGTCAGTATTTCTTACATTCCGGTACTGTGCGGCTCGGCAAACCGATCTTGGCGAACACCGCAGGATCGTAGCCCAGCGTTTGGTTGACGTTCGGGATCACGTTCACGACCTTTGAGAACAGCGCGCCCTTGCCGTCGTCGACGACCTCGGTGACGAAGTTGGTGCCGATTGCCTGGCGGTTGGAGTCCAACTTGATCTTGCCGTTGGGTGCGTCGAGTTCGATCTTGGCAAGGGCCTCCTTATACTTGGCTTGATTGTTGGAGAGATCTCCGTTGACCTGACGCAGCGCCAGGATCAGCGCCATTGTCGAGCCATAATAGTTGGTGGCGAGCAGTGATGGGCTCGGGAAGCGCTTGTTGGGCGGGAAGGCGTCCTGATAGTCCTTCACGAACTTCTGCCAACTCGGGTTCTCCCAGGTGTCGGCCTGGCCGCTCGCGGCCAGCGTGCCAATCAGGGCATTCTTGGCGTTTCCCTTGGACGACAGGATGGTCTGGTCGATCATGATCGAGCCGCCCATCAGATGCGCCTTGCCGCCGGCCTGCTGGTATTGGTTCAGGAAGTTGACGGCGTCGGCGCCGCCGAGGCCGAGATAGATTGCATCGACGTCGTCGGGCAGTGCGGCGATAACCGAGGCAAAGTCCTTGGTGCCGAGCGGCACCCATTGCCGGTTGGTGACCTGTCCGCCAGCACCGCAGAACTCGAGCACGAGGCCGAACACTTGCGTATAGATGAAGGAGTAGTCTTCGCCGACGGTCGCGATCTTGCGATACTTCTTTTGGTCATAAGCGTATTTGCCGAGGCCCACCTGCCATTGCGCGCCGTCCATGTTGTAGCGGAAAAAGTTCGGAGCCGGATCGACATAGGTCGTTTCCTGGGCCCCGGAGGCGGCATTGATGAAGGTCAGTTCAGGATGGGTCTTTGCAAAATTCTTGACCGCGATGCCTTCGTCGCCAGAGAGCGGCGACAGCAGGATCTGTACCTTGTCCTGCTCGATCAGCTTGCGCACGGCTCGCACGGCGGAGTCCGGCGTCGCGTCGGTCGAGGCGATGACAAATTCGAGTTCCTTGTCGCCGACCTTCTTGCCGAGGACGTTGAGGGCCGTCTGGAAGCCGCGGATACCGTCCTCGCCGAGCACGGTGTACGTACCTTCGAGCGTCGCGGTGACGCCGACCTTGATCTTCTCCTGTGCGAAGGCGGTGCCCGAAAGTAACAGGCTGCTCAACGCGATCAGTCCTAGACTGCCTTTCAACATTGCTCTCCTCCCTGGGCGTTCTTATCACTGTTTTTCACCGCGCCTTGGCGCGTCCGCCGCGCGGTGCGGCGTTCGGGCAAGGCCAACGGTTCTTGACAGGGAGGCTAACCGAACTCGGATACAGTGCACGTGCCGGAGCCGTACGCGGCTTAACGGGCAGTCTCATTTTGAATGTTGCGTCGCGATTAACATCGCGGTGCAACAGGCATCAGGCTTCCCGATTTGCACCCGCCTGCCGCATGGCTGTCGCGACTGCCGCTGACTGCGGCTGCGGAATGGGATCGCTCGAATAGAGGATGAATCGATTGTACGCGTTGCGTCATTTCGCTGCGCGCAGCACTCGCTGGTTAAACGTTGTGGCAGGCGATTGTCCGACCGTCCGCGCCGGCAGATCGAAGTCGTGGCACATCGACGAGACAGCGATCGCTGGCCATTGGACAGCGGGGCGCATATGCACAGCCGCGCGGCCGCGTGAAGAGGCTTGGCGGTTCACCCATTTCGATCGCGCCCTGGATCCGCTTCGATGGATCCGGCTTCGGAATTGCTGCCACCAACGCGCGCGTATAGGGATGGAGCGGATGATCCAGCACCGTCCGCGTCCCGGCCTGCTCCACGATCCGGCCCATATACATGACAGCAACGCGGCTGCTGATCTGTCCGATCACGCCAAGGTCGTGCGAGATGAAGAGCATCGACAGTCTCAATTGGTCACGCAGATCCATCATCAGATTGAGCACCTGGGCCTGCACGGAAACGTCGAGGGCGGAGACCGGCTCGTCGGCGACGATGATGGAGGGCGCGGGAAGAATGGCGCGTGCGATTCCGACCCGTTGCCGTTGCCCGCCACTCAGTTCGTAAGGGTAGCGAGCGGCGAAAGACGGGTTCAACCCGACGGCCGTCAAGGTGGCAGCTATGGCCACGCTACGCTCGCCGCGGCTCTTGAAGAAGCCGCTGATGTCGGCCGCCTCTGCCACCGAATCTCCAATTGCGCGCCGCGGGTTGAGCGATGCATTGGGATCCTGGAAAACCATCCGGACGCTCAGACGCATCTCGCGCAGGCCGGAGCCGCCGGCTCCGATCACTTCGGTTCCCTTCAAATTGATGTTGCCGCTGTCGGGCTGGACCAGCCCGACGAGGGTGCGGCCCAGCGTGGTCTTGCCGCAGCCGGACTCGCCGACGATCCCGAGGACCTCGCCTTCGGCTAGCGACAGCGATACACCATCCACCGCCTGCACCCGGTATTTCCGACCGGCTCGCCTGGCACTGAACGAGACCATCATGTCCCGGACGTCGAGGATGGCATTGCCGCTCATGGCAGCTCCCCGCCGGCCAGCGGAAATGCGCAGAGCACCTCGTGCCCTTGGGCGGCCTCAAGGAGAGGCGGGGTCGCCACGCGGCACTCATCGCGCACCGCTGCGCAACGCAAGGCAAACACGCAGCCAGCAGCGACCGTACCTGGCAGCGGCGGCTGACCAGAAATGGTTGGCAGCCGGCGCGCGCCGGAATTTCGCGACGGCATGCAATCCATCAGTCCGCGGGTGTAATGGTGACGCGGTTCGCCGAACAGCGCATCGACTGCCGCGGTTTCCACGATCCGGCCGGCGTACATGACAGCTACGCGATCGGCGAGCTGCGCAATGACTCCCATGTCGTGGGTGATGAACAATATCGCCATATCCAGCCGGTTGCAGAGCTCGCGCAACAGTCCGAGAATCTGAACCTGTATGGTGACATCCAGCGCGGTGGTCGGTTCATCGGCGACCAGCACCTGTGGTCTGCAGGCAAGCGCAATCGCGATCATGACCCGCTGGCGTTGGCCTCCGGACAATTGATGCGGATACGCGGACAGCTGCATTTTGGGGTCGGGCATACGTACCAGCTCGAGCAGTTCGCGCGCACGGACCAGTGCCGCTGCACCCGGAATTCCCTCATGCACGCGCACGGCTTCCGCGATCTGATCGCCGATCCGACGAACCGGGTTGAGTGAGGTCATCGGCTCCTGAAAGATCATTGCCATGCGGCCGTGGCCCGCTTCGACACGTTGCCAGGGCTGCAGCTGCGTTACGTCGCAGCCCTCCAACAGGACCCGCCCCGCTCGGACCCGGGGGCCGGGCTGCGGCAGCAATCCCATGACCGCAAGCGAGGTCATGCTCTTTCCGCAACCGGACTCGCCGACGAGGCCTAGGATCTCGCCCTTGGCCAACCCGAAGGACACGCCCGCGACGATGTCGATCGGCGCGGTTTCCGGCCCCACTGACACGGTAAGGTCGCAAACTGTCAGCACGGCCTAACCCTTCTCACCAAAGACTTGACGGAACCGCGGATCGAGTCGATCCCGCAATGCATCGCCGACCAGGTTCAGAGAAAATGCCGTCGCCACGATCATCATACCCGGGAAGAAGAGCAGCCACGGAGCGCGCGTGATGAAGGTCCGCGATTCCGCGAGCATATTGCCCCAGCTCGGAATGTCCGGCGGGGCGCCGAGGCCCAGGAAATCGAGTGAAGCCGCGCCGAGCTGCGCGAACGCGAAGACGAAGCTGGCCTGCACGAGAAGTGGTGAGACCAGGTTCGGCAAGATGTGCCGACTGATGAGCCACGCCGCTCCGGCGCCCATGCTGCGAGACGCCTCGACGTAGGTTTCCGCGCGCAAGCGCAGTGTCAGTCCATAGACGATGCGGGTCGTCGTCGTCATGTAGCCGATCCCGATGGCCAGAATGACGGTGGCCACACTCGGGCTCAAGATGACAATCAGGCCGAGCGCCAGAAGCAGAGTCGGGAAGGCCATCAGCACGTCGACCATGCGCATCAGCAGGTGACCCAGCCGCGGGAACAGAGCGGAAAGCACGCCGGCCGGAACGCCTGTCGCGAGAGCGAAGACGACCACGCCCGAGCCGATCAGAAGTGCCATGCGTGCTGAATGAATGGTGCGCGACAGGGTATCCCGGCCGAATTGGTCGGTGCCGAACCAGTGGGTCACGTTCGGGGGCGTCAGGCGGATCACGGGATCGATGGCATACGGATCGTAAGGCGACAGCCACGGTGCGAAGATCGCGGCGAGCACGGTCGCCAGAAGAACCCCGAGCCCGGCCAACGCAATCGGGCGGGCGATGAACGGCTTGAGCCACAATGTCACGCTGTTGCTGCTCATTGAAGTTCAACCCGCGGATCGAGCAGACGATAGCTCAGATCGACAATCAGATTGATCAGGAGATAAACCACCACGATGACCAGGATGACTCCCTGGATCACAGGGTAGTCTCGACGAAGGATCGACTGAACGACGAGGCGGCCGATGCCGGGCAGGGCAAACACGGTTTCGGTCACCACCGCTTCGGACAGCAGCGCGGCGAAGGTGAAGCCGAATGCGGACACGACCGCCAGGAGTGCATTACGCCAGATGTGGCGGCGCACGACCTGCCACGGCCGGATTCCCTTTGCACGCGCCGTGCGCACGTAGTCCTCGCGGGAAACGTCGAGCATGCTGGCGCGCGTCAGCCGCAGGATCAAAGCGGCATTCGGAGCCGCAAGCGCCAGGCTGGGCAGGACGAGATAGCGGAGATTGACGACACCGCCTTCGAAGATCGACGGATAACCGGAACTCGGAAACCAGCCGAGCCAGGCGGCAAAGATCAGGATCAGATAGAGTCCGACCCAGAACGTGGGTATCGAGGCCATCAGCATCGCCCCACCGGACAATCCCTGATCGAGCCACGTGCCGTGCCGGACCGCCGCAATCATTCCGATCGGCACGCCGATGACCGCAACCCAGATCATCGTCATGGTGGCGAGCAAGGTGCTGGTCTCGGCGCCATCGGCTATCACCGACAGCACGGGCGCCTGGAAGAAGATCGACCGCCCGAGGTCGCCCTCAAGCACATGGCCGGCCCAAGTGAGATATTGCAGGATGATCGGTTGGTCGAGACCGAGTTGGTGTCGCAAGGCGTCGATCTGGTCGGGGGTCGCGGTGTCACCGAGCAGAACGTAGATCGGGTCACCCGGCACGATATGGATGAACGCGAAGATGATGATGGACGCTGCCAGCAGCGTCACCGCCGTCGTTCCTGCACGCTTGAATGCGTAAGACCACATGTGGTGGGCGCCTGGTCAGCGGCAACGATGCGCGCCGGCGCCGGCGCTCGACAGTCTTCGCGGCCTCATTGCCCGTCCTTACTTCGTGGACACATTCCAGAACACGGGCCCGTTTGGGTTGAGCCCCTTGAGCTTGGGAGAAGCAATGTCATAGGTGTAGGCATCGCCTACTTTCATCACCGGTACCTGCTCATAGATCAGCGACTGGATCTTGTCCCATGTCGACTTGCGCGCGGCTGGATCGGTCGTGTTGATCAACTCGGCCCTAAGCGAGCCGATCTCGGGGCTGTCCCACCAGCCGGGATAGCTCGCATTGAGGAACGTGAGCAGCAACGGATCAGGCGCGAAGGAATGGTGGGTGACAAAGATGTCCCACTGTTCCGGCTGGCCCCGCATCTTCAGAAGGGTCGCCCAATCGACGACCATCATCTGAACATTGATCCCGGCATCGGCCAGCTGGCGGGTGAAGACCGAGGCTTCGTCATAGTGTGCCTGGTAGTTCGTCGAGACCAGCAGGCGGATCGGCGTCCCCGTGTAGTCCGCCTCCTTTGCGAGCTCCTTGGCCTTCTTCGGGTCGTGCGCACTGTAATTGGAGACGCCTTCGCTCGAGTACCAGGGTGTGCCGTTGGGAAAGATCGATCCTTCAGCATTCCACAGGTCCTTGGGACCGAAGGCGACGCGCAGTGCCTGCGACTTGTCCAGCGCGGTCTGGATGGCGCGGCGGAGCTTGTAATTCTCCTTCAGAATGCCCTGCTTCGAGTTCATAAAGAAAAGGCCGAAAATCGGCGCGTTGGTACGCTGCACCTGAACCGATGGATCTTTGCTCAGGGACTCGTATAGATCACCGGAGATCATTTCCGCATAGTCGTAGTCGCCCGCCTGCACGCCGCTCACGCGCGTGCCGACGTCAGGCACCGGAATGAACCGGATCTTGTCGAAGCTCGCAACGCGGGCGCCGGCGAAGCCGTCGGCCTTTTCCTTCACCGGCTTGTAGCCGTCGAACCTCTCCACCTCGACATAGCGGTTCGGCCGCCACTCCACGAACTTGTAAGGCCCGGTGCCGATATAGTCCTTTTGCTCGATCGGCCGGTTCCCCGCCTTAGCGGCTATGTCTTCCGGATAGATCGCAAGACCGCCATTGACGTCCGCAATGAGAGCCTTCCAGGCGCCGTTCGGCGCGGACAATTTCAGCGTGACTTCATACTTTCCAGTCGCCTCGACCGACGTAGCCGCCGCCATCAGGAGCTTGCCGCGCGCACCGAAACTGCCCCATCGCGTCATTGAGGCGGCCACGTCCTTGGCAGTCATCTCCTTGCCGTTGTGGAAGATGACACCTTCGCGGAGCTTGAGGACGATGGTCCGACCGCCGTCTTCCGAGCGATCGCTCTCGGCCAGCATCGGACGCGGCGTATAGGTCGAATCCAGCGCATACAGGGTCTCGAAGATGTGGCGGCCGATGACCGACGCAACGTCGGCTGTCGTCAGCATGACATCGAGCGGCGGCGGTTCTCCGATGGTGGCTTCGCGCAGCAGGGTGGCGGCATTGGCCTGCGCAAGCAAGAATGACGCGGTGGCCAGCCCCACGACGCCACGCATCAAGACACTTGGACCGTATCTCATGATCGCCCTCCCGCCTTGTTGACCGCCTGCTTCCCGGTGCAGGGGATGTGCCTTTCAGCTGTTGGCTGATGGCACGCTATTGGTTGTTCGAAAGTTACATACACAATTTGGCAATTATCAAGCGGAAAATGCTGTTATTGATGGGGCATGCCGATATACGTTTGGTCGATGCTGAAGGTTTCTTACGGCAGCTTCGTGCCAAGAGCGCAGGTGGATCTGACCTGGGGAAGGGCAGGCAATGGTGCGTGCAAAGCGAAATCATCCGGCGAGAGCCGTTGGTGCCGCGATCTCGAAGCCGTCGGGCGACGACAATGTCGTGGCCGGCGACATCATCTCCCTTATCAGGCAGAGCGCTCCAAGCCTCAGCCCGTCGGAGCAGCGCGTTGCCACGGTGCTGCTGGCCGATATGGAGTTTGCCGTTCACGCCAGCAATTCCGAGCTGGCCCGCCGGGCGCGCGTGAGCGAGCCGACGGTAACCCGGTTCAGCCGCTCCGTCGGTTGCCGGGGCGTCCGCGACCTCAAGATGAGGCTGGCTCAAGCAATGGCGGTTGGGCGGATTTACGTTGAGCCTCCCCTGCATGTCGGGACCGATCTGGCGCGCCCCGCGCTCTGGCGGTCAGTGTTTCAGGAAATTCGTCGTGCAATTGCCGCTGCCGAGGAAGGACTTCGCAAGGAGGACATCGAGAGGGCTGCCGAAGCTATTTCGCGCTGTTCGAAACTTGCAGCGTTCGGGGTGGGGGGCGGTTCCACTCTTGCGGCGGCGGAAGTTCAGAACCGGTTCTTTCGTCTGGGGATCGCCGTCTCGCATGCCTCCGATCCGAGCTTGATGCGCATGATCGCCGCGACCTTCGGGCGGGATGACGTCGTCGTTGCCATCTCGACCACCGGTGCAGCGAACGAAGTGATCGAGGCAGCAACTATCGCCAAGCAATACGGCGCCCTGGTGGTTGCAATTACCAAGCCGCAAAGCAGGCTGGCTTCAATCGCCGATATTGCGCTTGGTGTGCACGTGCCGGAAGCGCCCGACGCGCTCAAGCCGACGGCGTCGCGCTATGCATTTCTCGCCACCATCGATCTACTCGCAGCGTCAACTGCCTATTGCAAGCCGCTCGAAGCCCAGGCACGCATGCGGCGGATCAAATACGAGTTGCTGAAGGGGAGCGACGGGGACGCCAAAGGGCCGCTGGGAGACTGAAAAATCTACAGTGGCCCAACGAGGATTTGGTCGGTACATCGCCGCTCGCATGTGGCAACGCCAATCGCGTTCCGAAACCTGATCCGCACATCCTGCCGAAAAAAATATCTGGCAGGATGCGATGTTCGGAGCCGGCAACGAGGGCTATCAGCGGCAGACGTAGCTGCCATTGACCAGAACGCGGACACATGCCGTGCCGACAGCGGCTGCACCGACGGCCGCGCCGCCGACGACCGCGCGCCTGGTGGTGCGCCGTGCTACGCCGGCGACTGATACGGGTGTCAAGGGCCGCCCGACTCGTGCTTCAGCCCGGCCGAGCGAGAGCGAAAGGCCTTCGTCCACCGACCAGTCGATCGAGCCGGACACTCCGAGGGCGACCACGGCAACCGCGAGTGATAGCTTTGTGACCAAACCACGCTTCATGATAGTCTCCGTCTTGTGAGAGTGAATTGGGATCGCTCCATGGTCTGGTGCTCGGACCATTGATCAAGGTCAAGGAATCGCAAGAAAACGATGCAGCTGGTAAGCGCGGGCAACACGCGAAAGCGCTTCCAGCAGAATGCGGGCGGCGACAGCTTCTTCGACCCTTTATTTCTGCATGCAGAGCGGCCTCAGTGTCTCGTCGCTGCTGCGCGCTTTCGCGTATTCCATCAGTGCCGTCCGGGCTGCTTCGCAACGCTCTGCGCTTGAAAACTCTTGTGTCGATATGACGGCGCCATTCGCGACGCCGAGCCAGCTGATGACGACCAGAACATAGGTCATGATATCCTTCCCCTCAGCCGTCGATCCCCTGAGCGCAGATTAGCGCGAGAGGCGGCTTAATGAGCGCCGCCCATCGCGCCATCATCAAGCTCTATTGGCACACGTACATGATGCCATCGCCGCCCTTCACCAACGAACCTGGGACGCACCCGATGCCGTTGCGCGCCGCATAGTCGGTCCAGCCGCTATAGCCGTAGCTCCACGGCCCGCCGAAGTAATAGGCTCGCACGGCGTACCAGGGCAGACTCTCGTTAGTGTAGTAGTGTCCGCGATTATAGGGAGTGACGTACAATCGCGTCGCCGCTTGCGCCTTGTCGAGCCCCAGCGAAATTCCGTCTTGGTCGTTCCAGCCGATGGCGAACGTCGTTCCGCATACGAGGGCGGCAACGGCAATCTTCCTTGCGCTCGTTGATTTCATGGACCTTCTCCAAAAATGAACTCCAGCGTCACAAGACCAACGCAGCACCAGGGCGGCAGCTTGCTTTAGATCAAGGGATTCAAACAAATCGCATCCGCTTCGTCTTCGACTTTGCCAGGGCAAGTTCGAATCAAGTTAAGTGAATCTGGATGACGACGCTCTGACGTCCGATAAGTGCAGCGCGCGGGAACACATCAGAAGCGAGCTGTCACGTGGGATCTCGGCCCTCTCTCACTTGGAGCCTAGTATGCAATCGTGCGAACGCTTCTCGCTGGAATGCGTCATGCAGTCGGCGACAAGCTCCGAGACGGCATGACGCCTCTCGACCTGCTCTTCATCATGTCTGCTGTTTCGTTCGTGGGCTCGTGTTGCGCCTCGACCAATTTGCTGAACGCGAAGAACAGTCTGGCGGTGATGCCACCCTTCAATCGGTGCTCATCATGAAGCCTCTCGGCCGCCAAGGTTGACCAACTTCTTGCCTCGGCCATCCAGACCGTTTGGTTTGCCGGATCCTGGCTTGCAAGCTGCCGGCAAAGTGCTGCGCGCGAACTCAGTTCGAATTGACTCATCATCGGCCCTCCCTGCCAGAAGCTCGATGTACGCGGTGAGAATTCTGCGTTGCGTGCCACATCTCTGCAATTGCCCTTCCGGCCATTGTACCAAGGGGCATGTCACGGCCACTGACTGAGCCGTGCGATATTGCGCGAGGCGGTGTTGCGAAAATTCAATTCGTTGATCTGGCTCAAGCGACGCCGCGTTCGGACACGGTGAACATTAGTTCGCTGCAGCGTGCGTGCGCCTACCGACGAAGCGCCGCTCATGCCGCAGCAAGTGCTCACCAGGGGCGCCGCGGCGGAAGCAACGGCCGCTCGATTTAGGCAGCCATGCCCATGCGGGTTGCATTACTTCGCCAATCCTGCCGCCGTGGCCCGTTGCTTGCCAGACGAAGATCTGCGGCGGCAATGGCGCCGACAATGCCCATCTCGCGATATCTGTTCTATGTGGGCGGTACGTTGCTCGCGATGCTCTTCGTTGCGGACGCCCTGGTGCCGGATCGGCCTGCGATCCACGGTGGAGCTGCGCGCTCCGCCACCATCCGCATCCATTCCGATTGGAAATTGCCCGAGCGGGTCGTTCTCGACACTAGCCTGCCCAGGATTGTCGCAACCGACATCGCCAAGGTCGAGCTTGGTGCCCTGCCAGGCGCCGACCTCCCACAGACGCGCGTGCGCGAGGCCTTTGCTCAGCTAGGACCGCTCGATGCCGAACGACCGCCAGCGCGTCCGTCGACAAAGGCTGATGTGAAGCCGCAGCGTCAGAACAAAAGTGCGAGGAGGCACATCGAAAAAAATATTCGGCTCGTCGCGCGGCCGCCGCAGTACGGCTGGTTTGGCAACCAGGTTTGGTGAGCGTCTTCGATCGCATCTTCGGAGTGGGGCGCCGGCCATTGATACTAGCAGCGCGTGCACGTCGAGGCATTGCCCAATCAAAGGTCCTTGAAGAACGGGAGTAACTGACATGAGTGAAACGTCAAGGTCTGAACGAATCGATCGTCGCGGCGCTCTTTCATTGCTCGGATGGGCCGCTGTACTCGGATTGGCGGCATCCGGCACGGTGCTGTTAGGAACAGAAGCGCCGGCGCAAACGATCGGCATGGAGCGACGCCAGGAGAGGCGCGGAGGCCGCCACGAGCGGCGTCAGGAACGGCGCAGGGGCCGGACTGAACGCCGCCAGGAAAGGCGTACAGGGCGCACGGAGCGCCGTGAAGAGCGGCGCAACTAGGACGTCAACATGCTCTCACCGATCATCGTTCGCCGGCAGATGTCTGCCTGATCGCGATCCGGAAGCTGGCGGATGCCGCAGACCTGGTACGTCACATTCGAGGTGCACAAGCGTGGGACCTTGCCGAAGCGGCGAAGTCCACGGGAGACACGCACATTCGAGAGCGAAGCCGAGGCGCGGGCTTTCGCGCGAGAGAAATTCAATGAGGGATTGATCGTGTTTGCAGGCACGCTCAATCCCTTTTTGCCGCGACGGCTGATTCCCTCGAGCGACATTCCGTCTTGGATAGAGCCAGACCGAGGTGACGAGGTTGGCGGCCACGATGACAAGCGCGAACCGGAGAAATAGGCAGCATGTCTTGGTGCTCATGCCGATGTCGCGTGCGAAATGTCTTGAGTGTTGCCATTATGGCACGTGGAGTTTGTGCCGTCGCCCGTAGAGTTTCAGCTGGAAGTTGGGGGATGATTGCAGTGCAACAAGCCGCCGTTCGAGCAATCAAAAGCGGCCGGCAAGGAGAGAGCATGATGAAAAGACTTTTACTAGCAACCGTTGGTCTGGTGGCGCTGTGCACGGCGGGGACCGCCATGGCTGCCGATATGGCCGTAAAGGCGCCTCCACCGGCACCGATCATTCCGATCTACAATTGGACGGGGTTCTACATCGGCGGCAATGGTGGCTGGGCGCAGAACCACAACTGCGTGGATTTCCTTGACGCGGCTGGAGTCGCCGTCGCCTCTGGCTGCCGCGATCGTTCCGGTGGTGTTATCGGTGGCCAGCTCGGTTATCGCTGGCAGGCCAGCCAGTGGGTGTTTGGCCTGGAGGCTCAGGGCGATTGGGCGGATCTCAGTAACCAGCGCGTCAGCCTGTTCAATCCGACGCTCTCCACGCGCGCGAAAACGAGTGCCATCGGCCTCTTCACCGGCCAGATCGGCTACGCCTGGAATGCGTCACTGTTCTACGTGAAGGGCGGCGCTGCGGTAACAGACAATCGTCTCAGCGTGCTTGATACTGCGTCCGGCGCCGAACTCGCCGCGCAAAGTGCAACCCGTTGGGGTGGCGTCATTGGTGTTGGCTTCGAGTATGGCTTCACCCCGAATTGGTCGGTGGGGCTTGAATACGACCATCTGTTCATGGGGCACCGGAATAATTCGTTCACGGTCGCTGATCCGCGACTTGCTGCTTTCGTGAACGACCGGATCACCCAGGACGTGGATATGCTCACCGTGCGCTTTAACTACCGCTTCGGAGGGGCCAACCCGGTCGTCGCGAGGTACTGAGCTCTCCAGGGTCTGACGTCTTCAGGGGGCCGGCAGTCATGTCGGCCCTCATTTTTTTGGTTTTATCGCGCAAGTCAGTCAGCGTCTGCCGGCGCGGTCGACCAGACCGCCGCGGTTGGTCGGAGTGCCGGGCCGCACCGCTTCTCGTGCGGCAGCCCGCGCGACGGGACGCACTCCCAGGACCGCGCCCGGTCTCACGACGCAATGCGCGGGATAGTCCACATACTGGCAGTATACGGCCGCGTTGGCGCATTCAGGGCTCGCGAAGATGAGCCCTGCCGTCAAGAGCGCGTGCTCAGGAGAATCCGAGGCAGATCTACCAGCCGGAATAGTAGCTCCGTCTCGCGTAGTAGCCGCCATAACCGCCATAGCTTCCGTAGGCGCTGTAGGCACTGGGCGGACAATAATCATAGCCGTATCCTCCGCCGTAAGGGGAGTATCCGCCGCCGTAGGAGGGATATGCACCATAGTAGCCGGAGCTTGCGATCGCGCCACCGACGACGGCGCCCGCGACCACTGCGCCGGCGCCCCAGCCACGGTAGCCTCTATATCCGTAGCCCCTGTAGCCGTAACCTCTGTAGCCGTAGCCGACGCCGCGATACCCCAAACCACGATAGCCCAATCCCGCTCCGCGGTAGCCTCCGCCCCATCCGCCACGATAACCCAAGCCTCCGTAGCGCACTTTCACCACGTCACTATCAAGCGTGGCTCTCATCGCACCGACGTTGGTGGGCAAAGGCGCCGCTTCGCTTCCGGGGACAGAAATCATGGCGCTCGCGACAGTAAAAATTGCTGCAAATGCTGCTTTGATGAACCTCATCATGTCCTCCACGTGGTTGAAACCTCGACTGACCGGCTAGGAAGAGATTCCTTCGCGCCGGCGGCATGACCGTGCACATGAAATGTTGCGATCGCTAAAAGTGTTTCAGGCCGAGCGTGAGCTAAACCCGTGCGGACCTCAGCCGGAGGAGAGCCGTGACGCTTGATCTGGATCAAGCCCGCTGAGCGAGAGCAGGGGCTAGTTCGCCTCAGCATGCGCGGCAAGAGCTGAAGGCGCGTCCGTGAAAACACTCCGCCAGGTCTTCTCTGGAGACGAGATCATCCAGCTTCTCATCCGGCTGGGGTTGCTGGGGCTGTTGCTCATCTGGGCGCTCCTCCTGGTCCGCCCGTTCGTGCCCATATTGGCCTGGAGTGTCGTGCTCGCCGCTGCGCTGAATCCGGTGTTTCGGCGCCTCAGTGACATTCTCGGTGACCGACCGAAGCTTGCAGCGACGATCCTTACTCTCGTCAATCTTGCTGTGGTGATCGGGCCCGCGACCTGGCTGGGCATGGGCGCGGTCGACGGGATCACCGACCTTGCCGCCCAGGTGACGGCTGGCGAACTGCATGTGCCTTCGCCGCCGCAATCTCTCAAGGATTGGCCCGTCGTCGGCCCTCAGCTCTTCGATCTCTGGGACCAAGCGACGACCAATCTCCGGTCGCTCTTGCGCGCAGTGGTGCCCTACCTGAAGCCATTCGCGGCAACCTTGCTCGGATTTGCCGGTAATGCCGGGGTGGGAACCGTCAAGTTCCTGCTGTCGGTGGCGGTGGCCGGGGTGCTGTTTCCGTATGGACCTCAGCTCGTTGCTGCGGGGCGCAGCTTTCTGTCGCGCGTCGTGCCGGACCAGAGCGAGCACTTTCTCGACCTGGCGGGTGCCACGATCCGTGCGGTGGCCCAAGGCGTGATCGGCGTCGCTATCATCCAGGCATTGCTGGCGGGTATAGGCTTCAAGCTAGCCGGCATCGCCAGCGCGGGGCTGCTGGCATTTGTGGTGTTGTTGCTGTCGATCGTGCAGATCGGCGGGGCCATCGTGATCCTGCCGGTCATCATCTGGATCTGGACCGACAAGGAATTTCCGATCGCGCTCCTGCTGACGGTGTTTTTCGTGATCGTATCGGTGCTCGACAACATCCTGAAACCGCTTGTCATGGGCCGCGGCCTGACCACGCCAGCGCTCGTGATCCTGATCGGGGTGATCGGAGGAACTCTCTTCCATGGGATCATCGGCCTCTTCATCGGACCGATCATTCTGTCGGTGGTCTGGGAGCTGACGGTGGCCTGGATACGTACCGAACGGGCTGCGCCTGCCAAATTGGCGATCGAGCGTTGACCGATATCAATTCGACCGAGCCTTTCAGGCAAGGCGATTCGACAAGACGTCGAGGTGGTGGTGGAAATGTCTGGCCCGCCTGGTCCTTCTATTGTGACCGCCGGTGTTGATGCAGGGCTTTGGCATGCTCCAATGAGGGCGATGTGAGTGCCATGGATACCATCCTTGTCATCAATGCCGGCTCTTCTGATCTCCGATTCCAGATCTACTCTGTCGAAGGAGAAGGCAGGCTACGGCAGCGGCTCAAGGGGCGGTTGGACGGCATCGGGCGCTGTCCGCGTCTGCGGGCGAGCAAGGCTGGCGGCGGTCCGCTCGCCAATCGCGCTTACCCAGTCGAAGCAGTGCAGGATATTGCGGCCGCGATGGACATTGCCGGCGCCTGGTTGCGGGATGAGCTTCATATCCACCCCATTGCAGTCGGGCACCGCGTCGCGCACGGCGCTGCGGAGCATGATCGGCCGGTCCTCATCGATCACGAAGTCCTGGCGTGCCTGGAGCGGTTGACCGCGTTGGCGCCGTTTGACCTACCGCACAATCTGGCGCCTATCCGTTCGATCCTGGTGAATTTCCTGGCGCTCCCGCAGGTCGCCTGCTTCGACACCGCATTTCACCGAACGCGTGCCGCGGCCGCCGACGATTATGTCATTCCTCGTCAGCTCTATGCCGAGGGCGTGCGGCGCTACGGATTTCATGGTCTCACTTACGAATATATTGCGAAGGCCTTGCCTAGGATTGCGCCGGAAATCGCGATGAAACGGGTGATAGTCGCGCGTCTCGGGAGCGAGGCATCGATGTGCGCGCTCAGCGGTGGACTGAGCGTAGAAAGCACAATGGCCTTCACCGCGCTTGACGGATTGCCGATGGACGTGCGAGCGGGGCAAATCGATCCGAAAGTCGTGGGGCGCGGTGATATGCGTCAGCTCGAAGCAAGTAAGGACGCGAGCGCGAAGTTCGCCATCGATCATTTCGTTTACCGAATCGGTCTCAGCGCGGGCATGCTCGCAGCTGCGTTGCAGGGTCTTGACGCGTTCGTCTTCACGGCAGAGGTCGGCGACAACTCCGCATTGCTCCGTTCGCGCGTGGCGGAGCAGCTCGCATGGCTCGGTGTCAAGCTCGATGCGAAAGAGAACGCGCTGCAATCGCGGCTGATTTCGTCTCCAGCGAGCCGCATCCCAGTCTACATCGTGCCCTCCGACGAGGATCTCATGATCGCTAGGCACACGCTGGCGCTGCTGTTGAAGGGTGGCTCGAGGGTGGCAAGCTGAGCGTCATGATCGGGGGTCTTGGCGGCCGCAGTGCCGAGCGTACACGCCCGCGGCACGTTGATCTGCGTCAAACGCCCGCATCATACCGCGGGCCGGATGGCAGGGCTGACCAACCAAACGCCGGCAGCGTCTGAGGGAGCTCGCAATGGCGGTCCAATTCCTGCTCGGTACCTTGATCAGCGTGATCAACATCATGATTCATGCGCTGGTGACCGTTGCGGCCATCGACATCGCTCGTACCGCCGGATTGAAGCACACGGCGCGGCCCCGGTCGCACCTGATGGCCGTGATGGTCACCACTGCTGTCATTTTGATGGTCGCGCACACCGTCGAGGTTCTGATTTGGGCGCTCGCCTATGCGACGGTCGGCGCGGCGCCTCCGGGGAGCGATCTGCTATATTTCACCTTCGTGAACTACACCACTCTGGGCTATGGGGACATCACGCCCGCGATGGGGTGGCGGCTGACGGGACCCATGACAGCGATGAACGGCATCCTGATGTTTGGTTGGTCGACCGCAGTTCTTTTCGAGGTGCTGCGCAAGACGGTTGAACATCTCGCTGCGATTGCGGCACCTAAGTCTAGTTCTGGAGATCGAGGCTAGCGAGCTTCAGCCTGTCCAGAAGCACGATCTGGCGCTGAGTGTTTCCGATGAAGCCGAGGATACCGAGCTCATGCAACCGCGATAGTGCGCGGGAGACGGTTTCCAGCGTTAGTCCGAGATAGTCGGCGATATCACGCCGCGACATCGGCAGCGCCATGATCCCGGCGGCCGTCAGCCGCTTGTCCATCTCGATCAGGAAGGCTGCGACCCGCTCCAGCGACGTCTTGCGGCCGAGCAGCAGCATGTGGTCTTCCGCATGCTGAAGGTTGGTCGTGGTCATGCTCAGCAGGTTACGAGCCACCACGGCGTCGTCCTGCGCGACCAGCTCGAGGCTTTGGCGCCTCACCAGGCGAACCGTGGTATCGACGATCGCTTCCGTCGTGAACCTGTGCGCACTGCCGTTTTCCAGCCCGAAGATGTCGCCCGCAAGATGAAATGCGCCGATCTGGCGTCGGCCGTCCGACAGCAGCTTGTAGCTCCGCACAGCGCCCTTCTTCACCTGATAGACGTACTCTGCCGGCTCCTTTTCGCCGTAGACTTCGGAGCCCTTCTTATAGGTAAACTCGTTTAGACTGATGATCGGATTTGAATCGGTGTTTAACCCTAGCTCGCGGAGCGAATGAAGCCGCGAGGACGTGTCGGCAGCGGTGCGAACGAACATGGCCAACTCCCGAACTAATGGTGACGCGGTATTTCCATCGTGGGAATAAGGAGCCGCCGAAAATCCGCTTCCCGCGAAGGTTGTTTAGGCGATTATTGGGGTTTTCAACCATTGTCTGTAGGTGCATTGTACCAAGGTACAGGAGGGGTTCGATGCGCTGACTGAGAATCCGTCAGAGTATCTGTCGGATAGTGCGGCAATATGCCGACAACGGACGCTTCGTTCCCGGTTGTGGCATCCCAATTGGGCTGCTTTGCTCAGGCATCAACGGCACGTCTGGTCTTTCTGCATTTCTGGTCTTTCTGCATTTGAAGTACCCATCGAGGGAAAAAAGCTTGTCCGGCTTCGTATATGTCGTGGACGACGACGCATCCTTTCGGACGGCGATACAGCGTCGGCTCAAACTGGCTGGGTATGAAGTTGTGACCTACGCGTCCGCCCAGCAGTTACTGGATGATCCGCCAGGGTCCGACCACCCGGGATGTATCTTGCTTGATGTGCAGCTTCCTGGCCTGAGCGGGCCGGAGTTGCAAAGCTCGCTCGTCCAACGCCGTTCGCCGCTGCCGATCGTCTTCCTGACCGGACATGCCGATACCGCGACGACGGTTCGTGCAATCAAGGCCGGCGCGGAGGATGTCCTTACCAAGCCGGTATCGTCCGAGCAGTTGATCGATGCGATTGAGCGGGCAATGGCTCAACAGGAGGTGGCGCGGAGCCAACAGAGCAAGCTCGATTCGCTACGTTCTCGCTTGAGGTCTCTATCGCGGCGCGAACGACAGGTGTTCGACCTGATCGTACGTGGTAAAATCAACAAGCAGATCGCCTATGAGCTCGGAACGACCGAACGCACAGTGAAGGCGCACCGCCACCAAGTGATGACAAAGATGCAGGTACTATCGTTTGCCGAATTGGTTTCCACTGCCGAGCGGCTCGGCCTTCTGGATTCGGCAAAGGTGTAATGCAGGCCGGTTTTCGTGCGCTTCGTCAGGTCCGTGATCAGACCTGTACGATGGGACAATATGAAATGTTATTGACATAATTCGCCCTGGGCCGCCTACATACCCGCGTCGTTGGCCGTCAGATTAGCACAGGAACTTTTGCCACGGAGCGTCGTTGCGACGCGAGTGCCAGGTTTCCAATCAGAAAGACGGGTCCATTGTTTGCACGTAAGCCGATTTACGTCGTGGATGATGATTTATCAATGCGCCGAAGCTTGGAGCGGCTGCTTCGAAAGCACGGCTTTGATGCTGTTGCCTTTGATTCCGCCGCTGCGCTGCTTAGGTATGGCTGCATCGAAGAGGCGTGCTGCATCGTTCTGGATATCAATCTGAACGGAGAGTCGGGTATCTCACTCCGCCGCAGGCTCGCGAGCGAATGTGCCAGTGTCCCCGTCATCTACATTACCGGCAACGACTGCCAGGCAAATCAGGCTGCCGCGATTCAGTCCGGGTGCGCCGCCTATCTGGCCAAGCCCTTCGCAGCAAGCTCACTCATCGATTCCATCGAACGCGCCTGCGCCGACCATGGCTGACCCCGCCGCTGCTCATTCCTCGATGTCCTGCTCCAGGGTCTGTGCGGGCGCGCCGTTGTGAACCGAACCAAACTTCGCCAGCGGCAGCGATGTTGTCAGAGACAAAAGGTTGGAATCGGTGACCTCAAGCACCAGAGTCTTGCCGGCTTCCATGTCCTCGATGAACCTGGGATCGGCAGCGTCGGCGGCGATACAGGTATTGCTCAGGCACCAGGTGTAGGGCAACGATCTGGAATTTCCCTGATCGACGGTCAGCTTGGCAGGCCGTTGCAGATACATCCCGACGGGGACAAACACTTGCAGCCGGGCAGTGCGGTCGCCGTCGCGCTCGATCAGGTCCACGCGCACCGCCATCTGGCCCGTTGCAAACTTGCCGGTGATCGAGGTTCGGCACAGCATCGGCGCACCGCCGGGCTTGACGCAAAGCTTCCGCCAGTCGCCATAGGTGATGTCCTTGGCTTCGCGCTGTCCGCGAGGCGCGATTTCGGCGGACTTCGCCTCTGGAGCCGGCTTGGGCGCGGCTGCATTCTGCGCCGAAGCTGGTCCGGCAAGAGCCGCCGCGAACAACATCGACAGCCAGACGAGCGTACCGCCCGGCGAAGGTATTGATGTTGGGTCGATCATGTTCTGCCTCCACGCCAGTCTCTGCGGCTATTTCTGCGCGTCAAGAAATCGTTCGACGAGCGGTGACCACATCGGGATCGTGTCGGGCGAGCCGATGAAGAAGTGTCCTTCGCTGCCGAAGGGCGGCATCAGATGATATTCGGCCCTGCCGCCGGCCGCGGTGAAGGCCTCATGCATGCGCTTCGATAGGGCAGGGCCGAAGAACGTGTCATTCTCGATATAGAACCACAGCATTGGCACTCGCGAGGTCCGGCCGAAATCGGCAGTCGCTTCGACCAGCTTGTCCGGTGCGCAATTGTTGTTGGGTTTGCCGTCAACACGGCCGCCGCGTCCAGCCGCGAAGGTGATGATTGCCTTGACCTGCGGCGGGTTTGCGCTCGAGAGCGCAATGGAAGCCCAGCCGCCCGCGGACTGTCCAATGACGATTACATCCTTCGGCAGAACGCGTTTCTCGGCCACCATGTAGTCGATGATCCAGAGATCGACCTGCGCCACCGCACGCCCGGCGTCGTGGAAGTTCGGATTGGTGCAGTTTCCGACCTTGGAGAAGAATGGCCCGTAGAGACCATGCTCGGGCATGTCGATGGCCGCTGCGCCATATCCGGTGCCGACGGGCGCCACCACGAGGTAGCCGCGTTTGGCAAACCACTTCGCGGCGTCCCGGAACTCCACCAGCGGGAAGAAGCTGCGATCGACGGGCTTGAGCGACACGCCGTGGTTCATGATCGCCAGCGGGAAGGGGCCGTCGCCGACGGGCCGCACCACATAGGCGAGCATCGGCAGCGGTAGCGGCAGAGCCCAGACCTCTTCCTGAATCCGAACATTGTCGTCGGCGCGTACAGGAGCAAGAAGGCCGGCCAGGATGCTCAAGGCCGCCGCCAAGTAGGTCGCTGTTGAAGCATGGCGGAGATTCACGCGCGCCCCCTTCAGCCGGCGAAAGTGCTGGCCACGATGATGGGACCAAGCACGGTCAGGACGACATTGCCGACAGCGTAAGGCACGGCGACGCCGAGCACCGGCGTCTGGCTTTCTGCAACATCACAGGCGCCCGTCACGGCTGCGTCGACCGTCATGGCCCCGGCCAGGGCGCCGCAGATGATCACGGGGTTCATGCGGAGCACGCGATGGGCAAACAGGGTCGTCACGATCAGCGGCACCAGCGTGACCACCAGGCCCATGCCCACCAGCAGCATGCCGTGCGATTGGATTGCGACCCAGGCCGCGTGGCCGTTCCCGAGCCCGATCGCGGCGATAAAGCCGCCGAGCCCGAGGTCGCTCAGCGTTTGCTGCGCGGCGGGCGGCATTGCACCCATCGTCGGCCGGCGCGAGCGGAGCCAGCCGCAGAAGAGCCCCGCAATCAGGGCGCCACCGCCACCGCCCAACGTCAGGGGCACCGACCCGATCTTGACGCTTGCGAGACCGGCGAGCAGACCCACGGCGATGCCTGCGGCAAGGAATGCAATGTCGGTACGGTCTTCGGAGCGGAGAATCTGTCCAACCTGCGAGGCGGCGCGCTCGATGTTGCGGGTGCTGCCGACCAGCGTCATGACGTCACCGACATAGACGCGGGTATCGGCGCTCAGGGGGACCTCGCGTCCCATCCGCGTCAAGGTGCGCAGGAACACGCCGCGCGCGGCGTCGCCGATGCGGTCGGCCATGTCCTTGACGGAGCGGCCGTGGAGCTTGCGATTGTCAACGAGGACGTCGACCACATTGCCTGGAAGAGCCTTCAGGATCTCATTGGCGTCGATTTCAGTGCCAACAATCGGCTTTGCGGCGACAATGGCCGCCGTGCGACCCGCGATGACGATGTCGTCGCTCGCTTCAAGCACCGTGTCGCGATGCGGCTCGACGTCAGCTCCCCGCCGTACGATCCGCTCGATCACGCTCCGGCTGCCGATCTCGTCTTCGACGGCGCCGACGGTTCGGCCGGCCGCGGCCGACACCCGGTACGCGCGGGCCTGGAATTTTCGATAATGCAGATTCTCAGTTTGTGGCGGGTTGCCGCCCGAAAGCTCCGCCTCGAGCTTTGCAGCTTCCGCTTTCAAATCGATCCCCATCAATTTCGGCGCGACAAACGGCACGTACAGGAGCGTAAGGATATAGCCGAGCACGTAGGTGACGGCGTAGCCGGCCGCGATATTGGCGTCCTGCTGCTGCAGCAACTCTTTGGACAGTCCGAGCTGGGCTAGTGCGCCAGATGCGGTGCCGATGACCGACGACTGTGTCAGGGCTCCCGCAGCAAGACCGGAAGCGGTGCCGGGACCGAGCGCGAACACATGGGCAAATATGAGAACGATGACGAGGCCGGTACCACCAAGCACGAGCGCGAGCGCGACCTGAGCCAGGGTCCGGATGCTCAGCGAGGCAAAGAACTCGGGTCCGGACCGGTAGCCGATCGTGAACACGAACAGGCTGAAGAGAATGACCCTGAGCAGGGACGGAAACGTGAAGGTGCCGAGCTGCCCGATCAGGACGGCAACGATGAGCGTGCACGCCGTGGTGCCGATCGAAAAGCCGCGGATCCGGACGCGGCCAAGAATCGTCCCGAGCGCGACTGACAGCAGCAGGAAGATTTCCGGCGCGGCGGAGATGATCCATCTGACCGTGCTCATTGCGCGTGCCCTCTAGCGATTTGCGCCAAATCTGGTTCCTCAAACCCAGGGAGGCTTGATTCAGATCAATCCCTGCCGAGGGTTAAGCCGCTCCCTGGTGAGCCGCAGGAGTTGACGTTGGGACATGAGCACGATGGATACCGCCGCTGCTTCGTCGATACGCCGCGACGAAACGGTGCCAATCGCGCTGTTGCTGGCCTTCACCGGCGGCTATCTCGACGCCTATACGTGGATCATGCACGGCGTCATGGCTAACGCCCAGACTGCTAATCTCGTGCTGCTGTGGGTCTATGGATCGATCGGCGACTGGACGAAAGCGCTCCACTTCGTCCCACCGATCCTTGCGTTCGCGATCGGCATCGTCGTCGCGTCATGGCTGCGCCGGGCGGCGCGAGAGCGCGCCAGTGCCATCAGCACGCTGGTCGAAATCCTCCTGCTGGTCACTATCGCCGTCCTGCACAACCGCTTGCCGGATCTCGCGGGAACACTCGGCATTTCCTTTGTCGCCGCCGTACAGAGCGCGGTCTTCACGAGGGTTGAGGGCGTGCTCTACAGCTCCGTCATGATCACGGGCAACATGCGGCAGGCGATTGAAGGTATGTTCGCTGTGGCCTCCCGGAATGGCTCGCTACGGTCGCCGGGCATTTTCGCTGTCTTGTGCATCACGTTCGGCCTCGGCGCAGCACTTGGCGCCTTCGCGACCAAGCAAATCCCGAATTTGGCGCTCGGTGTCCCCGTGATCGCGCTCCTGGTTGTGCTGCTGCGTTGCGAAAGTCCAGGCGACGAGACCAGCCCATGACCTCATCTGACCACAGATCGCGTTGGACCTTTCTGTTTCCGCCCACAACCTGGCTGGCGCAATATCGCAGTGCCTGGCTGCGTTCGGACGCAATCGCCGGAATCACCCTCGCGGCTTATGCGATCCCCGTGTCACTGGCCTATGCGACGCTGGCGGGCCTGCCGCCCCAGATCGGCATCTATGGCTACATGCTGGGCGGCATCGGCTATGCGCTGCTCGGGTCGTCGCGCCAGCTTGCGGTCGGTCCGACCTCAGCGATCTCGTTGATGATTGCGGCCACCGTCGGAGCGCTGGCCGGCGGAGACGCGGCGAAATACGCCGAGATCGCAAGCCTGGCGGCGTGCGCGGTGGCGCTGCTGTGCCTGATCGCATGGTTGTTCAAGCTCAGCGTTCTCGTCCGCCTGGTGAGCGACAGCATCCTGGTCGGCTTCAAGGCCGGCGCGGGACTTACCATCATGATGAGCCAGTTGCCGAGCCTATTCGGCGTCGCCGGAGGCGGTCACAATTTCTTCGATCGCGCCATCAAGCTCGCCGGCCAGCTCGACGGCATCAATTGGCTGGTTCTGGCGATCGGAGCCGTCGCGCTCTTGTTTCTACTGGTGGGGGAGCGGCGGCTGCCGG
The DNA here is from genome assembly GCF_000515415.1 of Bradyrhizobium sp. WSM1417. NCBI lineage: Bacteria > Pseudomonadati > Pseudomonadota > Alphaproteobacteria > Hyphomicrobiales > Nitrobacteraceae > Bradyrhizobium > Bradyrhizobium sp. WSM1417. The sequence goes on from NZ_KI911783.1 coordinate 4,049,960, forward strand.
GAAAGCCGGTCGGGCTCACAATCATGGCGCTATCGATCATGCTGGCGACACTGCTTGGGTTTCCGTCGCTTGGCGTCCCGGTGACCGGCAAAATTCCGGAGGGATTGCCGGCGTTTGGATTACCCAGCTTTGGTCTGTTGGAGCCCGACGAGCTCTTCCCGCTGGCTGCGGGATGCGTGCTGCTGGCCTATATCGAAGGCGTCTCCGCCGCCCGCAGCTTTGCTGCCAAGCACGGCTATGCCCTCGATGTCCGGCAGGAGTTCTTGGGGCTGGGCGCGGCGAACCTGGTCACCGCCTTCGGCCACGGCTATCCTGTGGCCGGCGGGCTGTCGCAATCTGCGGTCAACGACAATGCCGGAGCGCGGACGCCGCTGGCCCTGGTGATCTGCTCGGTGATGCTTGCGCTGTGCCTGCTGTTCTTCACGGGGCTTTTGACGAACCTGCCCAAGGCGGTGCTTGCGGCGATCGTCTTTGCCGCCGTCTACAGGCTGGTGGATATCCGCGCGCTGGTTCGGATGTGGCAAGTCAGCCGCATCGATTTCTATGCCGCGGCGATTGCGTTGGTCTCGGTGCTGCTGCTCGGGATATTGCAAGGTGTCCTGCTGGCGGCCGTCGCATCGATCATGCTGCTGCTGGCGCGGGCATCGCGTCCGAATGTGGCGTTCCTTGGTCGGCTCCCCGGTACCGGCCGCTACTCCGATAAGGCGAGGCATGAAGGCGTCGAGCCATTGGTCGGTATCATCGCGTTTCGACCCGAAGCCTCGCTGCTCTACATCAATGCTGAAACGATCCTGGAAACAGTGTTGGGCACCTTGCCGCTATCGCTCGGCGTCAAGCTGGTTGTCTGCGATCTGTCGGCATCGCCTTACATCGATCTGGCCGGCGCGCGCATGTTGCATGATCTCTATGACGAGCTCGCCTCCCGAAATATCACCTTCCGCATCGTCGGCGCGCACGCGCAGTTGCGCGATCTGCTGCGGGCTGAAGGGCTGGCGGAAAAGACCGACAGCGCGGCGTGGCTTCGTTCGGTCGACAGCGTGCTCGGGGGAAGCACGACCCGACAATCATCTGATCCCAATCCATAGGATCCGGCCGACTTATTGGCCTGATGTAATCTCACCATCGTCCTCGATCCGTCATGCTGCAGCGCCTTGGACGATGTCGCACGACAAATGACTCCAGGCCTCTTCAAGATGCTCGACCCTTGACTTGGATCAATAGACCGAGGTGAGCGGGCATCACGATCCCGGCCACGACGTCGCAAAGATCCGGAGAGAGACATGTCCAAGGACGCCAAGGCTACAGAAAAGCGCATCGATCAGTTCATTTCCGGACCCGGCGCACGGGCGGATGATTGGCGCGATCTGGTCGAGGCAGCGAAAGCATGGGCGCGCGGCGGCGAGCGCACGAAGTACGATGCGGCTTTGGCTGATCTTTCCGTCATAGAGGAGTTTCACGGCTATCCCGGGCTGCAATTGATGGCGGCGTTGCGGGAGGCCGCCTCGGCGGGGGATGCGGCGGGTTCACTGAGCCTTGCGACGCGCATCACGCAGGCCCTGATGACGAGATCCTTCCGCCAGCATGCCGGCGATTGGGATCCCAAGGACGACGGCAGTGGCGATGCACCCGAGCTTGCGTCCTCCACTTTTGGCTCACATGCAGCCCGCCGGCCCTATTTCGAAACGCTGATCGTCACCGGCCTCTCCTCCGACAAGTGGCCGACGCTCGCCGCCGAATGGCGCAAGCTGCGACGGCCGGTGGATTCGTTCGTTTATGAGCCGGTGATCGTCGGCAGCCTAGAGGATGCCTTTTGCGCGACGATGCTCAATCCCGACATCGCGGCCGTCGTCATCAACGAAGGGTTCGGGCTGCGTTCGCGTCATGACGCGCCGATCCTGCGGACCATGACAGCCGGCGCGGGCCTTAATGACGAGGCCGACGCGTCCGCGCTCCGGCTCGCGCACATCATCAAGCGGGTACGTCCCGAGCTTGACATCTATCTGATGTCGAACCGCGACGTCGAGACAATGGCCGGGGACCCCGAGGCCAACGTGGTTCGGCGGATATTCTACTCCATCGAAGAGCTCCTTGAGCTCCATCTCTCCATCCTCGAAGGCATCCAGGATCGCTTCGACACGCCGTTTTTCGACAATCTCAAGAAATACGCACAACGGCCGATCGGAACGTTCCATGCGCTACCGATCGCTCGCGGCAAGTCCGTGTTCAAGTCGGACTGGATCCGCGACATGGGCGAATTCTACGGCTTGAACCTGTTCCTGGCCGAGAGCAGCGCCACCACCGGCGGCCTCGACAGCTTGTTGGAGCCGACCGGCACCATCAAGAAAGCACAGGACAAGGCGGCACGCGCGCTCGGCGCTGATCGCGTGTTCTTCGTGACCAACGGCACCTCGACTTCGAACAAGATGGCAGTGCAGGCGCTGCTTGGGCCGGGCGACATCGCGATCGTCGATCGCAACTGTCACAAGTCGCACCACTACGGCATGGTGCTGGCCGGCGCCCAGCCGATCTATGTCGAAGCGTTTCCGATGACCGAGTATTCGATGTACGGCGCGGTGCCGCTGAAGACCATCAAGCAGGCGCTGCTGAATGCCAGGGCCGACGGCCGGCTGGACCGCGTCAAGATGCTCGACCTGACCAACTGCACCTTCGACGGCCACATCTACAACACCCGGCGGGTGATGGAGGAGTGTCTCGCGATCAAGCCGGATTTGATCTTCCTGTGGGACGAAGCCTGGTTCGGCTTCGCGCGCTTCTCGCCGTTCCTGCGGCGACGGACCGCAATGGGCGCCGCCAACGAGATCGAGGCCTGGATGCACGACCCGAAATCGGTCGCGGCTTACGACAAGCAGCAGGCCGAGCTCGGCAAGACCCCCTCGGACGAGGTGCTTCTCAAGACTCGGCTGATCCCGGATCCGCGTCTGATCCGCTTGCGCGTTTACCAGACCAATTCGACCCACAAGTCGATGTCGGCGATCCGTCAGGGCTCGATGCTGTCGGTCAAGGACGTCGAATTCCATACCGTCGAGCAGCAGTTCAAGGAGGCGGTGTTCACGCACGCGTCGACCAGCCCGAACCAGCAGCTCATCGCCAGCCTGGACGTCTCACGGCGTCAGATGGAGCTCGAGGGCTACGGCCTGGTGGCCAATGCGATCGAAATTGCGTTCGCGATCCGCAAGGCGGTCAACAGCAATCCGCTGATCTCGAAATACTTCCGGATTCTCGGCGCGGACGCGATGGTGCCGGCGCAATATCGCCAGAGCGGCTTCACCGACTATCTCGCAACAGGCATGAACTGGGCGAGCGTCCTGAAGAGCCTGGACGACGACGAATTCTGCCTCGATCCGACTCGCATGACCTTGGTGTGCGGCACCGCGGGTTACGACGGCACGCAGTTCAAGGGCATCCTCGCCAATGATTACAATATCCAGATCAACAAGACATCGCGCAATTCGGTGCTGTTCCAGTCCAACATCAACAACACCCGCAGCGATGTTGCGCATCTGGTGAGGGTGCTGGCCGAGATTGCGGGCGAAGTCGATCGTGGACTGGTTCAGGGCGGTGCCAATGCGAAGAAGACCTTCGAGGCGCGGGTCAAGAGCCTGATGACCGATGTGCCAGATCTGCCGAACTTCTCGCACTTCCACGACAGTTTCCGGGGCGATGCCGGCACCAAGACCAATGAGGGCGACATCCGCAGCGGCTTCTACTCGGCCTATGACGCAGCGGGATGCGAATATATCCGGCTCAGCGATTCCGAGATCGACCGTCGCCTCAAGGCCGGGCCGGACCTCGTCTCCGCGAGTTTCGTGATCCCGTATCCGCCGGGCTTTCCGATCATGGTGCCGGGGCAGGTCATCACCCAGGAGACCATCGACTTCATGCGCAAGCTCGATGTGAAGGAAATCCACGGCTACGACGCCAAGGAAGGGCTGAAGCTCGTACGCGCCGAAGCCCTGGCAAAGATCGGCCGGCCCAAGCCCGGTGCGACGCCAAAGCTGAAGGCGGCATCATAAGGGGACTAACATGCAGGGATTTTTCTCGTTCCTCCAGCACAATCCGTATTTGTTGCTGTTCTTCGTCGTCGGGCTCGCCGTCTGGATCGGGCGAGCCAGCATCAAAGGATATGGTCTCGGCATGGTTGCCGGCGCCATCGTGGTGGGCGCCGGCCTTTCCGTGTGGGCGTCCATCTATGGCGTGAAGCTCGAGCTCAACACCTTCGCCAAGAGCCTCTTCTATTACCTGTTCATGTACGGCGTCGGACTGCGCGTCGGACCGTCCTTCATCAATAGCCTGAAGGGCGACGGCCTGAAGTTCTGCATCCTGGCGGTGGTGTCCAGCGTTCTCGGTCTCGCACTGGTCGTGATCATGTCCAAGCTGTTCGCGTTGCCGATTGGCGCCGCAGGCGGCATGCTGGCGGGCTCGCAGACGATGTCCGCCGCGATCGGCTCGGCCGAGCAGGCGATTACCTCTGGTGTGGTCAAGCTCCCTGACGGCATGAAGCCTGAGGACGCGTCGGGTATGATCGCGCTCTCATACGGCATCACCTACATCTGGGGAACCGTCGGCATCATCCTGATCTGCAAATACCTGCCGCGTTGGTGGGGCGTCGACGCCAAGGCGGCGGCCAAGCAGTACGAAACCGAATTCGGCGTCAAGGATCTCGAAGGCGGCGGTCTCACCGGCTACCGTCAGTTCGGCCTGCGCGCCTACCGGCTGGAGAACCCGGCGCAGGTCGGCATGAGCATCGCCAAATTCCGCACGATGAATCCGGAATACCGCATCGTTAACGTCGCGCGCGGCGGGGAGTCGCTAGGAGCTGATCCCGATCTCGTCCTGCAGAAGGCTGACATTGTCGCGCTGGGTGGCTCCACGGAGCATCTCACCGACAAGATGGGTCTGATCGGTCCTGAGGTCGCCGACGCCAAGGCGCTCGGTATTCCAATGGACCAGGCGGACATCCTCGTTACCAACAAGGAGATGGTCGGACGCACCTTCGGGTCATTCCGCGACTCCGCACTGGCAGGGCAGCTGCAAGTTACCAAGGTCGAACGGGGCGGCGTGCAGATTCCGGCTGGTCTCAAGACCAAGCTGGAGCGGATGGACATCATTTCGGTCGTCGGCCTGAAGTCGGCCGTCAACGAGCTCGGCGAGATGTGGGGACGCATTGCGCGGACCAACACGTCGACCGATCTGTTGACGCTCGCCGCCGGCATGATCATCGGATTCCTGATCGGGATGATCGAATTCCCGGCCTTCGGTGCCAAGATCGGCCTCGGCAATGCCGGCGGATTGTTGCTATCCGGCGTGATCGTCTCATCGCTGGTCTCCCGGCTGCGCTTCTTCGGCAACACGCCGAACGCGGCACGCAATGTGCTCGAGGATCTCGGTCTCGTGGTCTTCGTCGCCATCGTCGGCATCAATGCCGGCGCCGGACTGCTGGCGCAACTGACCGGGGCCGTGGCGCTGAAGATCTTCGTTGCCGGCTTCATTGCCTGCACGATTCCGCCGTTCATCGTCTGGGCGATCGGCTTCCACGTCTTCAAGATCAACCCGGCCGTGTTGATGGGCGGCGTTGCCGGTGCGCGGTCGCACTCCGGTCCGTGCCGTGAAGCCGCGGTGGAAATCCAGAGCTCCGTGCCCTGGATTGGGTTCCCGGTTGGCTACGCCGTCTCCGGCATTCTGCTCACCGTGTTCGGCTACTTCGCAATGATCCTGGCTCAATAGCTCGGCGTCAAAACCAGAGGAAAGAAAAGTCATGAGAAAAGTCGCTATCTATGCCGCCCTGGTCGTCTCGCTGGCAGCCGTCGCCGGGTTCAGCACGCCATCGCGGGCAGAGACCGGCCAAGTTGCCGTTGTCTTCACCAAGGGCGGATTCATCGTTGGCGTCGGTGGGGGCGAGGGCGTCCTGCTGTATCGCGGCCACAAATATCCCTTCACCGTCTCGGGTATGAGCGTCGGCTTCACGATCGGCGCCTCGACCACCAAGCTGGTCGGTCGCGCGCTCAACCTGAGGGGGCCGGAGTCGATCGAAGGCTCCTACGCTGTTGGCGGTGCGGGCGGTGCCATCGCTGCCGGCGCAGGTGCCGTTCAGTTACAAAACGGCAACGGCGTGGTTCTGCAGCTTAGCGGGCCGAAGGTCGGTGCGGAGCTGTCAGCCGCTGTGGGGGGCGTGACGATAGCTTTGAAGCGGTAGAGCGGCAATCGCGCCGCTCTAGCTTGAATGGCGGCTGCTTTTCTCATGCACGTAAGTCGGGGAAGCGGCCGCAAATCAGCGCCAGCTCGGGTGCCAGCCGCGTTTCGCGAGGCATCGGCGAAGCGGATCACGGCACCCCATATCGAGGGAGGACATGCCATGCTTCGTTATCTCCTAGCTCTTGTTGCGGTCGTCGTTCTTCTCACAGCCACGCTCATTCCAGATGACGCCTACGCCCGCCGGGGCGGCGGTGGTGGCTATCGCGGAGGTGGAGGGGGCATGCGCGCCGGAGGTTTTCATGGCGGTGGCTATCGTGGCGGTGCCGTTCACGCGGGGCGGATCCATGGCGGAGGCGGACGCCATTACGCTGGAGGTCCGCGGCCGAGCCATCCGATCGCCGGTCGTCCGGGTCGTCCTGGTTACCCCGTTGCGGGCCGTCCCGGCCGCCCCGTCGCCGGTTATCCTGGAGGCTATCCGCGATATGGCTATCGAGGCGCGGCTTACGGTGCTGCTGCCGTCGGTGCGGCCGCCGCGGGCGCCTACGGATACTACAACAACAACTACAACAACGGCTGTTATCAGGACACGTACGGCAACTGGGTCTGCCCCAACCAGTATCCCTATTGAAAGAGTATCCCTATTGAAAGAATGCGCTGCTGACGGACCAGCGAAGTCCGTCAGCAGCATCGATCTGACGGGCAAGGATCGGATCGCGCGGGAGCGCGGCCCGATCACCTCGTCAATATCGCTCGGTAACGAAGTTCATTCCTCGCAGGCCGGCCTGGTCATTGTAGCGTCCCTTATCGGAACGCTTCGGCAACTTCACCTTGTCCTTCTTGATCCGCTTGTGCGGGATAGCCTCCAGGAGGTGCGCGATACAGTTCAGCCGCGCCCGCCGCTTGTCGTCGGAGCGAATGATGTACCACGGCGCGTCCTTCGTGCTCGTCTTCTTGAGCATCAGGTCGCGCGCGCGCGAATAATCATACCAGCGTTTGAAGGATTCCAAGTCCATCGGGCTCAGCTTCCATTGCCGCACCGGATCGTCGATGCGGGCGTTGAAGCGGCGCTCCTGCTCCTCCATCCCGACCTCGAGCCAGATCTTGATCAGGATGATGCCCCCGTCAATGACGTACTTTTCCATCTGCGGGCAGAGCGCGAGGAAGCGATCGTGCTCGGCAGGCGAGCAGAAGCCCATGACGTATTCCACGCCGGCCCGGTTATACCAGCTCCGGTCGAAGATCACGATCTCGCCGCCTGCCGGAAACTGTTCCATGTAGCGTTGAAAGAACAGCTGCGACTTCTCGCGATCCGACGGCGCCGGCAGTGCCACCACCCGGAATACGCGTGGACTAACCTTCTCCGTGATCGCCTTGATGGTGCCGCCCTTGCCTGCGGCGTCCCGACCTTCGAACAGGACGATGACGCGAAGCTTGTTTTCCTTCACATAATCCTGGAGATGGCAAAGCTCGATCTGGAGCTTTTCGAGCTCTTTCTCGTACTCCTTGCGCTTCATCCGCTCTGCAGCCTCGGCCTCTGCCATGCTTCGCATTCCATTGCTTCGAGTTGGTCAAACCGTGATCAGTCGCCCCAGGAGATCGTGACCCCGATGTCGCCGGGCACGCCGTCCGGGAAGTCGATGACCTGATAACCGATGCGATAGCCGCGCGGCTTGAGGTATTCGGTCCAGAGCTCGAAGATCTCTCTTGGAATTCCCATCAGGGTTTTCTCCCAGCCCGCCTCCATCTGGTTGATCGCGCGGCCCCTGTCGGTGCACAGGGTGTTCGGGAAGCGGTAGACCTGCACTTCGGTCAGGCCGTTGCGAACCGCGCGCTGGATGATGGTCGAGGCGAGCTTGATTTTCTCCTCCTCGGATTTGCCGGACGGTTTGCTCAGCCGTTCGATCAGAGCGCGTTTCTCGGCTTCGGCCGCGGCGGCGAGGCGAACATATTCCTCAGCCTTTCTGGCCTCCTCGAGCGCGGCTTCCTTGCGGATTTGCAGTGCGTTGGGAATGAGCTCATCGATGCCGGGCATGATTGGTGCGTTCCTGGCTTGCTGTGGGATCGGAGTCAGGGCTAAGCTAAGTTTCGTGCCGTTCGGACCTTTGATTCATATCAAGCAATTTTCTCACCTGCGCGGCCACGGTAACGAGCCGGCGCGCAGACCGCCCTGATCTCTTCTGTGGAGGCGACCATTGAGCGAGCAACTTCATCCGATGGCCCCGCATCATCTGCCGTTCTATCTCGCGCCGGGAAGCGGGACGGACGTGCTGATGGTGGTGATGGGGATCTTCCTGGTCGGCAGCGTGCTCTGGGTTGGTACGCTGTATTGGAAGCTGCACAGCCTGCCGGAACGAATGGCCCACAAGTCGCAGAAGCTTCAATTCGAGATCGTGGCCGTGCTCGGCATCATCTCGCTCTTTACGCACATGCACATTTTCTGGGTAGCCGGCCTTCTGCTCGCGATGATCGACTTGCCGGATTTCGGTACGCCGCTGCGGAGTATCGCAGGCTCGGTCGAGAGGATCGCCGACGCCGCGCCCGGCGAGGGTCGCGAGCCAGAACTCCCCAGCTTGCCGCCGGTGGAGAAGCCGATCGTCAAGGGGAAGGAGCACAGCCATGTTTGAGCTCATGTTCTGCTCCCTTCTGACCATCCTGCCGGACTATCTCTACCGCCGCTATGCCCAGGGCAAACGTTTCGGCAAGGAGATCACGTTCTTTTCCATCTGGTATGAATTGCGATGGGGCATCACCGGCTGCCTGATGCTGACGATTTCGCTGATCACGATGATCTTCTACTTTCACCCGTCAACCACCTCGGCCGCGCTCTATTTTCGGACGGTCCCCATCCTTCCTGAAGGCTCCGGCCGCGTCGCGGAAGTCAATGTCGGCTACAGCGAGGCAGTGAAGAAGGGCGACGTGCTGTTCAGGCTGGACAGTTCAAAGCAGAAGGCAGCTTTGGAGACGGCCACGCGCAAGATCGCCGAGGTCGATGCCGCGATGACAAGCGCCGAAAACGACGTGGTCAAGGCCGAAGCGCAGATCCAGGAAGCCAAGGCCAGCCTTCAGCAGGCCAAGGACGAACTGGACGTCAAGACGGAGTTGCAGCGCCGCAATCCCGGTATCGTCCCGCAGCGCGATATCGAGAAACTACAGGTCGTAGTCAACCAGCGGCAGGCCGGTGTGGACTCGGCCACGGCGTCCAAGACGTCGGCGATGTTGCGGCTTTCAACGTTGTTGCCGGCTGAAAAAGCGAGCGGCCAGGCAGCGTTGGCTGAAGCGCAGGTCGATCTCGACAAGACCTTCGTTCGCGCCGGCGTCGACGGGCGAGTCGAACAGTTCCTCGTTCGGACTGGCGATCTCGTTGCCCAGATCATGCGACCAGCCGGCGTGTTGATACCAGCGGATGCCGGCAGGGGTAGGCTGCAGGCCGGGTTTGGACAGATTGAAGCGGGGGTGGTGAAGGTAGGGATGGTCGCAGAAGCGACCTGCATCTCCAAGCCGTGGGTCATCATTCCGCTCATTGTCACCGATGTGCAGGATTACATCGCCGCCGGTCAGGTCCAGGCTGGCCAGGAATTGATTGAAGCACAGAATGCACGCAAGCCGGGTTCGATCCTCGCCTTCCTGGAGCCGCTGTACAAGGGCGGACTTGAAGGCGTGACGCCGGGCAGCAGCTGCATCGTCAATGCCTATACCAGCAATCACGAGGAGATCTCTGCGAAGGAGACGGGCACGGCTCGGGCCGTCGCTCTGCATGTCGTCGACGGCGTCGGGCTCGTGCACGCCATGCTGTTGCGAATTCAAGCGCTGCTGCTGCCGATCAAGACGCTCGTGCTCAGCGGGCACTGACCGGCTTCGCTTTGGTTTGAATCGCACTTCGGTTCAGCGATGCGCCTCAGTTGGGCCGGTCTGGCGTCATGAGCCAGTCCGACCACCCAGCGCATATTCACTATGAGCGCCACATGGTCCCCGCAAAAATGCCGATCTGGCTTCGTTCCATCATTGTCGCCAGCGCTGTTGTGCTCGTGCTTGGAGCTGGCCTGTTCGGCTACCGGTGGTATTCTCGCCCCACGACGCTGAACATCGCCGTCGGATCGCTGGACGGTGAGGCCGCGCGTCTGGTCTCGGCACTGGCGAGCCGGCTTGCCGTGGTGAACGCCCCGGTCCGGCTCAGACTGGTGGAAACCACCAACGCGGTTGATGCTGCCGAGCAGTTTGCGGCGGAAAAGGTCGAGCTTGCTGTCGTCCGGGGCGACGTCGGCGATCTATCGCAGGCACAGGCCATCGTGGTTCTCGCCCATGCCGTTGTCCTGCTGGTTGCGCCGCCGGGCTCCTCCATTACCGAAATCGCTGGTCTGAAGCGCACCAGCGTCGGCGTGATCGGCGGCGAGATGAATCGCAAGGTCGTCGACGTCCTCAGCGACGAATACGGACTTGGACGCGCCAACGTGACATTCCGCAATCTCCAACTGGCAGACGCGCGGCGGGCACTCGACACCAAGGAGGTACGGGCGATTCTGATCGTCGTTCCTCTTGCCGAAAAGTATCTGGCCCTCTTGCGCGGCCTCTTTCTGCAGACGCCGAAGACCGCGCCGGTCCTCCTTCCCGTCGAGGCGGCTGGTGCCATCGCGGAAAAGCAGCGCGCCTATGAAAGCTTCGATGTCCCGAAGGGCACGCTGCGCGGTTCGCCGCCTGTCCCGAGCGAGGATCTCACCACGCTGCGGGTTTCGTTCTATGTGGTCGCGCAAAAGCAGCTCAGCGCAGAGGTGGCGGGCAGCCTGGCCGACGCGCTGATGAAGGCACGCAGGGACCTGCTCGGCGAATTGCCGATCCTCTCGCAAATGACCGCGCCGAGCACGGATTCGGACGCCTTCCTCCCGGTCCATCCCGGCGCCGCAGCATTCTACAACGGAACGCAGCAGAGCTTTCTGGACGAATGGGGAAACGCGATCTTTCTCGCGCCCATGATTTTCGGCGGCCTCATCTCCGTATTGGCCGCGGCTTGGAAATTCCTTCAGGTGCGTGATCCCTCTAAGGACGAACGGGGCCTGGACTTGCTGTATGCGCTGGGCGCGCGGATACGCAAGACGGAGGCGGAGGCCGAACTGTCCGATATCGAGGTCGAGATCGACCGGGTGCTCCAGGGCCAGCGCGCCAAGGCCGCTGCAGGAGACGAGAATGCGCTCGATGTCACGACATTGAATGTCGCTGCGCATCGTCTTCAGAGCCTGATTCACGACCGTCGGATCCTGCTGTCCGCGAACGGACATGAGCAAGCGCTCGGTCAGCCAGTTGACCGCACCTGACGGTGGTCACTCCAGACCAAGCCGAATCACGGCCGAACCCAAGCTCAGCGACCTTGATCTTGATCAAACCCTCGGGCCGCCAACCCCGTTTCCTTCGGTAATCGCGTCATACGAAGGGTGCGGGACATCAGGGGGATAGCGGACGGGCAATGAAGCGTCGTGAGTTCATGGCCTTGGTCGGGGCTGCAGCCGCTTGCCCGGTTTTCGCGCACGCTCAGGACGGGGCACCGCGGCCGATGCCGTCGGTCGGCGTGCTGACTGGCAATCTGGTGGGCGATGGCGGCGCTCAGATGCGCGTCAATGCCTTTCAGCAGGGTCTCGCCGACCTCGGCTGGATCGCCAATCAGAACTACCGACTCGATGTGCGCTGGCCGGGCTCCAATCCGACATGGCAGGAACGTGAAGCACGCGAACTTGTTGCCACCGGACCCGACGTGCTGTTTGCGACCAGCACGGCGACGACACGGGCGCTGCGGGCTGCAACGCAGGTCATTCCGATCATCTTTGTCGGGCTCTCGGATCCGGTCGGGACAGGCCTCGTCGTCGATCTGGCAAGGCCGACCAGCAATCTTACCGGCTTCTCGCTTTATGAGCATGCTATGAGCGGGAAATGGCTGAGCCTGTTGAAGGACATGGTGCCCAGCATGAGCAGTGCGATGCTTCTGTACAATCCCGAGACCGCGCCATATGCGCCCCTTTATCTTGAGGCCGCACACCAGGTGGAAAGTCGCCTGCGCATGACGGTTATCGGCGCCTCCGTCCGCAGCGGCGCCGAGATCGCGGGGGTCATCGAGACGGCGGCGCGGAATGGTAGCGGGCTCGTCGTGCTGCCGGATGGCGGTTTCTTCAGTACTCAGAGCGCCATGGCAATCCCGTTGCTGGCCCAGCGCCGCGTGCCGGCGATCTTCGCCGTCCGCTTCTATGCTGTGAATGGCGGGCTGATGTCTTATGGCGCCGACCTGACGCAACAGTTTCGGGACGGCGCTGGCTATGTCGCTCGCATCCTTCGCGGCGCCGAGGTCCGCAGTCTTCCGGTGCAATTCGCCACGAGGTTTGATCTCGTTATCAACGTGAGAGCCGTCCACGCGCTTGGGCTGGCGATCCCGGAACGATTGCTGATGGAGGCTGAGCTGATCGACTAGCTTGCTCGGGCGTCGCGGGGGATGAGGCAGCGTTTCGTTGATCTCGATCAACAAACGCCAGCTCTCGGGTCTGATGATCGCCGGACATGTGTATGGAGGATCTGATGTTTTGCTGCGGCAGGACCTTGATGGCGCTTGCGCTCGTGATCGCGATTCCGCTGGCGGCGGCGGCGCAGACCGCAGATAAGGCGCCCGCCTCCAGCCCACAGCAGGCAGATCCCCCCGCGCAAGCCGCAGAGCTTCTGAAGCCGGAGCAACTCGAAGCTCTGGTCGCGCCGATTGCGCTCTACCCCGACGAGTTGCTTGCCAACGTGCTGGCGGCCTCCACCTATCCTCTGGAAGTCGTTCAGGCCGATCGCTGGCTGAAGGAGCGCAAGACTCTGAAGGGTGATGCCCTGAAGACTGAAGTCGAGAAGCAGCCGTGGGATGACAGCATCAAGGCGGTGGCCTCGACTGCAGAGGTCCTGGCCATGATGAGCGACAAGCTCGACTGGACCAAGGCGCTGGGGGACGCCGTGCTGGCACAGCAGCCGGATGTGATGGATGCGGTCCAGCGGCTGCGTACCAAGGCTTATGACAACAAGAAGCTGGTGACCACCAAGCAGCAGAAGGTGAGCGTCAAGACAGAGGAAAGCAGGCAGGTGGTCGTGATCGAGCCGGCGGTTCCCGATACGATGTATGTGCCGTACTACGAGCCTGCGACAGTCTACGGCGCGTGGCCCTACACCGAGTATCCACCATATTACTTCGGCTACCCGTCCTACATCGGCGCAGGCGTTGTCGCGGCGGGTCTCGCCTTCGGCACGGCCTGGGCCATCGGTCGCTGGGGCAATTATTGGGGCGGCGGCTGCAACTGGGGCAACCGCAACGTCTATATCAATCACCGGACCACGAATATCGGAAATGGCTGGCAGCACAATCCCTCGCATCGCCAAGGGGTACGCTACAACAACGCCAACGTTCAGCAGCGCTTCGGCAATAGCAATCTGAAGGCCGGGGCCGCCGACCGGATGGATTTCCGCGGCCGCGACGGACAGCAGAAGCCGGGACAGGATCGGCCAGGTGCGGGAGATCGCGCAGAAGATCGTGCCGGCGATCGCGCAGGTGATCGAGGCGGTGACCGACAAGGCGCGGGCGATCGTGCCAAGGCGGGAGGCGATCGTGCCAAAGGTGGCGGCGATCGCGCGGCCAAAGGCGGTGGTGCCAAGAATGCCGGCGCAAAGAGTGCTGGCCCTAAAGCGGGCGGTGCCAAGGGCGGCGGCGGCACCAAGGCCGCGAACCGCGGTGGTGGTGGCGCCCTGAACGTGTCGTCGGGCCGCTCGGCGGCTGCAGCATCGGCCCGTGGCCAGGCGAGCATGGCGAGCATGGGACCGCGCGGTGGCGGCAGCGGAGGCGCGAGCTTCGCCGGCCGAGGCGGCGGCGGAGGCTTCCAGGGTGGCGGTGGCGGTGGCCGCGGTGGTGGTGGTGGCGGCGGACGGCGTTCCGATATCGGGCTGAAGCACGATGTCGTTCTGCTCGGCCATCTCGCAAGCGGGCTTGGTTACTACCGCTTCAGCTATATCGGCAGCGACAAGGCCTATGTCGGCGTCATTGCGCAGGAAGTCGAGGAAGTGAAGCCGGTAGCCGTCACCCGCGGAGCCGACGGCTATCTCCGGGTCCATTACGAAAAGCTCGGTCTGAAATTCCGTACCTATCGCGATTGGCTCGAGAGCGGCGCGCGGATTCCTGCGGGGGTGACGCCATGATGGGTCTGAAGTCGCTTCATCGTGCGGCGTTGCCGGCCATCATGGCGCTGGCGCTCCTGAACTCGCCATCCCTTGCGCAGCAGTCCTATCCGACACCGGAGGATGCGGCAGCGGCGCTAGCCGCCGCCGTCAAAAGCGGGCCGGACCGGGCCATCCTGAAAGTCCTCGGCAGCGCTGCCGAGGACATCGTCTCGTCCGGTGATGAGGTCGCCGACGTCGACATTCGGAAACGCTTCATCTCGATGTATGAAGCCAAGCATTCGATCAAGGCGGAGGGTAACAAGAAGGCGATGCTGATGTTGGGTCCGGACGACTTCCCGTTCCCGATCCCACTCGTCAACACCAAGACCGGATGGGAATTCGATACTGCCGAAGGCCGCATCGAAGTGCTCTATCGCCGCATCGGCCGCAATGAGCTCGACGCCATCCAGACCTGTCTCGCCTTTGTCGATGCCGAGAACGACTACGCCGACAAGGATCGCGGTGAGGGGGCCGGCGTGTACGCACAACGCATCGTCAGCAGCGCGGGCAAGAAGGACGGGTTGTTCTGGCGCGACGACAATGACCAGAGCCCGCTCGGCGCATTGGCAGCGCAGGCTTCGGCAGAAGGCTACAAGGCCGAAGAGGGTGCGGCGCCCTACCACGGCTATTATTTCCGGATCCTGAAGGGGCAGGGGTCGAACGCGCCAGGCGGCGAGCTCAACTATGTAGTCAAGGGCAAGATGATCGGAGGTTTTGCACTGGTCGCCTGGCCTGCCGAGTACGGCAATTCCGGCGTCATGACCTTCCTGGTCAACCATGCGGGCGTTATCTATCAGAAGGATCTCGGTTATCGGACCAAGGTTCTCGTCTCCCGCATGACTGCATTCGATCCGGACCAGACCTGGAAGAAGGTCGATGGTGCAAAACCCTGAGCTACGCACGCAGATAGTGCGTCTGGCAACCCTCGTATCGGTCGCCAACCTTAGCACGATCATGATCTCTATGAAGTGAGCGAAAGGCGGAACGATCGTGACGGTCTCGTAGTGTCATTGCAACGAAGTGGGAGCGGAGATTGGCATCTCCAACTCGAAAACGGAGCCCCTGACGTCCGATTTGACCAGCCTCAACCTTCCTCCGCACCTTGCGACCAGGTTGGAGGAGATGGCCAGTCCCAACCCCATACCGCCTTGCTTCGTCGTGAAGAAAGGGTCGAAGATGCGCTCTTGATGACGCGGTGTGATGCCGGTGCCCGAGTCCTCGACGGACAAATGGACCGTTGCGCCACCATCGAGGGCGGTTTTCAGACGGAGCTCTCGTTGGTCGGCGGGGACAGAGCTCATTGCGTCAATCGCGTTTTTGCAGAGGTTCAGGACAATCTGCTGAAGCTCAGTGCCGTCCAGTGCGACTGGAGGTATGTTGCCCTGAAGCTCCGTCGTCACTGATACGCCATTGGCCAGGAGATCGTGCTTCAACAGTCTCAGTGTAAGCTCCGCGATGTCCTCGACGTTTGCCGAAGCGCCGCCGCGCGCCGTTTTGATTGTCATCTCGCGAATGCTCGATATGATGTCAGCCGCCCGACCGCCGTCGGCTTCGATGTCACAGAGGATGTTCTCGAGTTCCTCGAGTTCAGGGGAGGCAGCTCGCAAGTGACTCAACCCTGTCGCAGCATTGAGCGAGATGGCCCCCAATGGCGATCTCAGCTCATGGGCGATCGCGCCAGTGACCGCATCGATGCTGAGAAGCCGGTTCGCTCGTTCGCGTCGCTGCAGGGCAATGACGCTGGCGAGGCGCGAATAGATAAACATCGTTTCGATGAGCAATACGGTCAGCAACATGCAACTGCCGACCAGAACGAAACCGCGTGCTGCATACCAACCGATGGTGAATCGAACCGAGCTGCCGATGATCGCTACCAGAAAGTTCGGCAAGTAGGCGAGCAAAGTCACCATCAGCCAAAGGTCAAGAATGGTGCGCATGCGCGCAAACAAGACGGTGAGAGCAGTCACATTCCAAAGCAAAAGTAGCAGGTTGACCTGATTACCGAGAGGCGTCTGATGCTTGACGTCGTTCATGTAGAAGCTAGGGAGAAGATCGGCTTTCGCGGTCACCATCCATGTCAGTGCTGCCACGGTGGCGGCGATGCCGCCGAAAGCTAGTACGATCGCGACTATTGCGGGTCTGCCTGGTCGGCCGGCGGTGGAGTGATCCTTTGTGAATCCGTACACCAGGATAGCCGCGGGAAAAGCCGTGTGCCAAAGCACGTAAAGCCAAGCGGGGCTATCCAGTCCATTTCCAATGACACCTGCGCTAGCGTATCCGTTCGGAAAAGCGAGCGTTTGCAAGAATGCGAACGATCCGCTGAAAACGTATCCGCTCGCGAGTGCGAGAAGTGCCCGCTGAGGCTGGATCGAAAATTGTGCAAACAGCAGGGCTGCCGTGATGAACTCGGCCAGGGCTAAGGCGGTCTGCAATACTGGAACGAAACCATTGATCTGGCCCAGTTGGATCCGGGCGAACGGCGCGATGGCCGCTGCAAAGGCGATGA
This sequence comes from Bradyrhizobium sp. WSM1417, assembly GCF_000515415.1. Taxonomy (NCBI): domain Bacteria; kingdom Pseudomonadati; phylum Pseudomonadota; class Alphaproteobacteria; order Hyphomicrobiales; family Nitrobacteraceae; genus Bradyrhizobium; species Bradyrhizobium sp. WSM1417. The sequence goes on from NZ_KI911783.1 coordinate 4,066,893, forward strand.
GCAAGACGGCGACACCCACCGCCCAGGCCTTTTGGCGAGGTGTTGCGGGTATGTTCGCGATGATCAATGGGAATTCTTGCTCATCATCGTAGGGGGGCTCGGCGGCTGCATTGGCCGATCGCTGGCTCGCTCGCGCAATGCCCAATCCTGACGCTGTCGCACCGCCGCCAAGTCCCATGAACTTGCGCTGGCTCATTCTGCCTCCGGGCCCACGAGACAGCATCTTACTCGTCCCCGCGCCCGTTGAAAGCCCATAAGGGCTGATCGGCGTGTTCGGAAGAGACATCTGCCGGCCGGACTTATGTTCGCAACATGGCCTCGATCTCTTGCGTTGCTTCAAGCAGCGTGCGGTCTTGTCCGCGTGCAGCGATGACCTGAAGCCCGAATGGAAGCCCGTACCGATCCGTTCCGCACGGTGTCGAAATCGCCGGCAGGCGGGCATGATTGACAAAGGGAGTTAACGCCGCGTGCGCGCGGGTTCGCCGCGCGGCCACCGATCCTGTCGGGTCCGGACTGGGTGAGTGGCCAGGCGACACAGGGGACGGTTGGCGCCAGCAACAGATCGACCTCGGTGAAGAATGCAGCGAAAGCATTGGCGATTGCGGCGCTTGCCAGCAGCGCACCAGCTACTTCGGCGCCCGACCACGCCAGCCCTTACTCGATCTGCCTGGCGATATCAGGATCGAAGACGGTCGGATCCTCGCGGAAGGCGTCTCGATAGAGTGCGGCGAGGAGCGAGAGTTTAGGTTTTCCAATTGGTTAGCGGGCGACGTGTGCGCGATGTGTGCACTGGAAAATTCCTGGAAAGTTCGAGTGAGCGACCTCGATCTGAATCGCGCAAGGCGCTCTCGAAAGGGAGCAGCGCGGAATTGCGCTCGATGTGTTTGTGTTTGGAGCCAAGACTGCGTCGAGGATCGCTGGTCAGGAGCAATACAGGTCGCGCGCGAGTGATTTCTGTCTGTGCCAGGACCTAGTATGCGCGAGGAAGCTCCGATTTGATCTTTCGATACTGTCCTTCTAGCCTCACGGCGACGTCTCCCTCGCATGGGTGGTGCGAACGCAAGGGCTTGTTCAGTGAGGATTCTGATTGTCGAGGACGATGCCGCCATGGCGCGGGGCCTTGCCGAGCGGCTCAAGCTGTCCGGGTTCGCCGTCGATATCGAGTCTGACGGGGCTTCGGCGGCGCAGACGGCGTTGCTGGAACCCTACAGCCTCATCATCCTGGACATCAACTTGCCGAACGTGTCGGGTTTCGGAGTCCTGCACAAGATACGGCAGGCGGGGTCAACCGTTCCGGTCATGATTCTGACTGCCCGTTATACGGTCGGCGACAAGGTCAGCGGGCTCGATCTCGGCGCCGATGATTACCTCTCCAAGCCGTTTGATATCGCCGAGTTTGATGCCCGCGTCCGTGCGCTCGTGAGAAGGGGGCAAGGGCTGCCCAATCCGACCTTGATCTGTGGCCCGCTCGCGTACGACCGCGCCGCGGGCACGATTACGCTGAGCGGCCGGCCGCTTGAGTTGCGACGGCGCGAGTTTGCCGTGTTGGAAGTGCTGATGACCCGCGCCGGCAAAGTCGTGTCCAAGGAGCGTCTGATCGCGGAGGTATTTGGCTTCGACGAGGCGGTAGCGCCGAACGCGGCGGAACTCTATGTTGGTCGCGTTCGCCAGAAACTCGGTCCCGACGGGCCGCGGATCCGCACCGTCCGCGGGCTAGGGTATCTGCTGGAGGTATAGTGATCGCCACCTGGCGGCCGTCGTTGAGGCGAACGCTCCTCACCAATCTGGTGGCGCCCGCCATTGTATTGGCGATCGTGCTTGGAATCGGCGGTATGTTGCTGATCCAGCGCGTTGTCCAGACAGTCCATGACCGGTTGCTCGATGGATCGGTTCTCGCCATTGCCGAACGTGTCGGCGTGGAAGATGGCGAACTGACCGTCGACTTGCCGCAGGTTGCGCTCGGCATGCTGGAAAGCCAGTCGCACGATAGCATTTACTACAGCGTAACTTACCTCGGCGAATTGATCACCGGGTACAAGGATCTTCCATTGGCCGGCTTCGATCGATTGAAGGCTGGGGAAACAGGCCATCGCGATGGCGCGTATCGCGGCAAAACGGTTCGTATCGGCGCGCAGGCGCGGCAGGTCTACGGCAGGCCAGGGCTGGTCCTCGTCGCAGTGGCCGAAACGGTGCAGGCACGCCGCGTCGTCGAACGTGAAATGCTGATCGGACTGGCGATGCTCGAGGCCGGGTTGATTAGCCTCATCGCTTGCCTCGGCTGGTACGCGGTCGATCGAGGCCTGAGGCCGCTTGGCGAACTCAAGCAAGAAATCGACGCGCGCGGTATTCAGGGCGGTCCAAATCTCAGTCCGCTCGATCTTTCCCGGGTGCCGCAGGAAGCTTTAGCACCGGCGCTCGCGGTAAATTCCCTGCTACAGCGGCTGGATCTGGCCATTGGACTGGTGCGCCGATTCACCGCCGATGCCTCGCATCAGATGCGAACGCCATTGGCGATATTGCGGACGCATCTCGATCTGGTGCGACGCCTGGGGTCGGAGACGCCGGCGGGCCGATCTGCTCTCAACGAGGTCGATAACGCCATCAACCGCCTTGAACGGCTGCTCGGGCAGCTCGTGACACTGGCTCGGGCCGACGAGCAGAACATTGCGCAACCGGCCGCGGAGAACGTTGACCTGAACGAGGTCGCCTTCAATGTCCTGTCGGAGCGTGCCCCACAGGCTTTCGCGCGCGACATCGACGTCCAGTTCGATCGATTTGACGGTCCCGCGGTCATCGCCGGCAATACCGTCCTGATTGGCGAATTGCTGGCAAACCTGATCGACAATGCCATCCGCTACAACCAACCCGGCGGGTTGGTCCTGGTTCGCGCGGTTGTTGACGCCACGACCGCGCGAATTGAAGTCGAGGATACCGGTCCAGGAATTCCGGAGGCCCATCGCGCCCGCGTCTTCGAGCGTTTTTATCGGATTCCGATGGCGAACGGCCCTGCGGGCAGCGGTCTTGGACTAGCCATCGTGAAAGCCTTGTCGGACCGTCTCGGGGCTCAAATCGTGCTTGCACCTGGCCCGGAAGGCCGGGGTCTGCGGGTTTCCGTGAGCTTTCCTCTTGCCAAGCGTGATGGTGAAAGCTCAAGTTGAGGCCCGATTGTGCGCTGCCGTACAAATGGCTGCAGTCCCGAACAAACTGAAGTCCGCAAAGCGGATCATCGATGAGGAAACGTCCCGATGGGGGCTGCCAAAGCCTTGGCCTTGTGCGTTGGAGTCTTGCTCGCATGGCCTGCCATGTCGGAGCAGGCGCAAGTAAGCCTTCCCAAGGGGCAAGCATCCGCTATCGCCGGAGCTCGAGAGCAACTCAACATCGTATCGACGACCCAGGACGCGGACGTCGCCGACTTGCTTGCCGATTTCCGGGCACGTCATCCGGACATCGAGATCGTCCATACAAAGATCAATTCCAACGAGATCTACAATCAAGTCGTGGATCCCTCGACCTCCAGCGCAGCACCCGGAGACATTGTCTGGAGCTCCGCGATGGATCTGCAGATCAAGCTCGTCAATGACGGCTATGCCCAACCCTATGTGTCGAAGGAAATTGCACATATCCCGGATTGGGCAATCTGGAAAGACGAAGCCTATGCCATCACGGCGGAGCCGATTGTCATTGTTTATAATAAGAATCTCGTTGCGGAGTCCGACGTTCCCCGAACCCGCGCTGATCTGAAGAGGCTTCTAAGCCGAAAGCCTGACACCTATCGGGGCAAGATCGCAACCTATGACCCGGAGCAGAGCGGGACCGGATTCCTGTTCATCACGCGCGATGCCGGAATCACGAGGACGACGTGGGATTTGGTCCGTGCCTTCGGCGGCGCCGGTATCAAGCTCTACTCGACCACCGGAACGGTGCTCGATCGAATTTCATCCGGCGAACATTTGATCGCCTACAATATGATAGGGTCTTACGCGATCGAACGGGCCAAGGAAGATGCCTCAATCGGAATAGTGTTTCCTGCCGACTACATCACGTTGATGTCGCGCATAGCCTTCATACCGGTCACCGCGCCAAACCCAGAATCCGCGAAACTGTTCCTCGATTACTTGCTTTCGGAACGCGGCCAGAAATTTCTCCTGGCCCGGTCGGTCGGTCCTGTGCGCCTCGGTCTCGGTGCACAAGGCGTGATACCTGCGGATCGCAGCAACGCGGTCAAGCCGATCCATATTGGTGCAGAATTGCTCACCTATCTCGATCAATCGAAACGAGCGAGCTTTCTCAAAGAGTGGCGCCGCGCGTTGCAGGATCGATAGAAATCCACGGATTTGGATTTCAAACGGAATAACATCCGAGAGAAGCCCCCCATATCTGCCGCTCATCAAGCGCGCTGTCTTCAACCCGATTTTCCTGCGGAGTGCGGCAGCGACAGGTTGGTGACAGGGAGCTGATATACGATGAGGCAGCAATCGTAGCTTGAACGATCGCACCCCGCGTATCGGTCAATCCGGCCGCGATTAAGTTCGCAACACCTGCAAGACGGGTGAACAAGACAAAAATCATAAACGATAAAAAGGGAGAACGGCATGACGGCTACCACCGGACAGTCGAAGCTTGGCATGGTGCTCCGCGTCACCAGTGGCAACTTTCTTGAGATGTTCGATTTCTTTCTGTCCGGGGTCTACGCATCGTACATCGCCAAGGCCTTCTTCCCGCTCGAAAATGAATACGCGTCACTGCTGCTGACCTTTGTCGCGTTTGGCGCAGGTTTTCTGATGCGCCCGCTCGGCGCCATCATCCTCGGCGCCTACGTTGATCGGATCGGCCGGCGCCAAGGCCTGATCGTTACGTTATCGATCATGGCTGCCGGAACGGTGCTCATCGCGTTCGTGCCGAGTTACGCAACCATTGGCATATTGGCGCCGATCCTTGTCTTGATTGGACGCCTGCTGCAAGGCTTCTCGGCTGGCGTTGAGCTCGGTGGTGTTTCCGTCTATCTCTCGGAGATGGCCACACCGGGGAAGAAGGGTTTCTACGCCAGCTGGCAATCGGCAAGTCAACAGGTCGCGATCATCGTCTCGGCCTCGCTGGGTTTCGCTCTGAATGCATGGCTTGCACCGGCGCAGCTTGACGATTGGGGCTGGCGTATCCCGTTCTTCATCGGCTGCCTGATCGTTCCTTTCGTGTTCTTCATTCGACGCTCGCTGCAGGAAACCGATGAATTCCTAGCGCGGAAGCATCATCCGACGCCCCGCGAAATCTATCGCTCCATCCTCGCAAACTGGAGCATTGTTCTTGCCGGGATGATGATGGTGATCATGACCACGGTGTCGTTCTACCTCATAACCGTCTACACGCCGACGTTCGGCAAATCGGTCCTCAAATTGTCCGCGGCCGACGGTCTGATTGTGACCATCTGTGTTGGTCTTTCGAACTTTATCTGGCTCCCTATCATGGGCGCACTCTCGGACCGTATCGGTCGTCGCCCGATCCTGATTACCTTCTCGACGCTGGCGTTTCTCACCGCCTATCCGGCGCTTTCTTGGCTGGCAGAAGGACCGACGTTTTCGAAGATGCTGATGGTCGAGCTTTGGCTGTCGTTCATCTACGCCAGCTACAACGGCGCAATGATTGTCGCATTGACCGAAGTCATGCCGGTTAGCGTGCGAACGTCGGGATTCTCTCTCGCATATAGTTTGGCAACGACGTTCGGGGGATTTACCGCGGCGGTCTGCACCTGGCTTATCGCTACCACTGGTGACAACGCGTCGCCGGGATATTGGATGAGTGCGGCAGCGGTTTGTGGTCTGGCCGGGACCTACTTCGTTTACAGGCCGCAACAACGACGCGCGCTATCCGGCGCCAATTCGCTGGAGTCGGCGATAGGGACGTGAGTACCAAAAGATCGATGACCTCGGTCGTCGTCGAGCGAGCACAGTCTCCGAATTATTGCATCGAAGGAAGTTGCCGATGAGCGTGATGACCCACGTGCGCAGGCTGATTGCGCTAAGCTTGCTGATCATTTTGGCAGCGGCGGGAATCGCCAGGGCGTCCGAGATCAGGGTCATGATCTCGGGAGGCTTAGCGACACCTTACAAGGAGCTCGTACCGCAATTTGAACGCGCGACGGGAAACACAGTCGTCACGGCCTACGGCCCCTCGATGGGGAAGACGGAGAACGCCATCCCTGTGCGACTGGCACGCGGGGAGGCAGCGGACGTACTCATCATGGTCGGCGACGCGCTGGGCGAGATGATCGAGCAGGGCAGGGCAGTCAGAACCAGCCGCGTCGACCTGGTACGCTCGCCGATCGGGATCGCGGTACGCGCCGGGACCCCAAAGCCTGATATCGGTACGCCTGACGCATTGAAACAGGCACTGTTGAACGCGAAGTCAATTGCCTACTCCGATAGCGCCAGCGGCGTCTATGTGGGCACCGAGCTGTTCAAGCGTCTCGGGATTGCCGCCGAGATGAAGGACAAAGCCAAAATGATTCCGGCCGTGCCGGTCGCGAGTGTTGTTGCACGCGGTGACGCCGAACTCGGCTTTCAACAGATCAGTGAACTTCTGCCGATCGCTGGAGCCGATCTTGTCGGGCCGCTCCCGCCAGACGTCCAGAAAATCACGATCTTTTCTGCAGGCATAACCTCCAGCGCCACTCAGCCGGAAGCCGGACGGGCTCTCATTGCCTTCCTCGCTTCAGCTGCAGCCGCTCCGACCCTGAAAAAAGCGGGTCTCGATCCCTTTGCAGCATCGGAGAAATAGACCGGCTTCAGATCTGCGGGAGGCGGACGATTCCAGCGAAGGGGGACTTGATAGTGAAGCAGTATCTCAACAGCTTCGACGCTCGCCAGACACTTGTCGTCGGTGCAAAGACCTACGCCTACTATTCGCTTGCCGCGGCGGAAAAGAATGGCCTTCCCAGCGTCTCGAGAAGCTCGCGATCGAGATCCGCGAGTCCGATGGTGCGAACAAGGCCATCATTTCCTTGACCTGCCGCATCGATACGCTCGACGAGCTCGAGTATTCCGTAACGGCGGAATTCCTCAATACGTCCTACGCCAACTGGCTGCCTGATTGTCAATCCGAAACGAGGACGCCATGCCAACGACTTCCGCGCCGCTACCGAGGATCGAAGCGGGAACCATGCGCCGCATTACTTGGCGCCTGCTTCCGTTTTTCATGCTTTGCTATTTCATTTCATACGTCGACCGCGTCAATGCCGGTTTTGCGGCCCTGCAAATGAACAAGGATCTGGGGCTGACGCAGGCTGCCTTCGGGGCGGGCGGGGCGCTGTTCTATATCGCCTACATTATTTTCGAGGTGCCCAGCAATCTGGCGATGCAGAAAGTTGGCGCGCGGATCTGGATCGCGCGTATTATGATCACATGGGGAATAGTCGGTATTCTCTCCGCTTTTGCGGTAGGGCCGATTACTTTTTATCTGAGCCGCTTTTTGTTGGGTGCAGCGGAGGCCGGGTTCTTTCCTGGTGTGATCCTGTATCTGACCTTCTGGTTTCCGGCGGCTTATCGCGCACGGATCGTTGCGGTTTTCATGGTGGCTATACCGCTATCGAGCTTTCTGGGATCGCCGATATCCGGCGCCTTGCTGGCGATGGATGGCTTGCTGGGTCTGCGTGGTTGGCAGTGGCTTTTCATCGTTGAAGCCATTCCGGCCGTCCTGCTCGGCCTGGTCTCGTTCTTCGGGCTTCCGAACAAACCCGCTGATGCAAAGTGGCTCGAGCCGGAGGCGCGCAATTGGCTCGACGCGCGCCTGCAGTCCGAGCGATCGATGGCGAAGCAGGTCGGCCACATGTCGCTGTGGCAAATTCTGACCAACAAATATGTGCTCATCCTAGGTCTGATCTATGCGGGAAGCTCGGCCACGAGCAACGCGTTGTCGTTGTGGCAGCCTCAGATCGTGAAATCGTTCGGGATGTCCAACATGGAGACCGGCCTCCTGAATGCCATCCCATTTGGCATCGCCTCCGTCGCGATGATCTTCTGGGGAAGATATTCGGACAGGTCGAACGCCCATGCCCAAAACACCGCAATCCCACTTGCGTTATGCGCAACGGCGCTGCTTGCGACCATGCTCACGAGTTCATTACCCGTGACGCTTGCTATTCTGAGCGTGGTCTTGATCGGTAATTATTCGATCAAGGGACCATTCTGGGCTCTGGCGACTGGGACACTCTCTCCGGCAACTGCTGCGGCCGGAATTGCCGGCATCAATACCCTGTCGCACATCGGCACTTCTGGCGCGGTGTGGCTGCTCGGCGTCATCAAGGAGGCGACGGGTAGCTTCCCCGCGGCCTTGATACCACTGGCTTTGCTTCAAATCGCCGGGATCATCGCGGTGCTTTGGATCAGCAAGCAGGAAACGCAACCCGTCGCCTCCGCCGCAAGCCCCCGTGCATTGAGTGCAAGGCAGCATGTCTGACATTCACAAAACTCCGCGGCTCTCATCTTCGAGGACATAGGAATGCCTGCTCAATCCAAAACGAAGCGGCCCGCTACGCTCATTCCAGGCGATGGTATCGGCCCCGAGATCGTGAAATCGGCCGTCGACATTCTCGAAGCGCTCGGCTCTCCGTTCGAATGGGACATCCAACAGGGTGGCCTGGCCGCGATCGAGGAAAGCCGTGATCCGCTGCCGCAGGCGACGCTGGACAGCATCCGACGTACGCGGCTCGCCCTGAAGGGCCCGCTAACAACGCCGGTGGGAGGAGGATTCCGCTCGATCAATGTTCGTCTGCGCGAAGAGTTCGGCCTTTACGCCAATTTGCGGCCGGTTCGAAGCATGGTTCCCGGAGGACGATTCGACGAAATCGATATCGTGCTGGTTCGAGAGAACCTCGGCGGGCTCTATGTCGCTTTCGAACACTACATCCCGATCGGGGACGATCCGCACGCGGTCGCCATTTCGACCGGGGTCAATACCCGCGAAGGATCGCGCAAGATCATCGAATTCGCATTCGACTACGCACTCAAGAACGGTCGCAAGAAGGTGACCGTCGTGCACAAGGCTAACGTCCTGAAGGCGCTGACCGGCATCTTTCTCGAGGTCGGTCACGAGGTTGCAAAGAAGTACGAGGGCAGGGTCAAAATGGACGATCGCATCGTCGATGCCACGGCAATGCAGCTCGTGATGAATCCCTGGCAGTTCGACGTCATCGTCACCACCAATTTGTTCGGCGACATCCTGTCCGATCAGCTCGCCGGGTTGGTCGGCGGTCTCGGCATGGCGCCCGGTGCCAACATCGGACCGGATGCGGCGATCTTCGAGGCCGTGCACGGCTCGGCGCCGGATATCGCCGGCAAGGGAATCGCCAATCCGCTCGCTTTGCTGCTGGCGGTCGGGCTGATGCTGGAGCACATTGATCAGCCTGATCTCGCAAACCGACTTAGGGCGGCAATTGATCAGGTCTTGCGCAAGGACGGCGTTCGCACGCCCGATCTGGGCGGCAAGGCGTCCACTGGCGACTTCACGCAAAGCATCGTCCGTCGATTGGGAGGGTAAGCAAATGACCGCCATTGCTGCATCGCACCCGGCAATCCCCGCTGATAGCACGGCGCAAAAGCTGTCACGCATCAGGGCGATCGTGGCTGCCTCGTCGGGAAACCTGGTCGAGTGGTATGACTTTTATGCCTACGCGTTTACCTCGATCTACTTCGCGGCCGCGTTCTTCCCGTCGGGCGACCAGACGAGCCAGTTGCTGGCGACGGCCAGTATTTTCGCCGTAGGGTTCTTCATGCGGCCGCTCGGTGGCTGGCTGTTCGGTTGGATCGCCGACGCGCATGGCCGCAAGAATTCGATGGTGCTGTCTGTGCTCCTGATGTGCGCCGGATCGCTAATGATCGGGATGCTGCCCACCTATCAAACAATCGGCGCTGCGGCGCCTGCGTTGCTCCTGTTTGCGCGCATGGCACAAGGCCTGTCGGTCGGCGGCGAGTATGGAACGGCGGCAACCTATATGAGCGAGATTGCCGGCAAGGGTAACCGCGGGTTCTATTCGTCCTTCCAGTATGTAACGCTCGTTGGCGGGCAACTTCTCGCGCTCCTCGTCGTCGTGGTTCTGCAACAGACATTGTCGCTCGACGAGTTAAAGGAATGGGGCTGGCGGGTTCCGTTCCTGTTCGGTGCCGTCGCAGCCGTCGTGGCGTTGTATCTCCGCCGCTCATTGCAGGAGACGGCTTCGGCAGAGACCATGCATCGCAAGGAGGCAGGTTCTCTCTCGGGCCTCTGGCATCACAAGCGCGCGCTGCTGATCGTTCTCGCATTCACTATGGGCGGATCGCTGTTTTTCTATACGTTCACGACCTACATGCAAAAGTTCCTGGTCAACAGCGTGAAGCTGGATGCCAAGACGGTCAGCTCAATCATGACCGCTGCCCTGATCGCCTTCATGCTGCTACAACCGGTGTTCGGGGCGCTTTCGGACAGGATCGGCCGGCGCAACAACATGATCCTGTTCAGCGGATGCGCCACCTTCGCTGCGGTGCCGCTATTGATGGCATTGTCCAGCACCACCAACGTCTACGCCGTTTTTGGCCTGATCATGATCGGCCTTGTGATTGCGTGCTTCTATACCTCGATCAGTGGCGTCGTGAAGGCCGAACTGTTTCCGCCCGAGGTGCGCGCCCTAGGGGTCGGACTTCCCTACGCGATTGCCAATGCGATGTTCGGCGGAACGGCGGAATATGTTGCATTGTCGCTGAAATCGTCCGGATACGAAACCCTGTTCTTCTGGTACGTCGCGGCGATGGCGCTGGTCGCCCTCATCGCGTCCCTCTGGATGCCGGATACGCGGGCGCGAGGCTATCTCGACGGCGATGGCCGGATCTGAACCGAAACACGACGGCCCCGTCCATGCGTGCGACGGCGTCCGGAGAGCATTGAATTCGAATGGGAGAGACGCGCTGATGGCTAAGGGATCAGATCTGTTGGTTGCCGCACTCGAGAACGAAGGCGTCGACCGAATTTTCGGCGTTCCCGGCGAGGAGAACTTGGATGTTGTGGAAAGCCTACGTAATTCGTCGATCAAGCTGGTCCTGACGCGCCACGAGCAGGGTGCGGCCTTCATGGCCGCGACCTATGGACGGCTGACCGGCAAGCCCGGCGTGTGCATCACCACGCTGGGCCCGGGCGCATTGAACCTGACCACTGGTGCCGCCTACGCGCTACTCGGCGCCATGCCCATGATCATGCTCACGGGTCAGAAGGGCATCATGAGCAGCCGGCAGGCCAAATTCCAGATCGTCGACGTGGTTGGCGCTTTCAAGCCGTTGACCAAGCTGTCGCTCCAGATCGTCAGCACGACCAGCATTCCGACGATCGTTCGCGATGCCTTTCGGATCGCCATGGAAGAACGCCCGGGTCCGGTGCTGCTCGAATTGCCGGAGGACATCGCCGGCGAAGAATCCGAGGATGTCGCGATGGTGGCGCCGCATCCGATTGAGATCCCGGTCGCCCATCGTGCCTCGCTGGACCGCGCCGCCGACATGATCCTCAAGGCCAAGCGGCCATTGATCATGCTCGGTGCCGCGGCATCCCGGCCGCGGAGCACGGCCGGCATCGGCGGCTTCGTCCGCCGCACGAAAATCCCGTTCTTCACCACACAAATGGGCAAAGGAACGGTACCCGGCGGCAGCAATCTCTACATGGGAACGGCGGCACTCAGCGAGCGCGACTACGTTCATGAAGCGGTCGACCGGGCCGATCTGATTATCGCCATAGGTCACGACACCATCGAAAAGCCGCCCTTCATTATGGGCCCGAAAGGGCCTCAAGTCATCCACGTCAGCTACACGCCAGCCAACGTGGAGCGGGTCTACTTTCCGCAGTGCGAAGTTGTCGGCGATGTTGGACCGAGCCTGGAGTTGCTGGCCGATCGTCTCGAGGGGCGGCTGCATCATGCCGGCGCGCTGTTAAGCCTTCGCGAAAGTATCCTGGCCCGGATCGGCGATCGCGCGACCGAGGAGCGCTGGCCCCCGACACCGCAACGCATCGTGCATGATGTGCGAAAGGTCATTCCCGAAGACGGCATCGTCGCGCTCGACAATGGAATGTACAAGATCTGGTTCGCCCGCAACTACCGCACCTATGTGGCGAACACGCTGCTGCTGGACAATGCGCTGGCGACAATGGGCGCCGGGCTGCCATCCGCCATGATGGCGGCGATGCTGCATCCGGAACGTCGCGTGCTCGCGGTCTGCGGCGACGGCGGCTTCATGATGAATTCTCAGGAGATGGAAACCGCAGTTCGCCTTAAATTGAATCTCGTCGTGCTTATCCTAGAAGATTCTGCTTATGGCATGATCCGCTGGAAGCAGGCGGTCGATAGTTTCCCCGACTTTGGCCTCACGTTCGGCAATCCGGATTTCGTCAAATATGCCGAGAGCTACGGCGCGAAAGGCTCGCGGGTCGAAAGCACGGACTCATTGATTCCGACGCTCGAAAACGCGTTCAAGGGCGGCGGGGTGCACCTCGTCGTGGTGCCGATCGACTACAGCGAGAATACGCGCGTGCTGGTGGATGAACTTCGCGAGAAGCTGAAACAGGTCGTTGAGCCGACCGTGTGAGCCGTCGGCAGGGTCAATTGGTGAGCTGAGCTGAAATTGGCGTGGTCGCAAACGTCGGCAATGGAGAGTGCAATGAGTGAGCAGATCAACGAGCAGGCCGAGAAGATGCGGGAAATGGCGCAGACCACGCTCGATAAGGCGAAAGAGGCTGTGTCGAAGTACATAACCGAATCTCAGAAATTGAGAGAGAAAGCCGATTCCAGCGTTCGCTCAACCTATTCGGCGGCGAAGGAGATGAATGAAAGGGCAGTCGCGTTCGCCGAGGAAAATGTGGCTTCGGGCTTCGAGCTTGCGCAACGGCTGTTGCAGGCCAAGGACCCGCAGGAAATGGGTGCAGTTTATCAGAGCCATCTCAAGGAGCAGATGGAAAAAATGAACGCACAGTTTCGCGAGCTTGCAACTGCAATGAGCCAGCCGCCGACGGTTGACCTGAAAAAGTAGGGCCAGTCGCCTCAAAGCGAACCAAGTCGCTTGACCATGGGATGTTGTCTGCACGCGGTGCGAGCGTGGACGAGGCGCCATCCGCTCAAGACAATCGTATCGTGGTGCGTCGAGGAGGCTCCAGGGTGGGCACGGAAAAGTCAGATACGCTGGTCCATGACGTGCCGGGCGGCTGGGCATGGCGGGCTCATGCTGACGCTGTCATTCAGTTTGCGTCGGGTCTGCCCAAGACCCGCTCTGGAAAGATCATGCGTCATATTCTGCGCAAGATCGCCGAGGACGAAGTCGGAGCGCTCGGCGACACGTCGACCTTAGCTGATCCCGCGGTGGTCGATGATCTGGTCAAAAACCGCCATAGCCAAAAAGGCGGCGTCGAAATGAATATCGAGAGGGCGACAGTGCCGAAGTGCGCCGGCTGAATCGCGCGGGCAAAGAGCTGAAACCGAGATATGGGCAACGATATGAGACTGGTTCTGTTGGGGCCGCCAGGCGCAGGTAAGGGCACGCAGGCGACGAGGATCGTCACTCGATTTGCGATCCCGCAATTGTCGACCGGAGACATGCTGCGTCAGGCGGTCGCGGAAGGCACGGCTGCGGGATTGCGCGTCAAGCACATCATGGATCGCGGTGAACTTGTGCCCGACGATGTCGTGGTATCGGTGATCGCCAATCGTATCGATCATTCCGACGCGGCAAACGGCTTTGTCCTTGACGGCTTCCCGCGCACGGTCGCGCAGGCCGAAGCGCTCGATCGGGAACTCGCCACCCGGGGCATCAAGCTCGACGCGGTACTTGAGCTCGAGGTCGGCGAAGATCCACTGCTCGGGCGCATCAAGGGGCGCGCCGACGAGGCGGCGAGCCGCGGCGCAGCGACGATAATCCGGAGGTCTTCAAGACCTGGCTCGACGTTTATCGCGAGCAAACCGCGCCGGTCACGGAATACTACCGGTCGCTGGGACTGCTCAACATCGTCGACGGCCTGCAGCCGATTGACGCCGTGACCGAACAGCTCGCCGTCGCGCTTGCGGCAGTAACGTCCGGTCAGATCAGGAGTGATGTCAGATGAAAGCTTTTACCTTCCAGGCACCGCCCAACATCCTGTTCGAGGCAGGCGCATCGAAAAAGCTGGCGGAGTTGGTTGCGGGATACGCGGCAAAACGTGTCCTGCTGGTGACCGACAAGGGTGTACGCAATGCAGGCCTGACGAAAAACGCCGAGGCCGGCCTGATTGCCGGCGGCTGCGAACTGACAATATTCGAAGATGTGGAGGCGGATCCGCCGTCGCATATCATCGAGCGGGCGGTCGCACTTTGCCGTGACAAGGACATCGAGCTGGTTGCCTCGATCGGCGGCGGCAGCGCGCTCGATACCGCGAAATTGGTGGCCTATCTGGCCAAGACGCCTGATCGCCTCGAAGATATTTACGGCGTCGGTCTTGCCAAGGGCGAACGCCTTCCGCTGCTGCTGGTGCCGACAACGGCCGGAACGGGCTCGGAGGTGACCCCGATCGCGATCGTCACCACGCCGACGACTGAGAAAAAGGGCGTCGTTGCGCCCCGCCTGCTTCCGGACTGGGCGATCCTTGATCCGGAGCTGACGCTCGGCCTGCCCGCGCATGTCACCGCGGCGACCGGCATCGACGCCATGGTCCATGCCATCGAAGCCTATACCAGCAAGCACCGGAAGAATCCGATGTCGGACCAGTTGGCGCGGCAGGCTCTCGCCCTGCTGTCGGCGAATGTCCGGACGGTCTGTGTGGACGGATCTAATCTCGAAGCGCGGTCGCAAATGCTGCTGGGTTCGATGCTGGCCGGCATGGCGTTCGCCAATTCCCCGGTCGCCGCCGTGCACGCGCTGGCCTATCCGATCGGCGCGCTGTTCCACGTGCCGCATGGCCTATCGAATGCCTTGGTGCTGACCCAGGTGCTGCGGTTCAATTTGCCGGAGGCAGAAGGCCTCTACGCCGAACTCGCGCCGATCGTCGATCCCAAGTCAGAAGGAATGAGTGTCAGCCAGCGAGCACGCCTGTTCGTCGATGCGATCGCAGCGATCTGCCGGGATTGCAACGTGCCGGCCTCGCTGGCCGATGTCGGCATCGCGAGGGGCGACCTGAAGAACCTCGCCGAGGACGCGATGAAGCAGACGCGGCTTCTCGTCAACAATCCCAGGGAATTGAGCTTCGACGATGCCCTGGCGATCTACACCGAGGCGTTCGGGAACCGCGCGGCGGCCTGAACGGGCACACAAACAGTGAGCAGCATGAGCGAGAACAATAAACCGGCTTCCGCTGAGTCCGATCCCGGCGTCGAATGGGCGAAGCTTTGGCAGACGATGGCGGAATCCTCAAACCGCATGGTCGAGGCGTGGTCGGGGTCGATGGCACCGTTCATGATGGCGCGTCTGTCCGAGAAGCCGGGTGGATTTGGCGACGGCAACGAATTGTCCGCAGCGATCGAGCGAATGGCGCAGGGGCCGCGGCTTGCCGACGTCTGGGACATCGACCGGAAAATGGCGTTGGCCTTTGGCGCCTGGATCGAGATGCGCCAGCGGCTTGCGCGCTACAATGCGGTTGCCGCCGCGCCGTGGCCCGAAGCGTCGAAGCGGTTCTACGAGACGATGTCCGCAACCGCTAGCGATGGGTCCCCGCAACCGGAGTGGCGCGAGGCGTTCGCCAAATGGAGCGAAATCTCCAACGAGGAACTGATCCGTAACCAGCGCACCGACGGCTTCTTGCAAGCTCAGAAAGAGCTGCTCCAGGCGGGACTCAAATTGCGGAGCCGGCAGGATGACGTGGCTGAAGCGGCGTCAGCCATGTTGGGCCTGCCGACTCGTAAGGATTTCGACGATGTGACGCGGCAATTGACCGAACTCCGCCGAGAAGTCCGTACGCTCGCCCGCCAGATCCGCGACCAGAAGAGCGAAGCCGCACGATGAGCGATCAGGAGAACCAGACCTCGCGCTTCGCCCGTGACATGGCGGCTAACGCCGAGAAGATGTTCAAGGCGACACAGCTGATCGCCAATACGCGGGATGAAGACGTCGCCATCGGCACCACGCCGAAGCATCTCGTCATGCGCCGCGACAAGGTCGAGCTGTTCCATTACGAGTCGACGGCGGAAGCGGCCGCGAAGACGCCCGTCCTTTTGGCCTACGGCCTGATCGGGCGGTATACCATGGCTGATTTACAGCCTGACCGCTCACTGGTGCGCAGCCTGCTCTCAAAAGGGCTCGATCTCTGGCTGATCGACTGGGGCCAGCCGGGCCGAACCGAGCGATGGCTGAAAATTGATGATTACGTCGATGACTACATCGATGCCGCAGTCGACCGCATCGCGCAGGAAACCGGCCGTGACAAGATCACGCTGCTCGGCATCTGCGAAGGCGGCGTCTTTACGACGTGCTACGCCGCTCTGCATCCGGAGAAGGTGAAAAATCTCGTCATCACCATCACGCCGATCGACTTCCATGCCGATGTCAAGGACAAGGCCGCGCACCACGGCTTCCTCAACCTCTGGACCCGTAGCCTCGATCCTGATGACATCGACAAGCTGGTCGACACCTATGGCGTGCTGCCGGGCGAGTTCATGAGCTCGGTGTTCTCGATGATGACGCCGATGCGCTCACTGACGAAGTACAATGTCGATCTCATCGACGTCGTCGATGACGAGGCCAAGTTCATGAATTTCCTCCGCATGGAAAAGTGGCTCGCGGATCGTCCGCATCATCCTGGCGAAGCGGCGAAGCAGTGGCTGAAGGATCTCTACCAGGAGAACCGCCTGGTCGATGGCAGCTTTGAACTGTCCGGCCGTCGGGTCGATCTGAAGTCGATCACGGCTCCCGTGCTGAATGTTTTTGCGCTGGACGACCACATCATTCCGCCGGACTGCTCGCGCGCGCTCGGAGCGAAGATCGGCAGCACCGATTATACCGAAATTCCGCTGCCCGGCGGCCATGTCGGCCTGTTCGTCTCCAGCAAGTCGCAGGGCAAGCTGAGCCAGAGCATTGCCGACTGGCTGGTCGCCCGCGACGCCAATTCCGCAAGAGAAACCTGATGCGCAACAAGATCGTCGACGCCGCCGAGGCGGTTGCCATCATCCGTTCCGGTGACACCGTCGCCTCGTCCGGCTTCGTCGGTGTGGGAACGCCCGACGAGATCATCAAGGCGCTGGAGCGGCGCTTCGTGCAGACCGGAGAGCCGCGGGACCTTTCGCTGGTGTTCGCGGCAGCGCCAGGGGACGGCGCCGATCGCGGCCTCAACCGCCTGGCGCATCCCGGGCTGATCAAACGCCTGGTTGGTGGACATTTCGGCCTGGTTCCGAAACTCGCCCGGATGGCGGTCGACAATCACGTCGAGGCCTATAATTTGCCGCTCGGATGCGTATCGCATCTGTTTCGCGAAATTGCGGGGCGCAAGGCCGGGCTTCTCTCCAAGGTCGGGCTCGGCACTTTCGTCGATCCGGCCAATGGCGGCGGAAAGCTGAATGCGCGCACCACCGAAGAGCTGGTGCGGCTGATCGAAATCGACGGCGAACAATGGCTCTTCTACAAGGCATTTCCGATCAACGTTGCGATCATCAGAGGTACCACCGCCGACCACAACGGCAACATCTCGATGGAGAAAGAGGCGTTGACCCTCGACAATCTGGCGTTGGCAACGGCTGCCAAGAATTGCAAAGGGTTCGTCATCGCGCAGGTGGAGCGCATCGCCGCGTCCGGTTCGCTCAATCCGCGTCACGTCAAAATTCCGAGCGTCTTGATCGACTGCGTCGTCGTTGCGCAGCCCGAAAACCATGTCCAGACCTATGCCACCGGCTACAACGGCGCGTTCTCGGGTGAATTGCGTGCGCCGGCCGATCGCAATGTTCCGATGGCGCTGGATAACCGCAAGATCATTGCGCGCCGCTGCGCCCTGGAATTGCCGATGGGCGGCGTGGTCAATCTCGGCATTGGCATGCCCGAGGGCGTTGCGTCGGTTGCCGCCGAGGAGAAGCTGTTCGACTTTGTGACGCTGACCGCCGAGCCTGGCATCATCGGCGGTATTCCGCAAGGCGGCCTCGATTTCGGTGCTTCGATCAATGCAGAATCGATCATCGACCAGAACCAGATGTTCGATTTTTACGACGGCGGCGGGCTCGATCTGGCCTGTCTCGGCATGGCTCAGGTCAATGGCCGCGGAGACGTCAACGTCAGTCTGTTCAATGGCCGCCTGGCCGGCGCCGGCGGCTTCATCAACATATCCCAGAATGCGCGCCGGCTGATCTTCGCAGGCACCTTCACCACCGGTGGGCTCAAGACATCGGTCGTGGATGGCGAGCTCAAGATCCTCAGCGAAGGAAAATCATCGAAATTCATCGACAAAGTGGATCAGATCACGTTTTCGGGCCAGCTTGCCGCAACCAACAGGCAGCCGGTTCTCTATGTGACCGAGCGATGCGTGTTCAAGCTTACCCAGGAAGGTCTCGAACTAACGGAGATCGCGCCGGGTGTCGACATGGAGCGCGACATTCTCGCGCTGATGGGCTTTCGCCCCATCATCCAAGCGCCGAAATCGATGGATGTTTCGCTGTTCAGCGAAGCGCTGATGCAGCTCGACGACCGGCTGCTCAACAGGCCGCTGGTGGAGCGGCTGTCGTACGATGCCGATCGCAACACGCTGTTCCTCGGGCTCGACGGCTATCGGGTCCATAGAGATGCCGACGTTGAAGTAATCCGGGCGTCGATCCTCGAGCTCTTCCATCGTGTCGGACGCCGGTTTTCCGCAGTCGTCAATTACGATTCGTCTTACATCGCTCCCGACATGGCGGAGAAATGGTTTTCAATGGCCGCCGAGGTCGAGCGGACCTGCTACGATCATGCTTCGCGCTACACCACCAGCGCATTCATGCGTCTGAAGCTCGGCGACGCGTTGTCACGTCGCGACGTCGCGCCGCATATCTTCGAGACCTCGGCCGATGCTCACCGGTTTGTCGAATAAACCGATGCGGCTGAAATCCACCGAGGTGCGCCCCGCGGATTGGCCTGAAGGACGGCAGATGGCGCCCGACCGTATCGGTTCGGTGCGCGGGCTGACCCGCCGCAGCTTCCATCGCATCGCATTCACGGATTGGGGACCGGCGTCCGGGGTGCGGCCAGTACTCTGTGTCCACGGGTTGACGAGAAACGGCCGGGACTTCGATCATCTCGCTGCAGTTCTCGCCAGCGCGGGCCGGCGTGTCATTTGCCCGGATTTGCCGGGCCGGGGACAAAGCGAGCGGCTGCAGGACAGCAGCGACTACGCGTTGCCGCAATATTGCAGCGATATGACAGTGCTGATGGCGGGCCTGGGTGCAACGGAGATCGACTGGGTCGGCACGTCGCTCGGTGGCCTGATCGGGATGGTGCTGGCCGCCCTTCCGGGCAGTCCGATCCGTCGCATCGTCATCAACGATATCGGACCGTATTTGCCCTGGGCCGGATTGCTTCGCCTCGGCGCCAATCTCAACGATGCGCCAAGATCCTTTGAGACGATCGAACAGGCCGAAGGCTACTACCGGCAGGTTTTGGCGCCCTTCGGGCGATTGGAGGATGCGCACTGGCGGCATCTGACAACGCATAGTGTGAGCTGGAGCGCGGAGGGGCGCTGCTTCAGGCCGCTGTGCGATCCGAACATCGCTCAGGCCTTTCGAAACCCTTGGCACTATAGCGTCGATCTCTGGAAATACTGGGATGCGATCGATGTCCCCATTCTTGTGATACGCGGGCAGCAATCGGATTTGCTTCCCGAAGCCGTCCTCAGGGACATGATGCGGCGCAATCCTAATATCCGCGTCCACACCATTGCGGATTGCGGCCATGCGCCGGCCCTGATCGCTGACGACCAGATCGAGGTCGTGACGCAGTTTCTGAGCGGCAACGACCCCACTTAACGGTGAGCACTTTATGCCGAACCGCACCAATAACGGTGTTAGTTCCAACCTGGCTGTACTCACGATGATGTCGAAACTCATACTCGATCTTCTATTTCACGGACGCGCCTGACCTGATGCGCGGTTTAGTTTCCGGAGACGCAGCTGAAAGTCACGCCTACGAGCGCGCCAAGCGCATCGCCAAGAGCGATGGGACCACCTGGAAGGCCGAAGCTTTGAGAGCCGAGTTCAGTCGGCAGCTCGGCGCGGCTGCCGACGGTCATTGTCCCGACTGCACGGGTCCGATCGATCCGAGGTGTTGAGGCGGCGCTTTTTAAAGTGCCGTCGTCAGGCTGACAAGGAGCGGAGCCACGCAAGACGGGCTATCGAACGGCCGGCGAGAGCCTGGAGAGTTTCGAGGTGTGCCGCGTTGTCCTGCGCCTCCGCGCCCTCGAGATAGGCGTCCGTCAGGGCCTCGGCGATCGTCTCGGCATCACGCTGCTGAAGACTGGCCGGAAACCGCCCGAATCCATCCGACTGTTCCGACATCGATCGCGCTTCGCCCGCGAGCTCGCGAATCCTTGCAGCCTGCATCGGATCGAGGGCGCCTTCCATTTGCTCGAGACGACCGACCAACCGGCGCTCCAGGGCGCCGGCATCGATTCGCTCTGCCGGCGCCTCACCCCACCGTGCCACATCAGGTTCTTGCCGATAGGCCCGACGGCGTGCCTTGCGCAGGATGGCCACGTGACCGAGCTCCTCGCTCGCCATCGCCTCCGCGGCCTTTTTGATCTCGGGATCGTCGGCGAATGCCGCCAGGTAAGACCAGAACGCGAAGGCACGCTCCTCGTTGCGCACCGCCATAGCGAGCGCGCGGTAAGGGGTCATCAGGTTCGAAGCCTTGATTTCGGCTGTGGCGTCACTGTCGAACGTCTCGGGCGCCTCCCAGCGGACCAGAGCGGGATCCGGCAACTTCCCGCGGCGCGACTGTGACCAGCGCTGCACGCTATGGACGTGTTCGCGCTCCGCCGCCGCCAAATCGGAGAAGACCGTCAGCAGGTCGACACGGCCCTGACGTCGCATCTCTTCGGCGAGTTCCCCGTACTTGGTCGCGGCTTCCTGCTCCATGGCATTCGCAAGCGCGAACAGTTCGTCGAGCGAGTGCAGGGTCCCTGCCGGTTCCATCTTCAAGAGCGTCGTTCGCAGCAACGGCATGATCATATTCCTCGGCTGTTTGATGCAGCGCAAGTTGCGAGGCCATTCCTATCATTAGATAGACCTTCTTGACGCAGCACGATTTGCGTTGGCTCAATCGATCCTCCCGTCCGGCGTCAACGACGATCCCGGGACATCAAACATCGAAATTCGAATGGAATGAGCGTGCTCGGGCAGACCCGTTCCGCTTTGAGGTACTCCATGGTCCGGAGTTTTTTCGCCCACAGACGGCCTGCATCTGCAGCAGTCTTCGCGGTGATTGTCGCGATCTGCGCGACGTTGTGGGCACATGCGGCACTCGCTGCCGGCGATCTCGCCACTTTTCTGCCGAAGGTCACGCCCGCCGACTTCTTTCAAGGCGCCGACCGATTCGGTCCGCCGCAGGGAGATCCGCCGATCGTTCCGGTCTATCGCGGCGACCAGTTGCAGGGGTTCGTCTACCTCAATTCCCAGTTCGCCAACGCCACGGGCTATTCCGGCAAGCCGATCCAGGTTCTGATCGGCATCGATACCAAGGGCGTGCTCAAGGGATTCAAACTGGTCGAGCACAAGGAGCCGATTGTTCTCGTCGGGATTCCGGAGAAGAGGATCCTGGACGCCGTCAACAAGTTGATTGGTGCCGACATGAGCGAGGTGGCGCGCGGTGCTGCGCAGGCGCCCCAGGTCGACATTGTCAGCGGGGCTACGGTGACCGTGCTCGTGTTCGGAGACAGCATTGTCCGTTCCGCGACCAAGCTGATCAAGAGCGGCCGGCTCGGCGCCCAAGGCAATGCAGCCGCCAGCGCAGCGCCGCAAGCGTCGAAAGCCATCGATCCCGCAAAGAGCGAGGTTCGCGATTGGCAAAGTCTCGTCGGTGACGGCTCGGTGAGGCGGCTCTTTCTGTCGGTCGCGGATATCAACAGGGCGTTCGAAAGCACTGGTAACGCCGCCGCGACCGCGCATCCGGAGACGGGCGATCCCGACGACACTTTCATCGATCTGTATGTCGCCGATGTCGCCGTTCCCACGATCGGACGGAGTCTGCTCGGAGACGACGGCTACCAACGGCTCGTCGGCCGTCTCAAGCCAGGTCAGCAGGCGCTGGTCGTGGCCGGATCCGGCCGCTACTCGTTCAAGGGAGCCGCCTACGTCCGCGGCGGAATCTTCGACCGCATCGAACTGGTTCAGGAGACCAACAGCGTCCGCTTCCGCGACCGCGATCACACCCGGCTCGGCAACCTTGCCGCCGAAGGTGCGCCCGACTTTCCGGAAATCGCGCTGTTCACGGTGCCTCCCGAGCTCGCGTTCGATCCGATTGAACCATGGGTGCTGCGGCTCCTGGTGCAGCGCGTGGTCGGCGCCCGAGACAAGGCTTTGGTCACCTTCGATCTCGGCTATGCACTTCCTGAGGCCTACCTGAAGCGCCAAGCGCCCCCGGCGCAGCCTCCGCAAGCGGCGGCTTCGAAGGCGTCGACGACCTCCGTTGCCGAGATGCGCGAAGTCGGTACGCCGCCGCCCGCGTCGGACGAGGAGCCGCTGTGGATGCGGATCTGGCGCGCCAACACCGTCAAGGTCGGCTTGACCGTGGCGGCGCTCGGCGCGCTCACCCTCATCTTCTTCTTTCAGAACGTGCTGGTTCGACGTCCAGCCGTGTACGTCTGGGTGCGCCGAGGCTACCTGCTCTTCATCCTTGTCTGGCTTGGCTGGTATGCGAACGCCCAGCTCTCTGTCGTCAACGTCCTGACCTTCGCGAATTCCCTGTTGACCGGTTTCAGCTGGGACTACTTCCTCTCGGCTCCCCTGATCTTCATCCTCTGGGCATCGATTGCGGCCGGGCTGCTGTTCTGGGGCCGTGGACCGTTCTGCGGCTGGCTTTGCCCGTTCGGCGCCCTGCAGGAATTGCTCAACAACGTCGCGCAGGCGCTCAAGGTGCCTCAATTCCGCGTTCCCTGGGGACTTCACGAGCGGCTCTGGCCGATCAAGTACATCATCTTTCTCGGCCTGTTCGGCATGTCCCTCTACTCGACCGCCTTCGCCGAGCAACTCGCCGAGGTCGAACCATTCAAGACGTCCATCATCCTGAAGTTCGCGCGGGAGTGGCCGTTCGTCCTCTATGTGTTGACCCTGCTCGCCGCCGGATTGTTCGTCGAGCGCTTCTTCTGCCGCTACATGTGCCCGCTCGGTGCTGCGCTGGCGATCCCAGGGCGCATCCGGATGTTCGAATGGCTGCGGCGCTGGCCGGAATGCGGCTCGCCCTGTCAGCGCTGCGCCAACGAGTGTCCGGTGCAGGCGATCCATCCGGAAGGTCACATCAACGTCAATGAGTGCATCTACTGCATGCACTGCCAGGAACTCTATTTCGACGACCACCGCTGCCCGCACATGATCCAGGTGCGGCTGAAGCGGGAAAAGCGCCAGGCGATGTCGTCGCCATCGATGCGCTCCGGCGGCAAGGGTCCGGACACGCTCATCATTGCTGGCGGTAAACCCGTCCGCGCGGCGCCCGCCGACGCTATCACTCCACCTGCAACCTGAAACGAAAGCCGAGGAGACCATCATGAGCGACAACGAAAACGCAAAGGGCGTCAGCCGACGAACCCTGCTGGGGACCACTGCCGCGGCTGCGGGCGTTGGACTCGCCGGCGGAGCTGTGATGAAGGACGGCGGCTTCGTCTCGGTAGCCGACGCGCAGACCAAAGCTGGCACCCCCAAGGCGCCGCCGGCGCGTCCGGCTGTGCAGAAGACGGAAGTCGCGCCGGGCGAGCTCGACGAATACTACGTCTTCTTCTCGAGCGGCCAGTCCGGCGAAATGCGCATCGTCGGCCTGCCCTCGATGCGCGAACTGATGCGCGTTCCGGTCTTCAACCGCTGCAGCGCCACCGGCTGGGGACAGACGAATGAAAGCCTCAAGGTTCTGACCGAAGGATTGCAGCCGGAGACACGAGAGTTTCTCAAGAGCCGCGGCGGCACCTACCTGAACGGCGACCTGCATCACCCCCATATCTCATTCACCGATGGGACCTATGACGGCCGCTACGCCTTCATGAACGACAAGGCCAACAGCCGCGTCGCGCGGGTGCGCCTCGACGTCATGAAGTGCGACAAGATCATCGAGTTGCCAAACCAGCACACGGTGCACGGCCTGCGCGTGCAGAAATATCCGCGCACGGGTTATGTCTTCGCCAACGGCGAGGACGCCGTTCCCTTGCCGAACGACGGTAAGATCCTTGACGACAGGAAGCAGTATCGCTCGATCTTCTCGGCGGTCGACGGAGATACAATGAAGGTCGCATGGCAGGTGATCGTCGACGGCAATCTCGACAACGTCGATGCCGACTACCAGGGCAAATACGCCTTCTCGACCTGCTATAACGCGGAGGAGGGCGTCACCCTCGCCGAAATGACCGCCAACGAGCAGGACTGGGTCGTCATTTTCAACCTGAAGCGGATCGAAGAGGCCGTGAAAAAGGGCGACTTCAAGGAAATGAAAGGCGTGCCGGTCATCGACGGCCGCAAGGGCTCGCCGTACACGCGCTATGTTCCGGTCTCGAACAATCCGCATGGCATGAACACCGCTCCCGACGGGATCCACATCGTTGCGGCCGGAAAGCTCTCACCGACGGTCACCGTGATGGACGTGCGGCTGTTCGATCAATTGTTCGACGACAAGATCAAGCCGCGCGACGTCGTTGTCGCCGAGCCCGAACTCGGCCTCGGACCGCTGCATACAGCTTATGATGGGAAGGGCAACGCCTACACCACCCTGTTCCTCGACAGCCAGGTCTGCAAGTGGAATATCGACCTCGCCAAACGGGCGTTCAAGGGCGAGAAGGTCGATCCCATCATCCAGAAGATCGACGTGCACTATCAGCCCGGTCACAACCACTCCTCGATGGGGCAGACCAAGGAGGCCGACGGAAAATGGCTGATCTCGCTGAACAAGTTCTCGAAGGATCGATTCCTCAACGTCGGTCCGCTGAAGCCCGAGAACGATCAGTTGATCGACATCTCGGGCGATCAGATGAAGCTGGTTCACGATGGTCCGAGCTTTGCGGAGCCCCATGACGCCACCATCGTGCACCGGTCCAAGATCAATCCGATCTCGATCTGGGATCGCGCGGACCCGATGTTTGCGGATGCAGTCAAGCAGGCCAAGGCTGACGGCATCGACCTGGAAGGTGATTCCAAGGTCATCCGCGACGGCAACAAGGTGCGGGTCTACATGACCTCGACGGCTCCGGCATTCGGGCTCGAGCAGTTCCAGGTCAAGCAGGGCGACCAGGTCACTGTCTTCATCACCAACATCGATGCAGTCGAGGACCTGACCCACGGCTTCAGCATCGTGAACTACGGCATCCAGATGGAAGTCGCGCCGATGGCGACGGCATCGGTGACGTTCAGTGCCGATAAGCCCGGCGTGTACTGGTACTACTGCTCGTGGTTCTGCCATGCGATGCACATGGAGATGAAGGGCCGCATGTTCGTGGAGCCGAAATCGGTTTGATTGGAGTGACGCCGTGCGTCTTTCGTTACACCTGCTTCCGGCGGCGCTCGTCGCCGCCGGATTGGCCGGCTCTGCCAACGCGGAGACGCTGACGGCTGTGCCAAGCCAGTCGCTGCAAGCGTTGCTGGATCACGCGCGCGACGGTGACGTGATCCAACTTGCTTCGGGAGACTACAACGGTGCGATCCGGATCGATCGTCCCCTTGTGCTGACCGGACACCCCGGCGCCGTGCTCGACGGCGGCGGCACCGGCAACGTCGTGACGGTGACCGCGCCGGATGTGACCATCAGCGGCGTGACCGTCCGGGGCTCCGGGCGCGATCTGCAGGCGATGAATTCCGGAGTCTTTCTTCAGAAGACCGCCGAACGCGCGAGGATCGAGAACAACCGTCTGGTGGGAAACCTCTTCGGTGTCTACGTGCACGGAGCAGCGGGGTCACAGGTCGTTCGCAACACGATCGAAGGGATTCGCGGCGGTCGCCTCAACGAGGCCGGCAACGGCGTGTCGCTCTGGAATGCGCCTGACGTCACCATCGCCGACAACAATTTTCGCTACGGGCGGGATGGCATCTTCAGCATTTCGAGCCGCAAGGACCGCTTCATCGGCAACCGCTTCGAGCAGGTCCGCTTCGCGGTCCACTACATGTACACCAACGACAGCGAAGTCAGTGGCAATGTCTCGATTGGAAACCATGTCGGTTACGCCATCATGTACTCAAACCGCCTGCGAATCCGCGACAACATTTCTGAGCGCGATCGAGATCACGGCTTCCTGTTCAACTATGCCAACTACGCCGAGATCGAAGGCAACAGAGTGACGGGCGGTCCGCTGGATACCATCGTCGACAGAGGCGACGAGCGTCCCGACGACGAGCGCGGCATGATTCCAGAGGCGAGGCGGGAGCCGGGCTTGCGGAGCGGCCCGGAAAAATGCGTCTTCATCTACAACACGAACCATAACCGGTTCCGGAACAATTGGTTCGAGCGGTGCGCCATCGGCGTTCATTTCACAGCGGGGTCCGAGGGCAACGAGATCACCGGAAACGCCTTCGTCGGCAACCGCAATCAAGTCAAATACGTCGGCACCCGCGACCTCGATTGGTCGAAAGGTGGCCGCGGCAACTACTGGAGCGACAACCCGGGCTTCGACCTCGACGGCGACGGTATCGCCGATACGGCCTACCGGCCCAACGATTTGGTCGACCGGGTGCTGTGGACCGCGCCCTCGGCAAAGGTCCTGATCAACAGCCCGGCGGTCCAGGTTCTGCGGTGGGCGCAGGCTCAGTTTCCGGCGCTCTACCCGGGCGGCGTCATCGACAGCCGGCCCTTGATCGCTCCGCCGCCGCGTCCGTCGGGCAAGGAGCAGCGGCGATGAGCGCGACCGTCTCCGTCACCGGCATAGTGAAGAACTACCAGGCCGTGCGGGCCCTGCGCGACGTCTCGTTCGAGCTCGTCCCGGGACGGCTCAGCGCGCTGGTCGGGCACAATGGCGCCGGCAAGACCACGCTGATCAAGTTGTTGCTGGGGTTGATCCGTCCGGACCGGGGCTCAATTCGCGTGCTGGGCGAGGACCCCGCCGCCGGCGAATTTTCGGCCCGCCGGCAGCTTGGATTTCTTCCGGAGAACGTCGCGTTCAACGCGGCGCTGACCGGGCGGGAAACATTGTCCTTCTACGCGCGGTTGAAGCGGGTCGAGCCCTCCAAGGCGTGGCCTTTTCTGGATCGCGTCGGGTTGACCGATGCGGCGGACCGCCGGGTCGGCACCTACTCAAAGGGCATGCGGCAGCGCCTCGGACTGGCGCAGGCGCTGCTAGGGCGGCCTCGCGTGCTCCTGCTGGACGAGCCGACGACGGGCTTGGATCCGGCACTGCGGCAAACCTTCTACGAAATCTTGAATGAACTCCGCGACGACGGCGCCACGGTGCTGATTTCGTCGCATGCGCTGAACGAACTCGAAGATCGCGCTGAGCACGTTCTCATCATGAACAGGGGCTTGCTCGTCGCGCAGGGCTCGCTGACGGAACTGCGCTCGATCTCACAACTGCCGATCCGGGTTTCGCTCGATCTTGCGCCCGGCGCCAGCGTACCCGCGGCGTGGATGAACGGCGAGAGCCTCGCGACCGCGCGCGGACGCCTACTGCTGGTGCCCGATGAGGCGGGCAAGATGGACGTGCTGAGAGCTGCCGCCGGAAATCCTGACGTCACCAATATCGAGATCGCGGCGCCGACTCTCGACGAGCTTTATGCGCATTTCCTCAATTCGCAGGAGAGCGTAGCGTGAGAACGATCCTCATCATCGCCATCAAGGAGATCCAGGAGGGGATGCGGAATCGCTGGGTGCTGGCAACCACGCTTCTCCTGGCTGCGCTCGCCTTGTCCTTGACGTTCCTTGGCAGTGCGCCCACCGGAAACGTAGGCGCGGGTGCGCTCGATGTTGTCGTCGTCAGCCTGTCGAGCCTGACGATTTTCCTGCTTCCGCTGATAGCGCTGCTGATCTCGCACGACGCCGTCGTCGGCGAGATGGAACGCGGCACCATGATGCTTCTCCTGAGTTATCCCGTGGGACGCAGCCAAGTGATCCTCGGTAAGTTCTGCGGTCACGTCCTGATCCTCGCCTTTGCAACCGTCATCGGCTATGGCGCCGCGGCCGCCGCCCTGGCGATGACCGGCGCCTCGGTACTCGCCGCGAGCTGGTACGCCTTCGCCTCGATGCTCGGAACGTCGATCATGCTGGGTGCCGCCTTCGTCGCGGTTGGCTACCTGATCAGCAGCCTAGTGCGCGACAGGGGCACCGCCGCGGGCGTGTCGGTGGGCGTGTGGTTGTTGATGGTGCTGGTGTTCGACATGGCGCTGCTCGGGATATTGGTTGTCGACCAGGGAAAGCTCGTGTCCGCACCTGTCCTGGAAGCTCTACTGTTCCTCAATCCGACGGACTTGTACCGGATGACGAACCTGACTGGATTCAACGTCAGCCAATTCTCGGGAATGGCCGGGCTTGCTGGAACTGCGACCACCAGCCTTGGCGCGCTATTGATCGGCCTGGCAGCCTGGGTCGTCGCGCCCCTCGGTCTTGCTGCCATGTTCTTCGCACGGAGAGAGTTATGAGGCGCTTCGCACTCGTGTTCGCTGTGCTGGCTCCAATCTTGTTGGGCGGCTGCTGGGAAAAGCAGACGGCCGAGCTTCCGCCCCCTAGCAGGATGACCGCTGAGGACATCGGCCACTATTGCGGGATGAATGTGCTCGAGCATCCGGGTCCCAAGGGACACATCTTCGTCGCGAGCCTGATCGAGCCGGTCTGGTTCTCCTCGGTGCGCGACACCATCGGTTTCACAATGCTGCCGGACGAGCCCAAGGACATTCGGGCGATCTACGTGTCGGACATGGGCAAGGCGCCGAGCTGGGAGAAGCCGGGCGCGGACAACTGGGTCGAGGCGCGGAAGGCGCTGTTCGTGATCGGCAGTCGCGCAAAGAGCGGCATGGGCGGAGACGAAGCCGTTTCATTCGCTGATCGGGCGGACGCGGATAAGTTCGTCCGCGAAAACGGCGGCAGGATCGTCAATTTCGGCCAGGTGCCCCGCGACTACATCCTGGCCTCGGCTGGCGTCGAGGGAGGCGCTTCCGCCGACGAGGCCGACCCACGGCGCCAGAAAAGTGACTAAGGAGGACACGATGACGGGGATGATATCGCGCCGACGCTTCGTCAGGATCAGTGCCGCAGCGGCAGGACTTGGTCTTCTGCCCTCCGGCCGTGCCGTTCATGCCGGCGCTGGGCCCGTCGTCTGGCGCGGTACCATGCTGGGCGCGGCCGCCACG
This sequence comes from Bradyrhizobium sp. WSM1417, assembly GCF_000515415.1. Classification (NCBI taxonomy): domain Bacteria; kingdom Pseudomonadati; phylum Pseudomonadota; class Alphaproteobacteria; order Hyphomicrobiales; family Nitrobacteraceae; genus Bradyrhizobium; species Bradyrhizobium sp. WSM1417. Next base: position 4,096,318 of record NZ_KI911783.1, read on the forward strand.
ATGGAGATCCACGACGACGATCGCAGACGAGCGGAACGGCTGATCGCTTTAGCTTGCGCCGAGGCACGCCGGCTCGAGCGGCAGTTCAGTCTCTACCTGAAAGACTCTGCTCTCGCCGAACTGAACCGGACCGGCATCCTGGTTGGCCCCGCGCCCGAAATGGTCGAACTGCTGACTCTGTCACAGCGCTACTCCGAGCTAACGGAAGGCGCATTCGACCCGACGGTGCAGCCGTTGTGGGAGCTCTATACGAACCACTTCGCGCGAGAAGGGGCGGACACCGCCGGTCCGCCGCCTGCGGTGATCCAGGCCGCGCTCGGGTGCGTCGGCCATCACCGTCTGTCGGTCAGCCGCGACCGGATTGCGATGCCTCACGGAATGGCCGTGACGCTGAACGGGATCGCGCAGGGTTACGTGACGGACAAGATCGTCGAGCTGCTGCAGGCCGAGGGCATCTCTCACAGCCTGGTGGACATGGGCGAGACCCGGGCGATCGGCGCGCGGCCGGACGGCAGCGCCTGGGAAGTGGGCGTCGCCGATCCGGAGATCGTGGGCCGCACCGAGGCGATCCTTCCGATCGTTGATCGGGCCGTGTCGACCTCGGGGAGCTACGGGTTTCGGTTCGATGCCAAAGGCCGTTTCAACCATCTGTTCGATCCACGGACCGGCGCTTGCGCCGTGCGTTACCGGAGCGTCACGACGGTATCCCGTAGGGCGACCGCGGCGGACGCGCTGTCGACGGCGTTCAGCCTGATGCCGGTAGAGCGCATCCGTTCGCTGCTGCCATACGTCGACGTCGAACGCGTGCATCTCATCGATGCTGCGGGCAAGTCATCCGAAATCGCCGCTTGATCGATCGACTTCAAATCCCGAGGAAAAGGAGAACTTGATGAACCGGACAGCACTTGCAGCCCTGTTTCTCGCCAGGGTCTTGGCCAGGCGAGCGCGCAGGACGCCGCCGCGGCGTTCGGCACCATCCAGGTCTTCAAGGGTGGCGCGAACGGGCTGGCAGTCTATGCGATCGATGAGAAGACGGGCGAGTCCTCCCCCATACAGCACATAGAGTCACGCGGTGTGCATCCGCGCACGTTCCGGATCGACCCGAGCGGCCAGATGCTCGTCGCGGAGCATAACCTGCCTGTTACCGTGCGTGACGGCGACCAACTGAAGGTTGTTGCGGCTGGACTGTCGGTATTTCGCATCGGCGACGACGGCAAGCTGGAGTTCATACGCAAATACGACGTCGATGTCGGCAACAGCTCCATGTTCTGGATGGGCATGGTGGAGCTGTGAATAGCGAATCGTGGCTCTCCGCCATGATGGTGCGCTTGAGCAGAGGCAGGCAAAGCCGTCAGCCCTCGCCTCAGGGCGCGCTTTATCCTGAGCAGCTTGCCCGAATACGCTATGCGGCTAGCGCCGTTTGCTGGAAATTGGAGCTCGCCATGTAGGCGAAAGCTGCTTCGCCGGTCTCGCTCCTTCCGATGTCTGGATTTCAACGATCGTCAACTCACCTCGTCAATGCTCGACCGCGCCCGTCAGAAGCACCCGGGCGTGGTCCTGGTTCACATGTCTTCGATGTGCAGATCGATAATATCGCCGAAGGTTTTGACTTGGACAGCGGCACTGGGCTTTGGTGATCCGCTGCAATCGATATTTGCGCTCCACATCGAGGGCCCAGTCTTCGCCGTCCTTGCGCCGGCGGAAGGTCTCTGACACGTAGCGGTTCTTGCGGCGGACCTGGACGCGCCAGTTCCCGGAAGGCAATTGAGTGAAGCTGGCCACGGGCGTGTGCACTCCCCAATTCGTGTGCGCTACGTGTGCACTGAGAGGTCAAAACAGGTACAAACGTGTGCAATTTCGGCTAGTTTGGAGTGCACAGGTTCGTGTTTCATCCTATTGAGATGATAAGGTAAATCATTGAAATCACAACACTATCTCTTTTCCGTGGCGCCCATGATGGATTGGACCGACCGGCATTGCCGGGTGTTCCACCGTCACCTGACGCGGCGGGCGCTGCTCTATACGGAGATGCTGACTACTGGTGCCATCATTCATGGTCACCGGGAGCGGCTGCTTGGGTTCGACCTGGTCGAGCACCCGGTCGCGCTTCAGCTCGGCGGGTCGGATCCGCGCGAGCTGGCGCTGGCGGCGCGGATCGGCGAGGAGTTCGGTTATGACGAGATCAACCTCAACGTCGGCTGCCCCTCCGACCGCGTGAAGGACGGCCGTTTCGGCGCTTGCCTCATGGCGGAGCCTGATCTCGTGGCGAGGTGCGTCGAGGCCATGAAGGGTGCGGTTGCTGTGCCCGTCACCGTGAAGTGCCGCATCGGCATCGACGACCAGGATCCGGAGGTCGCGCTCGACAATCTTGCGCGCGCGGTCGTCGCCTCCGGCTGCGATGCGCTGATCGTGCATGCCCGGAAAGCATGGCTCAGCGGTTTGTCACCGAAGGAAAATCGCGACATCCCGCCGCTCGACTATGATCGCGTCTATCGCCTCAAGCGAGCGATGGCCGATATGCCTGTCATCATCAACGGCGGCATCCCCGGCATCGACGAGGCAAGAGCACATCTCGATCACGTTGACGGTGCGATGCTTGGACGAGCCGCCTATCAGGAGCCGTGGCGGCTGCTCTCGGTCGATACCGACATTTTCGGCGAGGCGGCGCCGCATGCCTCGATGCAGGATGCACTCGAAGCGATGATGCCCTACATCGAACGACAGCTCGCGCGCGGCACGCGGCTGCACTCCATGACGAGGCATTTCGTCGGCGCATTCCATGCCGTGCCCGGCGCGCGCGCCTTCCGCCGGCATCTTGCCGAGCAGGGGGTGAAGCCGGGCGCCGGCCTCGAGGTGCTGCGCGATGCGATTGCGCGTGTCGGTGCCCGCGCGCCGGCGGAGGCGGCAGCCTAGCCGGAGTCACATGACGAGCCGGATTGCAAAAGTCTAGTCGACTGCCAGGCGCGAGCGGCGGTGATTGGTCTGGAGCTCCGGATAACCGGTGAGCATCAGCTTGTCGGCGCGCACGCCCCAGCTCTCCAGGCGGTCCAGGAAGCTCATGCCGAGCAGGTTGGTCTTCATCTGACCGCGCGGCACGACGAGGGCGGGGACCGATTTCTCGACGAGGTGACCGACGGAGAGGCGGTCGATGGTGAGGCGGGCCGCCTTGGTGTGACCGCCCGCGGTTTCGAGATCGACGTCGTATTCGAGCATCTCAAGCGGCAGCCCGATCGCTTTCGCGGTTTCCCAGGTCAGCACTACCGAAGTCGCGCCGGTGTCGATGACCATCGGTGCGGCCACGCCGTTGATCTTTGCGCGCAGCGCGAATTCGCCGCCCTGGCCGCGAGGGATCTGCACGGCGGGGGCGGGCGCTGCGGTCTGCGGGCGAAAGATATGCGAGACCTTGCTGCTCGCGCGCGCGATCTGGTCGGAATCGCCATAGGCGACGACGGCACCGGCCGTGCCGGCGAGCGTGATGAGAACCAGCAGGAAGCGGGTCATTGCGTATCTCCAGATGCGCGCCGACCGGTCAGGTGTGTTTTGGCGATCCCGCGATGGGCGCAAGTCCAGCCTGATTCATGCGCGCCGGCAACAGCGCCATGACCGCCAGTCGTTCCGCGCTCTCCATGGCGTGCCAGCGCGCGATCTCCGGCAATGTGCGTCCGCAGCCGAAGCACAGCCTGGTCTTGGGATCGATCATGCAGACGGCGACGCACGGCGTTTCTTTGCTCATTCGGACATAGTGGCGGATGGTCGGGCATGTCTGCAAGCATCTCGTTACGAGCCCGTACCTGCGCTCATGATCGGCTTGCGACGGGGCCGGCGCTTCTCGTCCGCTACCGCGGAACTCTCGGGCTGGAGCGGCGGAGAATCATCCGACATCGGCGCCAGAGCGCTCATCACGCGCTCGGGCGGGAAGGTGACGATCACTTCGGTGCCGATGCGCAGCTTCGATTTCAGCGTGAACGTACCGCCATGTAGGTCGACCAGATTCTTGGCGATCGGCAGGCCGAGACCGGCGCCCTGTTCGGCCGATTTGATCGAGTTGGAGCCTTGGCCGAACGAAGCCAGCACGACCGGGATCTCGTCCTCGGGGATTCCGGAGCCGGTATCCTTCACCGAGAGATATTGTCCGCCTGAGGCCGTCCAGCCGGCCTTGAGCCAGATCTCGCTACCCTGCGGAGTGAACTTGATCGAGTTGGAGAGCAGATTGAGCACGACCTGGCGGATCGCGCGCTCGTCGGCCCAGAGCCGCGGCATTGCCTGCTCGAACACCTCGTGGATAGTGATGCCACGGCTCGAGGCGCGCAGCTTCATCAAATGATGGCAATCGGCGACGATGCCGACCAGCGACACCGCTTCTTCATTGAGCTCGTAGCGGCCGGCCTCGATCCGCGACAGATCGAGAATTTCGTTGATGAGGTTGAGCAGGTGGACGCCGGAATTGTGGATGTCCGCCGAGTACTCCTTGTAGACCGGCACGGCATGCGCGCCGAAAATCTCGCTCTTCATCACCTCGGAGAAGCCGAGGATCGCATTGAGCGGCGTCCGCAATTCGTGGCTCATCTGCGCCAGAAAGCGCGACTTGGCGACATTGGCGGATTCGGCGCGGTGGCGCGCTTCGTCCGAGATCGCCTTGGCCTGTTCGAGCTCGCCGATCAGTGCGTCCTTCTCGGCGCGCGCCTCGAGCGTGGCGAAGGTCGAAGAGTGCAGGCGGTGGGCCAGCAGCACAAAATAGCCTTCGGCGGCGAGGGCGAGCGCGGCCAGGATGTAATTGTCCAGCGAGCCGGTCATCACGAAGCTCAGCGCCATCGCGACCGCGACCGGCGCGGTGGCGGCAAGGGCGGCGATCGGCAGATTGGCGGCCAGCATGCTCGACACTGCGATCACCAGCAGCATCAGGAACATCATCAGCGATTCCGTGATCATGTCGAGCACGGGATGGATCAGGATCGCCATCCAGCAAAGGCCATAGAGCAGGTCGAGCACGACGAAACGCGTCTGCCATGCGCGCGTTGCCGCGGGCGAGGCGGGCTCGGCCAGGAAGCGGTGGCAGCTGCGGATCATCGCGGCATGGATGCAAAGCATGCCGGCGGTCCAGGCCGCGGCCGGGATCGGCTGCATCCACAGCCCAAACAGCACGCCTGTCGCGACCACAAGCAGCATCACGACATAGGAGGCCGACAGCCGCGTCTGGGCGTAATGACGCAGCATTTCGGCGTCGAAAGCCGGCCGGGTTCCACTGGTCGACGTTAACTTATCGCGCGCCTCGCGCACCCGCTGTGCCGCAGCCCGGCGATGGCTCGCCGACGGCACGCTCACCGGCTCGGCCGGAAGCTGCACAACCTCGGGCTTTTCAGCGGGTTTACTCATCGCACAACAACAATTCCTGCCCGCGCGGGGCGGGCCTTCTGCATTGTCTATCTCTGGCAAGAAATCCTTAAGAGGTGACTTAAGGAGCTAAAGAATTACGTTAACCCGGCGTTAATTTTGGATCCGGCGTGAGCCGCTCAATGCAGCGCCGCGTGCTGCGCGATGTACACCACGGCGCCCGCCAAGTAACCGGCGAGCGCGGGAACGGCGATGCGGCGGGCGTACCAGAGGAACTCGATGCGCTCGAGTCCCATGGCGGCGACGCCCGCGGCCGAGCCGATGATCAGGATCGAACCGCCGGTGCCGGCGCAATAGGCGATGAACTCCCAGAGGAAGCTGTCGGGTGGATAATGCGCCAGGTCGTACATGCCCATGGTCGCGGCGACCAGCGGCACGTTGTCGATGACGGCGCTAAGCAGCCCGAGCACGATCACGATGATGTCCTGTCGGCCGATCGCGGTGTCCAGCCATTTGGCCAGCATGGAGAGCAGGCCGGCATGTTCGAGGCAGGCGACCGCGAGCAAGATTCCGAGGAAGAACACGATCGAGCCCATGTCGATCCGCGTCAGCGCATTCGCAAGCGTGAGGGGACCGCGGACATGCTCATCCTTGTCGCGGTGAACGATCTCGCCGACCAGCCACACGATGCCAAGCCCAAGCAGGACGCCCATGAAGGGCGGCAGGTGCGTGACCGTCTTGAAGACGGGCACCGCGATCAGTACGCCGAGTCCGAGATAGAACATCACGTTCCGCTCGAACGGATCGACGCTTTGCAATCCGTCCTCTTTCGGCGGTGGTGCGATGGTCTTGCCCTTGAGCGAAAAGCTGATGAATGCGAGCGGCACCAGCAGGTTGAGTAGCGAGGGCAAGAAAACGGAGCCCATGATTTTCAGGGGCGAAATCTGCCCACCGATCCACAGCATGGTCGTGGTGACGTCGCCGATCACGGTCCATGCACCGCCGGCATTAGCGGCGATGACGATGAGGGAGGCGAACAGCAGCCGGTCGTCGCGCTTGGCGATCAATCGCTGGATCAGCGAGACCATGACGATGGTGGTGGTCAGATTGTCGAGGATTGCGCTGAGGAAGAAGGTCACGAAGCCAATCAGCCATATCAGACGAACCTGGCTGGTGGTGCTGATGCGGGAGGTAATGACTTCGAAACCATCATGGGCGTCGATCACTTCGACGATCGTCATCGCGCCAATCAGGAAGAACACGATCTGCGCGGTGGAGGCGACGGACTCATCTAGCTGACGGCCGACCAGCGTGTGGTCACCGGTCGCGAGCGCATAGATTGTCCAGAGCACGCCGGCGCCGAGGAGCGCAGACGCGCTCTTGTTCACCCCGATCGGATGCTCGAGCGCGATCGCCGCATAGGCGAAGACGAAGATTGCGGCGAGTGCGATCAGCAAGGCAGGATCACTTCGTCAGGTGTCAGCGATTAAGGCGCGCGAGCAGGCTCGACGTATCCCAGCGCTTGCCACCCATCTTCTCGACCTCGGAGTAGAACTGGTCGACCAGCGCGGTCACCGGCAAATTGGCGCCATTGCGGCGGGCTTCGGCCAGCGAGATCGAGAGGTCCTTGCGCATCCATTCAACCGCGAAGCCGAAATCGTATTTGTCCTCGTTCATGGTCTTGTAACGGTTTTCCATCTGCCAGGACTGCGCGGCACCCTTGGAGATGGTTTCGATCACGGCCGCGACGTCAAGGCCACTTTTCTTGGCAAAGTGAATACCCTCGGAGAGGCCCTGGACGAGGCCGGCGATGCAGATCTGGTTGACCATTTTGGTCAGCTGGCCGGAGCCGGCCGGCCCGAGCAGTTTGCACATCCGCGCATAGGCGCCTGTGATGATCGGCTCGGCACCCGCATAGGCGTCCTGCGCGCCGCCGCACATCACCGTCAGCACGCCATTCTCGGCGCCGGCCTGGCCGCCGGACACGGGTGCGTCAATGAACTTGAAGCCGGCCTTGGTCGCGGCCGCATCGAGTTCGCGCGCGACCTCGGCGGACGCGGTGGTGTGGTCGACGAAGGTCGCGCCCTTCTTCATGCCGGCAAACGCGCCGTCGGCACCGATCGTGACCGCGCGCAGATCGTTGTCGTTGCCGACGCAGCACATCACGAAGTCCTGGCCCTCGGCAGCAGCCTTTGGGGTCGCGGCGGTCTTGCCGCCGAACTTGTCTGCCCACTCCTTCGCCTTGGCCGCGGTGCGGTTGTAGACGGTGACCTCATGGCCCCCTTTTTTCACGAGGTGTCCGGCCATGGGGAAGCCCATCACGCCGAGACCGAGGAAAGCGACTTTAGCCATCTGTGGTACCTTGTCCGTAGTTTGGGTTTTACGGTTCTTGCCGGGCGAGGGGCGCCCGGTTCCGCCATTGCGGCAGATCGGCCGCACCATAAACCCTTGAGGCCGGAGGGCAACGGGTTCGTTTGGCCCCCGCTTGTGCTAGGGTGGCGGACCTAAGGACTTCAAACAAGGGAGCGAAGGCATGGGCGGCGTAAGCGTGGGCGTGCTCGATCATTTCAACATCCGGACCCGGAATCTGGCCGAGACCGTCCGCTTCTACGAGGACGTGCTGGGCCTGGAAAAAGGCGCCCGGCCGAATTTCGCCTTCCCCGGCGCCTGGATGTACAGCGAGGGTAAGCCGGTGGTGCACCTCGTCGATATTTCTCCGACTGCCGAGCCACAAAAGCCGGATTCCGGCGTTGTCCACCATGTCGCCTTCGCCAGCCGCGGGTTTGACGGCATGAAGCAGCGGCTGGCCTCAAAGGGGATGAAGTTCGACTCCCGCCAAGTGCCCGGCGGCGAACTCTGGCAGATCTTCGTCCACGACCCCAACGGGGTCATGATCGAGCTGAACTACGAGGCTGCCCTGGAGCAGGGCGCGGCGCCCGCCGAGATGGCTGACGATATCGGCAGGCAGTAGCCTTTTGGGCGTTTCCGCTCTAATGGGGCATCTTGAATTCTAGGAGATGCGCTTTGAGCGTGACGCAGCAACAGGTTCTCGACAGCCTCGCCAGGATCAAGTCGCCCCGCGGGGTCGCGCTCACTAATGCCAATGTGCTGAGCGCGATCAGCGCGGCTGATGGCAAGGTGTTCTTTTCGATCAATGTCGATGCCGCCGAAGCGCGCGCCTGGGAATCCGTCCGGGCCGAGGCCGAGGCCGCGGTGCGCGCTATTCCCGGCGTCACCACCGTCATGGTGGCGCTTACGGCGGAGCGGAAGGCCGGCGCGGCGCCGCCACCGCCGCCAACGCCCAGCCGCGGCACGCCAGGCGTGCAGCCGGTCCATGCCCACAAGCCGCCGCCGCAGGGCGGCGCCCAATCGCCGATGGCGCGGCAGTCCGAGATTCCGGGCGTTGCGGCCGTGATCGCGGTCGCCTCGGGCAAGGGCGGCGTCGGCAAGTCCACCACCGCGCTCAATCTTGCGCTGGGCCTGCGCGATCTCGGCCTCAAGGTCGGGCTGCTCGATGCCGACATCTACGGCCCCTCGGTGCCGCGGCTGACGGGCCTGCATGAGAAGCCGGAGCTGGATGGCGAGCGCAAGATGATTCCGCTCAAGCGCTTTGGCCTGGCGATCATGTCGATCGGCTTCCTGGTTGAGGAAGAGACCGCAATGATCTGGCGCGGGCCGATGGTGATGTCGGCGGTGACGCAGATGCTGCGCGACGTCGCATGGGGCCAGCTCGACGTCCTCGTCGTTGACATGCCGCCGGGGACCGGTGATGCCCAGCTCACGCTGGCGCAGAACGTCCCCTTGAAGGGCGCCGTGATCGTCTCGACCCCGCAGGACCTGTCCCTGATCGACGCAAGGCGGGGGATTGCGATGTTCAAGAAGGTCAACGTGCCCGTGCTCGGCATCGTCGAGAACATGAGCTATTTCCAGTGCCCGCAATGCGGCACGAAATCCGACATTTTCGGCCATGGCGGCGCGCGCCACGAGGCCGAGAAGCTCGGGGTACCGTTCCTGGGCGAGGTCCCCCTGCACATGGCGATTCGCGCCACCTCGGACGCCGGCACGCCCGTGGTGGACAGCGAGCCGGATGGTCCCCATGCGGCGATCTACCGCGCCATTGCGGGACAGGTGCGGGACCAACTCAAGGGCGTCATCGCCGCGGCCTGAGCGGATCCAACCAACCTCTTCAAACCGATACACTGGGGACATGCGACTTTCGTAGAGCCCTGTCATGCCAATGTCGCGTTTCGAAAGCGGGGCTTCCGTGTTAAAGGCCGACGGCAGTCAAGCCCCTTCGGTTCGACGCGGCCCAAGAACGCGTCGCCGGAATGAGCGGCAGCAAAGAGGAAGTTAGGGGAAACGCCCCAACAAGGAGAGACTGAAGATGAAGCGTCGTGATTTCCTGAAAGTGTCGGCAGCCGGTGCGGCGGCGACCGCAGCGGTGGCCTCGCCGGCGATCGCGCAGTCCTCGCCCGAGATCAAGTGGCGCCTGACGTCGAGCTTCCCGAAGTCGCTCGACACCATCTACGGCGGTGCCGAGCAGATGGCGAAGTACGTCGCCGAGATGACCGACAACAAGTTTCAGATCCAGGTCTTCCAGGCGGGTGAAATCGTCCCGGGCCTGCAGGCGCTGGATGCGACCCAGAAGGGCACCGTCGAGATGTGCCACACGGTGTCGTATTATTACGTCGGCAAGGACCCGACTTTCGCGATCTTCGCGTCGGTGCCTTTCGGCCTGAACGCACGCCAGCAGAATTCCTGGCTCTACCAGGGCGGCGGCAACGAGCTCGCCAACGAGTTCTTCAAGAAGTCGAACGTGGTGGGCTTCCCGTGCGGCAACACCGGCACCCAGATGGGCGGCTGGTTCCGCAAGGAGATCAAGACCGTTGCCGACCTCTCGGGCCTCAAGATGCGCATCGGCGGCATTGCCGGCCAGGTGCTCCAGAAGGTCGGCGTGGTGCCGCAGCAGCTCGCCGGCGGCGACATCTATCCGTCGCTGGAGAAGGGCACCATCGACGCGGCCGAATGGGTCGGCCCCTACGATGACGAGAAGCTCGGCTTCGCCAAGGTCGCCAAGTACTACTACTATCCGGGCTTCTGGGAAGGCGGTCCGACCGTTCACGCCTTCGCCAACATCGACAAGTGGAACGAGCTGCCGAAGAACTACCAGGCGATCCTCACCAACGCGACGGTCAACACCAACACCTGGATGGCCGCGCGCTACGACATGGTGAACCCCGGCGCCCTGAAGCGTCTGGTCGCCGGCGGAACGCAGCTTCGCCCGTTCACCAATGAAGTTCTGGAAGCCTGTCTCAAGGCGACCAACGAATTGTGGGGCGAGATCTCGGCCAAGAATCCCGACTTCAAGAAGTCGATCGACGCCATGCAGGCCTACCGCTCCGACGAATATCTGTGGTGGCAGGTTGCCGAATACACCTACGACAGCTTCATGATCCGCTCGCGCACCCGCGGCTGATCTTCGAACCAGTCGCAAGACGACATGCCCGGTCTCGTTCGCGAGGCCGGGCTTTTTCTTTGGGATGACGCGATCGGAATAGGCGAGGCGGAAGCCGCCGAGCGGCGTTGTCGCCGCGGTACGGGCGGGGGCCTCCAACAAAAAATCTGAAAAACAACCCCATGCACAGTAGACGAGGGGTGGGAGGACAACGCGTTGCGAGTGCAGCCAAGCGCTTGATGCGATGAAGCTAATTGGCAGGCAGTCCCGAGCATCGCGGGGGCGATGAGAACTTCGCAATTTGGGCGTCAAAGCGGGGTGTGCCCAGGAGTACCAAGCGAGCGCTTCAGCGAGACCCGTTTGACTCGTCGGGCAAAACAGTGGCATAAAGGCGTTATCGCAAAATCCGAAATGAGCGCCTCGGCGGCTGGCGTGGGTTGACGATGAGCTTCGATCCCGGTGAAGTTCAAAGCGCGCTGCGCAAGGCCTGGTCCTTGGCAACCGCCAGTCAATGGACGGCGAGCAATCCGGCGGGCGGGCAATGCAATGTCACCTCGCTGCTGGTTCACGAGCTCTTCGGCGGCGAGTTGCTGAGGACGCCGCTGCCGGCCGGCGACCATTTTTACAATCGCATCAAAGGCCAGCGGTATGACTTCACGGCGAGTCAGTTCGATCAGCCGATTGCTTACATGGATTTACCTGCAAGCCGTGCCGATGCGGAACTGGGAGCGACGAGTGATCAACTGGCCGAACTCAGAGTCGCTTTTCAGGAGCATCGTACGAAGCAGGTCAGGGCCAAATAGGCGACATTCGACTATCCTCGCGCTCGTTCACGCGCCGGAAGTCTCTCGGGGCTGCTGCACGCCCGGACCTTCCCTCCCATGGGTCAACACGGCCTCGGCAGCAGCTTCGTCGATGGCCGCCATCACATCAGCGGTTGCGGAATGATGAATCATGTGTCCCGCTCCGTCGATCCGGTGCAATTTGCTCTGCTTGAGTTCGCCATGCAGCCTGACCGACTGCTTGATATCGATCAGACGATCGTCCTGGCCCGCGATAATGATCGTGGGCATCTTGAGTTCTGCATAAGTCTTCGAACCTGAGAATGCGGCGGGGACCAACATCGTCGCTTCGGCCGCTGCGGCCCGCATCTGTGATGGGCGGAGCGCCATTTCTTTCGGAAAGCCAGCGAACTTGTTCGGGACCGGCCGCGGGCCAAACAACTTGCGCAACATCGCGGGCCACATCATCCGACCGGCTAGCGGCGAAATCGTGGAGCTGATGACGTCGCCGACCACTGGTAGGGCGGATAGCACGGACGTGGCGCTGTCTGAGCGGGGCGTCGGGAAATAATATCCCGAGGCCAGCACGAGAGCCTGCACGAACGAAGGATGTCTTGTCGCCAGCGCAACCGCAACCGACGCTCCCCACGAATGGCCAAGGACAATCGCTTGAGAGACGCCCAACTGATCGAGCGCCTTCTTGAACAGGTCCGCCTGGGCATCCGGCGTCCAGACGACGTGTCGCGGCCGCGAACTATGCCCAAAGCCCGGACGATCGAACACCATGACCCGGTAATTCTCGGCTGCGAGATCGATCAATCCACTCGAGTCGAAATCCTGGACCATGCTGCCATTGCCGTGAAACAAAACCAGCGGCTTGCCCCTGCCGCGTTCCAGATAGTGCAGGCGAACCCCCTCGACGTCGATGAACCGACCCTGCGGAGGATTATCGCGTTGCGCTTTGTTCGCGAGCCGCCGATTTATGATTGCGGTAGCCGCAACGAGGGTACCTGCGGCAGCAAACGCGGCGGCGCCCGGATGTCGCGTGATGGCGGTCAGGCAATCGGATAGAAGGGAGCTGGAACGTGTTCGTCGTGCAAGGCGCATGTGCATTACCTTAGGTGGTCTGCACGACGCCCCATCAAATGAGAAATGTTGCAGCTGAGGTAAACGGTCCGCGGGGTTGTTCGTTCCTTGGCAGGGTCGATGCGACGCGGACGACAGGGCCCAAGGAGGCAAGCTTCCGCGCCATCCGGGACCTCATCCGCACATGTCTTGATTGGCTTACAGGAACCTGACGGAAGGGAGCGGCCGCCCGGCGGAGGATGCTTTTTCGCTGGCCGAGATGCCCCGGATGGTGGCAGACAGCGAAGATGCGGCGCGAGCCGTGCGGTGATACCGGAACATCCCGCGGGAAAATGCGATGCGCCTTCTGATCGTCGAGGACAATGCCGAGCTGTCGCGGCTCGTTGCCGGCGGGCTGTCGGCGGCCGGCTATGAGAGCGACATCGTCGGCAGTGCCGCCGAAGCGCGCGAGGCGGTCAGCAGCGTCAGCTATGCCGCGATGATCCTCGACCTCGGACTACCCGACGGCGATGGCCTGTCGGTGCTGCGCGAGCTGCGCCGGCAGATGGAGCCGTTGCCGGTGCTGGTGCTGACCGCGCGCGGCGGCTTGCAGGACCGCGTCAGCGGCCTGCGCAGCGGCGCCGACGACTATCTCGCAAAACCGTTCGCGATGGAGGAGCTGGTGGCGCGGCTGGAGGCGATCCTGCGCCGCCCCGGCCAGTTGCTTGGCCGCTCGCTGCGCCTTGCCAACCTCGTCTATGACACCGAAAGCCGCCAGATCTTCGTCGACGACCAGCCGCGCATCATCTCCGCGCGCGAGACCTCGGTGCTCGAGATCCTGCTGCGCCGGCAGGGGCGGGTGGTGCCGAAGAAGAACGTCGAGGACCACATCTTCGGCCTCGATGGCGAGGTCGCCTCCAACGCGGTCGAGGTCTACGTCTCGCGGCTGCGCAAGCAGCTCACCGAGCACGGCGCCAAGGTCGTGATCCACACCATCCGTGGCGTCGGCTATCTCATGGCCGAGGAGAAATAGCGTGGCCCGGATCGGATCTCACGCCGGATTCCGCGCCGGGATCCATGCGAGGTCGCCCACGTTCAAATCGCTGATCTGGCGCATCGTGTTCCTGCACATCGTGGCGGTCGCTGTGGTCGCGATCTTCCTGCCGCTGGTGCTGTTCTGGCTGCTCAATTCCGAGATCGACCAGCTGCATCGCGATGCCATGCGCGCGCAGGCCGAGGTATTGGCCGAGCGCATCGTCGCCCAGCCCGATGGGCTGCTGACGTTCAACCTGCCGGACAGTCTCAAGGGTCTCTATTCGGAAGCCTATGGCCGCTACCAGTACGACATCCGCGATGCCGAGGGGAATCTGCTGTTCTCGTCGCGTCGCAAGACCGGCACTGCCACGGTTGCGCCACCGCCGCTCTCCGAGACGATTTCCGGCGCCGGCGTCACCCGCACCATCGACGGCAAGGTCATACGCATTCGCGTCGCGGAGGACCTGGCGCACCGCGACGTTATCATCGACGACATCGTGTCGAACTTCTTCCGGCGGGTCGGGTGGATCACCATTCCGATCCTGCTGGTCCTGCTCGCCATCGACATCATCATCTTTCGCCGCGCCGTCGCGCCGCTGTGGAAGGCCTCCGAGGAGGCGAGCAATATCGGCCCGGCGCGCACCGACATCCGCCTGCCGACGGAGCAGATCCCGCGCGAGATCATGCCGCTCGTCACCGCCGTCAACCAGGCGCTCGACCGCCTCGAGGGCGGCTTTCGGGTGCAGCGGCAGTTCACCGCCGACGCCGCGCACCAATTGCGCACGCCGCTCGCGATCCTGCGCACGCGAATCGAGACGCTCGGCGACGGCGCTGCACGGCAGGCGCTGCATGCCGACATCGAGGGCATGAGCCGCATCGTCGCGCAGCTGCTGGAGATCGCCGAGCTCGACACGCTGGTGCTCGATCCCGGCGAGACCGCGGATTTGCGCGCGGTCTGCGCCGAGGTGGTCGGTTCGATCGCGCCGCTCGCGATCGCGCAGCACAAGGACATCGCGCTGAGGGGCACCGAGGCGCCGGTGCTGATCCACGGCAATTCCGTGATGCTCCAGCGCGCGATCTTCAACCTCGCCGAAAACGCCATCAAGTTCACGGCAAAGGACACGTCGGTCGATGTCGATGTAAGCGAGGACGGCGCGGTGCGCGTGCGCGATTGCGGACCGGGAATTGCGGAAGCCGAGCGCGAATTGATCTTCCAGCGCTTCTGGCGCGCCGACCGCCAGCGCAGCGACGGCGCCGGCCTCGGGCTCTCGATCGTTCGTGCGGTGGCGGATGATCACGCGGCGACGGTTGCGGTGGAGAATCTTCCGGGCGGCGGCGCGCAGTTCACGCTGCGGTTCAGGCTGGCGGAGGCATCCAAGGCGATTGAGAAGAACGGGCGCGTCGTTGACGCTGAACCCTCTCCCCTTGTGGGAGAGGGTGGCTCGACGCGATAGCGGCGAGGCGGGTGAGGGGTTGTCTCCGCGCAGCCAATCTCTCAATGGAGCGCGCGGAGAGAACCCCTCATCCGGCGCTTCGCGCCACCTTCTCCCACAAGGGGAGAAGGAAGATAGAGCTATTTCAGCTTGCCGGTGGACAAATCCATGATCATGCGCGTGGTCAGATAAAGACGCGGCACGATGCTGTTGAGCTGCACATATTCGGCGTCGTTCGAATGCGCGCCGAAGCCCGACAGGCCCATGCCTTCCACGACGGCTGCGTTGGTCTTGAGCGCGGCAAACGCCGCGTCGGTGCCGCCGCCGGTCGCTTTCTCGTCGACCTTGAGGGGCAGTCCGAGCTCCCCATAGATCGTCTTGCCGTAGGCCGCCACGCGGCGCGAGGCGTCGTTGGCCTCCAGCGGCGGGCGACGCACCTCGAATTTGAGCGCGACCTTGGAGTCGGGCAGCAGGTGATTTTTGATCTTCTCCTGAAGTGTCTTCTCGAGCTCGTCGAAATCGGCGACCTTGAGTGCACGTGCGTCGGCCTGGGCCGTGGCCTCCGCGGGGATGACGTTGCGGTTGGTGCCGGCCTTGGAGACCGTCCAGTTCAGTTTCAGGCCCTGCTCTGGCTTGGACAGGTCCTTCATCTGCAGCAGCTGGTGCGAGAGTTCGTACAGCGCATTCACGCCGCCCTCGGGCCGTGAGCCCGCATGCGACGACTTGCCCTGCACCGTGAGATAGGCCGAGCCGATACCGCTGGTGGCCAGCCGCAGCGTGCCATCGGTGCCGCCGCTTTCAAAGGAGAACACCACGTCCTGATCCGAGGCGAATCTGGTGATGGTGCTGCGCCAGCCCGGTGAAGAGATCTCCTCGTCGCCATTGGTGAGCACCGTGAGCGTGCCGTAATCCCGGAAGCTCAGCTTCTGCAGAAACGCCACCGTATGAAGAATGAGCGCGAGGCCCTGCTTGTCGTCGGCAATGCCGAGGCCGTAGGCCTTGTCGCCGTCGATGCGGAACGGTTGATCCTTCAGCATGCCCTTCAGGTACACGGTGTCCATGTGGGCGATCAGCATGATCTTCTTGCTGCCTGTGCCCTTGAATACGGCGTGTACGGCCGGGCCGATTTTCTCGGGTGTGTCGTCGAGGCGATAGACGTCGGTGGGTTGCAGGATCTCCACCGTGCCGCCAAGTTGCTTGAGCTGGCCGGCAACGCGCTCGGCGATCTGGTTCAAGCCGTCGATATCCTTGCTGCCGGATTCGATGCTGACGAGATCGCGCAGCGTGTCGAGCAGCGGCTGCTGCTCCTTTTGCGCCAGCACATGGACGTCGGCCGTGACATTCGCGCTGGGCTCCGCATGGGCCGGCATTGCCGCACATGCCAGCCAGAGCGATGCGATTAACGGACCAACGAGCGATGGAGCAGCGTGCGATCGAGACATGCGTGGCGACCTTAGGGTGCGGGAATGGCGCGGTATGCCCGTGTTTCCGGCGCTTGTCACGTGCCCGGCGCACCCGTCATGCCGGCCGAGGCGGATGTGATGGAAGGGGCCAGGCCGCTGGCCGCCTAAGCCTAAAGTCGTAGGACCGGAGGGTGCGGGAGCTGGGCATTTTCGTCCCTCACATCGTGAGGGATGGAAATCGGACGACACATGTTCCATGCTGGCCTCCAAGCCTCGGCAAGAAGGCCCACCGTCACAATCCATCAGGGTAGGAAATCATGAAAAGACGAGATTTCATCAAGGTCACCGGGCTTGGTGCGGCGGGTGTCGCCACGCTCGCCGCTCCAGCGATCGCGCAGACGACGCCCGAGATCAAATGGCGCATGCCGACGAGCTGGCCGAAATCGCTCGATACGCTCTATGGCGGCGCCGAGATGATGGCCAAGATGGTCGCGGAGGCGACCGACAACAAATTCCAGATTCAGACATTTGCCGGCGGCGAGATCGTGCCGGGCCTGCAGGTGCTCGATGCCGTGCAGAACGGCACCTGCGAAATCGGACACACCGCGTCCTACTATTATTTCGGCAAGGACCCGACCTTTACCTTCGGCTCGGCTGTGCCGTTCGGACCGAACATGCGCATCAACCAGGCCTGGTACACACTCGGCGGCGGCAGGGACATCCTCAACGAGTTCTACAAGAAGTACAACGTCGTCTCGCTGCTTGCCGGCAACACCGGCTGTCAGATGGGTGGCTGGTTCCGCAAGGAGGTCAAGACGCCCCAGGACTTCAGCGGGTTGAAATTCCGCATCGGCGGCTTCGCCGGAAAGGTGATGGCCAAACTTGGCGCGGTGCCGCAGCAGATCGCCGGGGGCGACATTTATCCGGCGCTGGAGAAGGGCACTATCGACGCCGCCGAATGGGTCGGCCCGTATGACGACGAGAAGCTCGGCTTCGTCAAGGTCGCGCCGCATTATTACTTCCCGGGCTGGTGGGAAGGCGGGCCCATGCTGCTCGCCTTCGTCAACCAGGACAAGTGGAATGCGCTGCCCAAGCACTACCAGAGCATCCTCGAGCAGGCGGGGCACTACGCCAACAACTGGATGATGGCGAAGTACGACCAGGCCAATCCACCGGCGTTGCGGCGCCTGCTCGCGGCCGGCGCCAAGCTGCATCCGTTCTCGCCCGAGATCATGCAGGCCTGCTTCAAGGCGTCAAAGGAGCTGCACACCGAAGTCTCGGCCACCAACCCCGACTTCAAGAAGGTCTACGAATCGCTGACCGCGTTCTCGAACAACGGATATCAGTGGTTCCAGGTCGCCGAAGTCGGCTATGACAACTTCATGGCGCGCAACTCGCAGAGCTGATCGCAGGGCGCGCGATCGGCGCAAACGAAAAAACCCGGAGCGAAAGCTCCGGGTTCTTTTTTTGCAAGCGAGCGGGGCGCTATTGCTTCGGCTGGCCGAAGTCGAGCGGCGGCAGATCGATCTGGGGAATGTCGATCTTGATGCTGTTGGGATCGACGGTGGACTGCACGCCCTTGTAGTGCATCACCATCGACGGGAACATGATCACGAGCAGCACCATGATCATCTGGATCACGACGAACGGCACCGCACCCCAATAGATCTGTCCCGTCGTGACCGGCTCCATGCGCTTGCCGGTGACGCGATCCGTATAGCGCTCCTTCGGTGCCACCGATCGCAAATAGAACAGCGCAAATCCGAATGGCGGGTGCATGAATGACGTCTGCATGTTGACGCCGAGGATGACGCCGAACCAGATCAGATCGATGCCGAGATGCTCGGCAGCCGGCCCGAGCAACGGGATCACGATGAAAGCGAGTTCGAAGAAATCGAGGAAGAACGCCAGCACGAACACGAAGGCGTTGACGAAGATCAGGAAGCCGACCTGGCCGCCGGGTAGGGAGGTCAGCAGGTGCTCGACCCAGACGTGGCCGCTGACGCCGTAGAAGGTGAGCGAGAACACGCGCGCCCCGACCAGGATGAAGACGACGAACGCGGACAGCTTCGCCGTCGATTCGGTGGCCTGACGGATCAGGTCCCAAGTCAGCCGCCGCTTCGCGGCTCCAAGAATGAGGGCGCCGGCTGCACCCATGGCGCCGCCTTCGGTGGGCGTCGCGACACCGATGAAGATCGTGCCCAGCACCAGGAAGATCAGGAACAGCGGCGGCACCATCACGAAGGTGGTCTGTTGCGCCATCTTCGAGAGGAAACGGAAGCCCGTCAGCTTGTCGAGGACCCAGTTTGCGATGGCGACGAAGAATGCGAAGAGGATGCCGAAGAACATGCTGAGCACGACAAAGTCGGCGCCGTGGGTCTCCGAATTCCGCATCATGAACCAGCCGAAGACGCAGCTCGCCAGGAACAGCACGCCGAGCGACTTCAGGCCGCGGTCGCCGCTCTCCTCGCGGAAACCGATGGCTTCCTTGGGCAGGCCCGGCGCCGCCTTCGGGAAAATCATGGTCACGAGGAACGCGTAACCTGCATAGAGGCCGGCGAGCACCAGGCCCGGAATGAACGCGCCCTCGTACATGTCGCCGACCGATTTGCCGAGCTGGTCCGCCATCACGATCAGGACGAGCGAGGGCGGAATGATCTGCGCCAGCGTGCCGGAGGCCGCGATGATGCCGGTCGCCACGCGGCGGTCGTAGCCGTAGCGCAGCATGATCGGCAGCGAGATCAGGCCCATCGAGATCACCGAGGCCGCCACGACGCCGGTGGTCGCCGCAAGCAGGGCGCCGACGAACACCACCGCGTAAGCGAGGCCGCCGCGAATGGTGCCGAACAACTGGCCGATAGTGTCGAGCAGATCCTCGGCCATGCCGGAGCGCTCGAGCACCAGTCCCATGAAGGTGAAGAAGGGGATGGCGAGCAGCGTGTCGTTGTTCATCACGCCGTAGACGCGCTCCGGCAGGGCCTGGAGAAAGTCCGGGTGGAATTGCCCGAGCTCGACGCCGATGATGGCGAAGAACAGGCCTACGGCGCCGAGCGAAAATGCCGCAGGGTAGCCGAGCAGCAGCACGACGACGAGCGTCGCGAACATGATTGGCGCCATATTGGCGACGATAAACGCGGTCATTGAATCCCCCTACGATGCCGCTTGGCGATCACTTCTGTTCGATCGCTTCAACGAGATGCTCGACTTCGGCCTCCAGCGCCGAAATCTGCGACTCGTGGGGATCCGGAATCATGCCACGCATGATGGCGATCCGCTTGATCAGTTCGGAGATGCCTTGAACAAGCAGGAGCGCGAAGCCGATCATGATGAGCGACTTGGCCGGCCATTGCGGCAGGCCGCCCGCATTGCCGGATTGCTCGTTGATCTGAAGCGAGCGCAGGAAGAACGGTATTCCGGTCACGATCATGACGATGGTCAGCGGGATCAGGAAGAAGATGTGCCCGATGATGTCGATGATGTTGCGAGCCCGTTTCGGCATCATGCTGTTGAAGATGTCGATCCGGATGTGCTCGTTGTCGAGCAGCGTCCAGGACGCGCACAGCAGGAACACGATGCTGAAAAGCACCCATTGCAGCTCGAGCCACGAGTTGGAGGACGTGTCCAACGTCTTTCGAATGATCGCATTCAGCGCCGAGATGACGACGGCGAGCAGGATCAGCCAAGCCAGACGCTTGCCGGTCCAACGTGTGAACGCGTCAATTCCATTGCTCAGCTTCAGGAGCGCTTGCAAGATTGGTCCTCCCCGATTTGCCCCGGCCGTCTTGACTGCGCCGAGTGGCGCGTTGGCTTGTCTCGCCGCGCAGGCATGAGGCAGCCGCACCAAACCAGCGAGTTTGCCGCCAGTCAATCGGAAGTTTGTTGATAGTTAAGGGGAATAAGCCGCGGCCGGGCAGCCGATGCTAGCCGCCGGTGACGCTCATGTGCCTGCTAACGCTGGGGCGGTCGTGGCGGCGGTCGATGATGAAATCGTGGCCCTTGGGCTTCAAGCCAATGGCGCGGTCGATCGCATCCGCAAGCAGCGAATCGTCGTCCGATGCACGCAGAGGTTTGCGCAAATCGGAGGCATCCTCGTGGCCGAGGCAGGTGTGCAACGTTCCCGTGCAGGTGACGCGCACGCGGTTGCAGGATTCGCAGAAATTGTGGGTCATCGGGGTGATGAAGCCGAGCTTGCCGCCGGTCTCGGCGACGCTGACATAGCGCGCCGGCCCGCCGGTGCTCTCGGCCAGATCCGTCAGCGTGAATTGCTGGGCGAGCCGCGCGCGCACCAGCGACAGCGGCAGGTATTGGTCGATCCGTCCCGATCCGATCTCGCCCATCGGCATGACCTCGATCAGCGTCAGGCCCATGCTCTTGCCGTGGGCCCAGCGCATCAGGTCGGGAAGTTCGTCCTCGTTAAGATTCTTCAGCGCCACGGCGTTAATCTTGACCGCGAGGCCCGCAGCGCGTGCCGCCTCGATGCCTTCCAGCACCTTGTCGATCTCGCCCCACCGGGTGATCTCGCGAAACTTTTGGGGGTCGAGCGTGTCGAGCGAGACGTTGATGCGGCGGACACCGCAATCGGCGAGCTCGCTTGCGTATTTCGCGAGCTGGGTGCCGTTGGTGGTCAGCGTCAGCTCGTTCAACGCGCCGCTCTCGAGATGCCGCGACAGCGAGCGCACCAATGTCATTACGTTGCGGCGGACCAGCGGTTCGCCGCCGGTGAGCCGCAGCTTCTTCACGCCCTTGGCGATGAAGGCCGAGCAGAGCCGATCGAGCTCCTCCAGCGTCAGCAGGTCCGCCTTGGGCAGGAACGTCATATCTTCCGACATGCAGTAGAAGCAGCGCAGGTCGCAGCGGTCGGTGACGGAGACGCGCAAATACGAGATGGTCCGTCCGAACGGATCGGTCATCGCGCTCGACAGCGCGGCGCGGGGGCTCGCGGAAAGTCCGTTCATACCAAATGCCTTGTCACTTGCGGCAACGCGAGCAGTTTTGCTTCAGCGTCGTCCTGGACGCAATCTAAGCATCGAACGCGTCAGAGACAATTGGGGGGATGACGGAGGTCAGCGCTTGCCGGCGTTTGGATCCGGGAACGGCGAGCCCGCGGCCGGTGCGGCAGCAGCCGGGGCAGCGGCGGGCGCCACGGGTTTCGGTTTCTTCGGCCGGTGCGGCCTGCGGACCGGTTTTGGCGGAATGGCCGGCTGGAGCTCCGCGAAAACCGGGTTGGGGTCGGTGGTGACCGAGGCGGGCGTCGTGAAGTCGCCGGGATTCCTGATGACGTTCACCGGCACGCTTACCGGCTGGTATTTCGGCAGCGCGAAAGCGACCGTGAAGGGGACTTCGGGGGCGGGAACCGACACGGAGCAGGGGGTCTTGCAGCCCTGTCCCAGTGAGGTCGTGGCGTCAGCGCCCGGAGGATTGGATTCGAGCCGGACCTGGACGATCGGCGGGGCCGATTTGAACATGTCCCAGGAAGTCGAAGACATTGAGGAGCAGGCGGCAAGACTTGTTGCCCCGAGGACGCTTACTCCGGCTAACGTCAACGTGATGACACGACGCATGACATCCACCGAGTGCGACGAACCGCCACATTCCACGCGAACTTAGGAGCGTCGTTTCCAGCGAGCAACCGGCGGGCCGCGCATAGTTAGTGGATGGTTAACGCGGGATTCTGCGGAATAACCAAGCTATCTCAGCTACTTGAGAGCTTCCTGCGCAGTCATCAGGCTGCTCGCGGCGGCCGGCAGGTCGCGCATGTGATGGATCAGCCGGTCCGGCTTCAACTCGGCAATCGGTACGTCCGTATAGCCGAAGCTGACCCCGATCACGGGAACTCCGGCGCGCCGGGCCACGCCGACATCGGGTCCGGCATCGCCGACCATGATGCTGGCTTTGACCTCGCCACCGGCCCGCGCCACCGTTTCGCGGAAAATGGTCGGATCGGGCTTCTGGACCCCAAAAGTGTCGGCGCCGCAGATTGCGGCGAAGCGCCGGCTCAGGTCGAGCTGATCCAGCAAGCGCTTCGACAACCATTCCAGCTTGTTGGTGCAGACCGCGAGGCGATGGCCCTGGGCCGCAAAATGGTCGAGTGCGGCCTCCAGCCCCTCGAAGGGCCGGGATTCGACCGCGATATTGTCGGCGTAATAGGCGATGAAATCGGCCGTCATCCGGTCCATGTCGGCAACCGTGACGCTGCGGCCCTCGGCCTCTAGCCCCCGCTCGATCAGCTTGCGGGCGCCGGCGCCGATCATGTTGCGGGCCGAGGCCATCGGCACGGGCGGCAACCCTTCGCGGTCGAGCACGTAATTGAGCGCGGTGATCAGGTCGGGCGCCGTATCCACAAGCGTGCCGTCGAGATCGAAGACGATGGTGTGGGAGGGGATCATGGCCCAGCGCTACCGGCCCGGCCCCGCCCGCGCAAGGGCCGAAGCCATAAGATCACCTTATAAGGTGGGCCCGGAGGCCTGTTCCCCCAGGCCCTGTTCTCCGAGGGAAAACGAGGCTACACAGGCCGCCGCGAGCCTATGAGGCAGCACTCGTAATTCAGGGACGGCGCAAACGTGAACATGGACCAGTTGAAGCGGCAGGCTGCGGCGCGCGCCCTCGAGGACGTCCGTGACGGCATGCAGCTCGGGCTCGGCACCGGCTCGACCGCAAAACATTTCGTCGAGCTGCTCGGCGAGCGCGTCCGCGCCGGACTGAAAGTGATCGGCGTGCCGACGTCCGAGGCGACGCGCCTCGATGCGCTGCGATGCGGCGTGCCGCTGACGACGCTGGATGAGATCGACCATCTCGACATCACAATCGACGGCGCCGACGAGATCGACCCCGAACTCAATCTGATCAAGGGCGGCGGCGGCGCGCTGTTGCGCGAGAAGATCGTGGCGGCCGCCTCGGATCGCATGATCGTGATTGCCGACGACACCAAATGGGTGCCGACACTCGGCCGCTTTCCGCTGCCGGTCGAGGTCATCCCGTTCGGGCTCGGCGCAACGCGTCGCGCGATCGAGAAGGCGTTTGCGGAATGCGGCGTTTCCGGGCAGATGGCGGTCCGCAACGGCAAGGACGGCCACGTTTTCGTCACCGATGGCGGCCACTGGATCGTCGATGCCCAGCTCGAAAAGATTGAGGATCCCGCGCGCCTCGCTACCGCGTTGAGCGCGATCCCCGGCGTTGTCGAGCATGGTTTGTTCATCGGCTTGGCCAGCTCGGCTGTCTTGGCGGGTGGCGAGGGAATTCGCGTGATTGAACGGCGAAAGCCGAAAGGAGACTAGGAATGAAGAGCGTTTTGAAATTGTTGTCGGTCGCGACCCTCGCTGTGGGACTGGCCCTCTCGGTCGCCCCGGCCGGGGCCCAGCAGGCCGCGGGGCCGAAATCGACGCCGGCGGCCATTGCGGCCGCCAAGGAGATCCTGGCAATCAAGAACGCCAGTGCGATGTACGCGAACGCCGTGCCCGGCCTGGTCGACAAGACCAAGATCGCGCTGATCCAGCAGAACCTCAACTATCAGAAAGATCTCACCGAGGTCGCCGGGGTCGTCAACCAGCAGTTGGCAGGCCGCGAAAAGGAAATCGGAGAAGGTATGGCGCAGGTCTATGCCAGCGAGTTCACCGAGCAGGAGCTGAAGGATCTCGTCACCTTCTACAAGTCGCCGCTGGGCAAGAAGCTGATCGAAGCCGAGCCGCGCGCCATCGGGCTGAGCATGGCCTTCATGAACTCCTGGGCCCAGAACTTCTCCGAGACCGTGATGGGTGCCTTCCGCGCCGAGATGCGCAAGCGTGGCAAGGAGATCTGACAGTTCCTATCTGATCAGAATCCGGATCATGTTCTGAAAGAGGTCGGAGTGGACAATGGCTGAATTCGACGTCGACCTCTTTGTCATCGGTGGCGGTTCGGGCGGCGTGCGTGCCGCCCGCATCGCGGCCGGTTACGGCGCCCGCGTCATGATCGCGGAAGAGTACCGCATGGGCGGGACCTGCGTGATCCGCGGCTGCGTGCCGAAGAAGCTGTTCGTCATTGGCTCGCATTTCCGCCATGAGATCGAGGACGCCGCCGGTTTTGGCTGGACCGTTCCGCCTGCGAGCTTCGACTGGCCGACGCTGATCGCCAACAAGGACAAGGAGATCGCGCGTCTGGAGGCGGCTTACACCGCCAATGTGGAGAAGTCGGGCGCGCAAATCGTCAAGAGCCGCGCGGTGATCGAGGACAAGCACACCGTCCGTCTGCTCGAGAACGACCGGAAGATCACCGCAAAATACATTCTGATCGCCACCGGCGGCGCGCCCAATCACGGCGCTCCGATTCCCGGCATCGAGCACGTGATCTCCTCCAACGAGGCGTTTCACCTGACCAAGTTGCCGAAGCGGATCGTGATCCAGGGCGGCGGCTACATCGCGCTGGAATTCGCCGGCATCTTCGCCGGCTTCGGCTCCGACGTCACAGTCGTCTATCGCGGCGACAACATTCTTCGCGGCTTTGACGAGGATGTTCGCGCCCACGTCCGCGCCGGGATGGAGAAGCAGGGCATCACCATCCTCACCGGCTGCACGGTGACGAAGGTCGATCGGCACGGCGAGGAATTCACCACGCATCTGTCGAACGGATCGAGCCTCGCCTCCGACCAGGTGATGTTCGCGATCGGCCGCCATCCGGCGGTGGCCAATCTCGGCCTGGAGAAGGCCGGCGTAGCCATCAACCCGCGGAACGGCGGCATCGCGGTCGACCATTTCTCGAGGAGCTCGGTCGACAGCATCTATGCAATCGGCGACGTCACCCATCGCTTCAACCTGACGCCGGTCGCGATTCGTGAGGGCCATGCGTTCGCCGACACCGTGTTCGGCAAGCGCGAGGTGCAGGTGGATCACGCCAACATCCCGACCGCCGTGTTCTCGCAGCCGGAGGTCGGCACCGTCGGCCTCACCGAGACCGAGGCCCGCGCGCAATTCAGCCATGTCGACATTTACAAGACCACGTTCCGCCCCATCAAGGCGACGATGTCGGGCCGCGATACCCGCGTGCTGATGAAGCTCGTCGTCGACGGTTCAACCGACCGCGTGCTCGGCTGTCACATCGTCGGCGATGCCGCGGCCGAGATCACGCAGGCAGTCGCGATTGCAGTGAAGATGAAGGCGACCAAGGCCGATTTCGACGCGACGATCGCACTGCATCCGACCGCGTCCGAAGAGCTCGTCACCATGCGCACGCCGACCGCACGCCACGTGCGCCAGGCGGCGGAGTAAACTCCGCTTAGCCGTAGAGGTACCCGACCGGCTTGCCCTCGGTGCGCAGGGGACGGATATCCTTCTGCGTGATGATCTGACCGGCGAGGCCGTCGATTTCATCGCGTTGCGTCGGCGTCCAGCTGCGGAGGTCGTTCATGCCTTTGAGAAGGCCTAGCCGAAGGACCTGCGTGTTCTCGCCGACACCGACGAGGGCTGTAGCGTTCTTGCCTGCCGTCACCACGTCGCCGGCCGCGAGCTCAAAGGTCTCGCCCGTCTTGTTCTTGAATTCGGCCGTGCCGCGGATCACGCGGTAGATCACGACCTCGCCCTTGGCGAAACATGTGGTGTCCGCTGTTGCCGACGTGCTCTTGGGCAGGAGCGATTGGCCGCGCGGGTCGGTTGCGATGATGTGGCCGGTGACGAGATGTCCGCTCGGCACTTCGATGCCGATATCGCGCATATACACCGGCATGGATGATTTGACCGGGCTGTCGGTGAGCGGCTTGAACAGCGCATCCAGCGCCAGCGGGTCCTGGAGCCAAAAGCCTGCGTCCGCGGGGCGATCATGCAGAGAGTGGCTCCACGCCACCCGTGGCGTCTCGTCTTCGTTGATCTGATCCGGGCCGACAATAGTGGGGTTTGGAAAGGTCGTCGGATCGGTAATGAAGGCTTCGAGGAATTTGCCGGAATAGCCCATGGAAATTGGATCGGGCGCCACCGTCTGTGGCGTCTTCAAATTCTCTTCGGTCGATAGTCCCGACCAGGTGTAGAACAGCTGTCGGTGCACGATCGCGCTTTGCAGCATCACCGCGCCGGGGCCGACATTGTAGAAGCGCCCGTCATAGTCGAAGGTGAACGCGCCCGAGGTGACCAACACGAGCTGAAAGCCGCCCGGCGGCAGATGAAGATGGAAATCTGTGGGACCGGTGTCGGGCAGATAGATCGGCAGATTGGTCGCGACTTCGTGCAGCAGGAAGGTTTCGTTATTGGCGTGGAAACCCTCGTTGGCGCGATTGTAGAGGGCTTGCGGCCGGTACGTCGCCTCGAACTTCGCATTCCGGTCGCGGTCGATCGCCACGAAATCCTGGCCGTTGAGGCGTAGGGGGGCGCCGTCCGGGCGGGTGAGGCCGGTGATTTTGAGATCGCCGGCGGCATGCACGTTCATGGCAGTCTCCGATTCTAGGCCGCTCACCCGGTCTCTCTCGGCGCACGCATCTTGCTGCAGTAATCGGGAGAGCAGGGGATCAGGCCTGATGCTGCCTTGCGAATTCTGGGCCAGTCGAGGCGCCGCGCGGTACGCAAGGCTGTGCGACACGCCGCAACGCGAGGAAAAATCGAGGTTGCACCTGAGGTTAGCTGACACGCTTCGCCAGCCTGCATGGCCATGTTCGCCCGGTCTGCAAACCTGGCGACGAAACGCGTCTTGTCTAATTTGTCGGCATCCTGGCGCGGACGTGCAGCCGCGCCGATCAGAGGAAGTCGGCGGCCGGGTGAATGGAGCCGTTCATTCGAAAGATCGACCGACGGTCCGCTCGGGCTTGCCGTACGGGCTGTCAGCCCACTTCGCCATGTCCACTGCACGCGCCTCGATGAGCTCGCACCAGAGGCAGCTGAGCTCTGCGCGCCCTTTGGCCGAGAGCATCGGAATGAGGCCATGGCCGCAGCCGGCGCAACATTTGACGCGATTCATGGTTCTCTCCGCGACCTTCCGAATTCAGGAGCGACATTGTTGCTCCCGAAGCTTGCGCGGGCGCTATGAGGGCGCAGCGACGCCTGCGGCCGGGGCGCTCGTGCCCGAGATCGTCGCGTCTGCGATCCAGCGCGACACCGCGGCGATGTCCTCCGCATTGTCGCGGAAGGCACGAAGCTGGAATTCAGCCGAGCTGCCACGCTCGACGATGGTACGACAGTGTTCGACCTCGGCGGCGCAGTTCAGCGCGGCGGCGTCTTCGGCGATGTCCTCGATCACGCGGGAGAGCAGCTCGGAGATCTCGACCGGCCCGTCCTTGGAGGCAAAGATGCAATCGGTGCCGTAGCGCTGGGCGCGCCATTTGTTCTCCACCGCGATCGCGCGTTCGACCGCGGTGACCTCTTTCGACAGATGAGGTCGCAGGTACAGATAGCGCGTCAGGCAGCGATAGAGCGAGGCAATGGCGACGGCGTCGTCGACGAAGGTGCAGGTGTCGGGCGCACGCAGCTCGAGGGTCGGGTGCTTCATGGAGGGGCGCATGGCCCACCAGATGTGGCTTTCATCGGGGATCACGCCGGAGCGCTGCAACGCGCCGACATATTCGTCGTAATCCTGCCTGCTCTCGAACAATTCGGGCAGGCCGGTGCGCGGCAGCTCGGAATAGGCGGCGAGCCGATAGCCCTTCAGCCCGGTCTTGTGTGAATTCCAGAACGGGGAGGAGGCCGACAGGGCGATGAACAACGGCAGATGCGGCAGCATCGCTCGCATCACCGCCATGCGCTTCTCCGGATCGGGCAGCTGGACGTGGACATGCATGCCGCACATCAGGTTGCGGTGGCCGATGCTGCGCAGATCCTCGATCATCTCCTCGTAGCGCGGCTTCGGGCTCGGCTGCGACATGCGCCAGACCGCGGTCGGATGCGTGCCGCAGGCCATGATCACGAAACCGTATTGTGCCGCGACGTTTGCGACTTCGCGACGCAGGAAGCGAAGCTCTTCGCGCGCGTCGGCAACGTCGACATGAACGTTGGTGGCGACCTCGAGCTGCGACTGCAACATCTCCCGCATCGCCTGGCCGCCGGTGGACCAGTTCGCAGATTCGAACAGGGCATTTGGAGTTTCGATCGCAACGTCCAAAGTTCGCCGGTCGGCGAGGAAGTATTCCTCCTCGATGCCGAACGAATATTCCGCGGCCTTGCCGCGTCCGCCGGCGGAGCGAATGACGAGGTGCTGCTTGTCTTCCGAGGAATCGAGCCGCAGCAGTCTCAAAACGTCTGATGCAAATGTCATCGTGCCACCCGGCCAAGGTATTTACCTGCGGGCGATAATCCTTCTGGCAGGGGCGGGTTCCGCCTCAGACCCACCGGAAATTGCAAGGTCGAACGGAACAATCTTCGCGCTTTCGGATGCACGTGCGACCAGCGCGTGATTCGGGGGCACTTCCGTCCAGTCGGTTTCCTCGTCGAACGGCTCGGACACGACGATGACCTGGCCGCCAACCTCGCGGAAATACAGCGTGTTGGCGGCATCGTTGACCGCAACCCGGAAGGCGTAGAGATCCCGGCCGTTGGCGATGGCGCTGGTGAAGCGGAGCCGCTCACGAAGCTCGCCTTCGTTGACGAGGCCGACGAGGGCTCGCAGCACGCGATGCGTTGCGCCGAGCGGATCGGCGTCGAGCCCCGCGCCCATCATGGCGAGAAACACGGCTTCCGAATCGGTCGTTCCTGTCCGCGAAGGATAGTAGGCGTCGGGGATCAGCGCCTCGACCTTGCGCCGCAGGCGATTCCAGCTGCCGACGAAACCGTTGTGCATGAACATCCAGTGGCCGCAGGCAAACGGATGACAGTTCTGCCGCGTCACCGCCGTGCCGGTGGCGGCGCGCACATGGGCGAAGAACAGATGCGAGCGCAGATGGCGGCAGAGGTAGCGGAGATTCTCGTCCGACCAGGCCGGGCGTGTTTCACGATAAAGACCAGGCTCCGGATGCTCGCCGTACCAGCCGAGACCAAAGCCGTCGCCATTCGAGCCGGCGGTCGACTGGAGCGAGCGGATGCTTTGCGCGATCAGCGAATGCTCGGGCTCGGTGACGTAGGGCTCGAAGGACGTGGTCTCGCCCCGGTATGCGATCCAGCGACACATGGGAATCCTGTCAGGAGATGCTTGCTGAAATGCATCAACGAACCTGACAGGACGATGGTTCCCGACAGCGAGCGTCGGGAACCAAGTGGCCACTACACCGGAACCGGAATCAATGGCGCAACCTCGCGATCATCTGCATTCTCGCTCGCCGCGAGACCTTGCGCGACGCCGACACGGTCGGCCTCGGGACGGTTCTGGCTCATCTTGCGCTTGCCTTCGAACCGGGCGACCGGAATGCGCACGCCGACAATTCCACGCAACTGCGCAGCGATGAAATCCGCAGGGGCATCCGTAACGGCCCAAGGCTTGGCACGCGATCCTTCGTGCCGGTTCGTGAGCCGCGTCACGGCCTCGAGCAGGCGCTCGGGTTCCTGGAAGAATTCGACCGGGCCGTAGGCATGCACCGCGACGTAGTTCCAGGTCGGCACGACCTTTTCGGTTTCCTGCTTGGTCGCGTACCACGACGGCGTCACGTAGGCGTCGGGACCGCTGAAGATTGCCAGCGCATCTCCGATCGGTGGCAGTTTCCATTGCGGGTTGGCTTTCGCCACATGTCCGTACAGCACGCCATGCTCACCTTCGCCCTCGTCGAGAAAGAGCGGCAGCGGCGTGGCGACCGGGCCTTCGGTGGTGGCCGTGACCAGACTGGCGAGGCGGGCGCCGTGAATGGTCGCCCGGATGCTCTCGATGTCGTCCTTGAAGGCGGGAGGGATGTACATGGTCTATCTCCAGTGTTGTCTGGAGATAGCCGGAATCTGGCCTGTAAGAAACTGCCAGTTAGCGTCTATTTGATCAGTCCAGTTCGGCGACGGCCTGCGCGAGAAGCCTGCAGCCGCGCTCGATCTGTGCCACCTCCAGCGCCGAATAGCCCATGACGAGGCCGACTGTCTTGCGCGCTCGGCGAGGTCCGACGAACAGTGCCGAGACAGGATAGATGCCGACGCCCTTTGCATGGGCCGCCTTGATCAACGCGTCCTCATGTTTCCTCGGCAGGTCATCGAACCACGCCACGATGTGCAGGCCGGCGGCGGTGCCCTCGATCCGGACGCGATCCCCGAACCGGCGGCGGAGCGCGTCGAGCAGCGCCCGCTGGCGTTCGGCGTTGCGTCGGCGCACGCGCCTGATGTGGCCGTCATAGGCGCCGCTTTCGAGCATCGACGCGAGTGCGTCCTGCTCGATCAACGGCGTGTGCCGGTCCATGATCTGCTTGGCGGCGGCGAACAGGGATCGCAGGGCGGCGGGCACCACCAGATAGCCGATCCGCAAGGTCGGCGAGAGCGTCTTGGAGACGGTGCCGAGATAGATGACATTGCCGCCGCCTGCCAGCGCGTGCAGGGGCGGGATCGGCTTGGTGTCGTAGCGATACTCGCTGTCGTAATCGTCCTCGATCACGTAGGCGTCGTTTGCCCTGGCCCAGGCGAGCAATTGGTGCCGGCGTCCGATCGGCATGACGCCGCCGAGCGGATATTGGTGCGACGGCGTGACATAGGCGAGGCGGGCTTCGACGCCGTCGAGCCGCGTGGTCTCCAGTCCATCCGCGTCGACGGGAATCGGGATCGTCTCGGCGCCCGTCGCCGCAAAAGTGTGCCGCGCCATCTGATAGCCGGGATCCTCCATCACGAAGCGGTCGCCGGCGTCGAGCAGCAGGCGCGCGCAGATGTCGAGGCCCTGCTGCGAGCCGTTCACGACGACGATCTGATCCACCTCGCAGCGGACGCTGCGCGACCGCCAGAGATAGCCTTGCAGCGCGGTCCGCAGCCGCAGCGCGCCGCAGGGATCGTCATAGGCCAGCCGCTCGGGCTTGCGCGCCATCGCGGCAGTCACGGCCTTCTTCCATGCCAGCACCGGGAAATCCGACGGCGCGAGCTCGCCATAGCGGAAGTTGGCGACGAGCCCGCGCGGCGGCTCGGTCCAGCGCGGCGGGTCCCGAAGCAGCCGCTCGCCGAAGGCCGACAGCCGCACCTTCCGCACCGACGCTCGCGACACTACGCGCGCGTGTCCCCGCTCAACGACGGCGCGGGCCACCCGCGGCCGCGCGCCATGGCGTGTCTCGATGAAGCCCTCGGCGGCGAGCTGTTCGTAGGCGATTGTGACGGTCGAGCGCGCCACGCCCATTTCGCCGGCCAGCGCGCGGGAGGACGGCAGCAACCCGTCGATCCCGTACACCCGCGTCAGGATCTGATCTCTCAAAGCCTCGTAGATCTGGCGCGCGCCCATGCGGTCGGCACGGGGAGCGGGATTGGTCTTCATCTGGATCATCCACATTCCAAGCCGGCATTCGCCCGAGCGGACGATGTCGGAAAATGCGTCTGGCCCCGTTCACCGGGATTGCCTGCACGCCAATCTGAATGGTGTAGCATGAGCGCAGTCGGAACAACGGGAGATCACGATGGATGATCAGGGCAAGCTGGCCGCGCTCCAGCGCCATTGGGACGCTTCGGACGCGAACGATTTCGAGGCCGAGCACGACATCTATCGCGAGGACGCGGTGCTCGACTATCCGCAATCCGGCGAGCGCATCCGCGGTCGCAGCAACATCCAACAGAGCCGGTTCGTGCAGCCGAACACGAAGCGCTTCACGGTTCGGCGCATCGTCGGCGGCAACGATCTCTGGGTGAGCGAATTCGTGCTGACCTATGACGGGGTGCCGTCTTACGTCGTGAGCATCATGGAATTCCGCGACGGTCTGGTGGCGCACGAGACGCAATATTTCGGCGACAAGTTCGAGCCCTCGCCCTCGCGGGCGCATCTTGTCGAGCGGGTGGGGTAACACACGGAACCCGATGCGGCGGCTGGTCGCAGTCTCGTCGTCTTGATTCCGACAGCCCCATCTTTAAGTGTGGGAGGAACAAGAATCCGGGCCCCTCTGGCGAGGACACCGACGCTGTCGGCAAAACCTCGTGATGTCGGATGACCTGTCCCGCGCGAATGCGATGGATCGGCCGATCGTCGGGCCTTCTTGAGAGTCTCTCCGACCCAATCGTCCCCATCGCAGCTCCGTGCGGTCATTTCGCAAGATAAGGGAGCAACGATGTCCGACGCCAAGCATTCAAGTCCGCTCGAAATCGAGATCACGGAGCCGTCCAGCCTGAACGAGCAGGCTGCGGTGGCGCTGGTGATCGTCGGCGCGCTGGTTGCGGTTGCCGACCGCCAAGTTTCGCCGGTCGAACGCGACGAGGTCGTCCGTTTCATCCGGGATCGCAAGCTGGCGCCGCACATATCGGACGACCGGCTCTACGCGATGTTCGACGAGCTTGCCGAACGACTCGAGGAACCGGATTTCGCCAATGTGGTGATCGAGAATTTGCGTCCGGTTTCGGACCTGCCGCTGTCGGCTCATTTGATGGAACTGTCGGAGCGCGTCGCGGCCGCGGACGAGGACGTGCATCCCCACGAAGTGCAGGCGATCAAGCTGTTGCGCCTGCTGACGCTGGTGCTGCCTCGCGCAAAGCAGGTGGCGCCGGGGGCCGTGCCCGCCGAACAGCGCATCGCCGCCGAGGAGTAAGCATGAGCGTAGTTTCGGACGAGGATAAGACAGGGACTGCGGGCGCTACCGGCCAGATGGCTGGCGGTGACCCGCGCCTCGACAAGCTTGTCCATCGCCTGCCGCCGCGCATGGGCGACACCGTCACCTATCTGCTCAAGCCGTCGAGCCGCTGGGTGAGAATCCCTTCGGGCGCGTTGCTCATCGTCGGCGGCGTGCTCTCCTTCCTGCCGGTGCTCGGCGTCTGGATGCTGCCGCTCGGCCTCGCTTTGCTCGCGGAAGACGTGCCCGCGCTGCGATCCTCGCGCGGCAAGGTTTTGGATTGGGTCGAGCGGAAGAAGCCGCAATGGCTCGATCCGTCCGCCCGAAAAATGACCAATCATGACTGAATTCATCACCACCGAAGCGCTGACCGCGCTGCTTCAGGTCGTCCTGATCGACCTCGTGCTCGCCGGCGACAACGCCGTCGTCATCGGCCTTGCCGCAGCCGGTCTGCCGGCCGAACAGCGCCGGCGCGCCATCGTCGTCGGCATCATCGCCGCCACCGCCCTGCGCATCGTCTTTGCCGGCGTCGCGACCCAGCTTCTGCAAGTGATCGGGCTGTTGCTCGCCGGTGGCGTGCTGCTGCTCTGGGTCTGCTGGAAGATGTGGCGGGAGCTGCGCGAGCAGTCCACGCATGCGAACGAGCTCGCGTTCAGCCATGGCGGCAGCAGCGTTGCTCCTGCCTCCCGAAAGACCTTTAGGCAGGCGGCCGTGCAGATCGTCGCTGCCGACGTGTCGATGTCGCTCGACAACGTGCTCGCGGTCGCGGGCGCCGCGCGCGAGCATCCCTACATCCTCGCCTTCGGCCTGTTATTGT
Organism: Bradyrhizobium sp. WSM1417; assembly: GCF_000515415.1. Lineage (NCBI taxonomy): Bacteria > Pseudomonadati > Pseudomonadota > Alphaproteobacteria > Hyphomicrobiales > Nitrobacteraceae > Bradyrhizobium > Bradyrhizobium sp. WSM1417. Next base: position 4,130,215 of record NZ_KI911783.1, read on the forward strand.
CGGTCGCGCTGATGGGCGTCGCCGCCGATTTGCTTGGCCGCGTGCTCCAGAAGCAGCGCTGGATCGGCTATGTTGGCCTCGCCATCATCGTTTACGTCGCCTTCGAGATGATCTATCGCGGATCGCTCGAGCTCGCGCCTGTGATCGCGAGTCTCTGAGGCAACGTGCCTGTCCATCATCCGGAGTGATCAATGACGTCCGAACCCAAAGCACCTTCGGCGGTTTCCGTGCCGGCGCCGCAAATCGGCGCGTTTGCCCAACTCATCTTTGGCTCGCGCTGGCTGCAAGTTCCGCTTTATGTCGGCCTGATCGTCGCGCAGGCCGTTTATGTGCTGCTGTTTCTGAAGGAGCTCTGGCACCTGGTCGTCCACTCGTTCGACGCCAGCGAGCAGCAGATCATGCTGGTCGTGCTCGGGCTGATCGACGTCGTGATGATCTCGAACCTGCTGGTGATGGTGATCGTCGGCGGTTACGAGACCTTCGTCTCGCGCCTGAACCTCAGCGGTCATCCGGATGAGCCGGAATGGCTCAGCCACGTCAATGCCAGCGTGCTCAAGATCAAGCTTGCGATGGCGATCATCGGCATCTCCTCGATCTCGCTGCTCAGGACCTTCATCGAGGCGGGCAATCTCGGCACGACGCGCAGCAATTTCACCGAGAGCGGCGTGATGTGGCAGGTGCTGATCCACCTCACCTTCATCATCTCCGCGATCGGCATCGCCTGGGTCGACCGCCTCGGCGATAGCGGCCAGCGCAAGGGAGCCGGCCACGGCTGAGCGTGACACACGGCCGCTCAAAGACCGAAGCTGCGCTCAGGGACGTCGGCTCCGCGCCAGCGTCTCGGAGGGTGTCTCGCCGAACGCCAATCTGTAGCCGCGCGAGAACTCACCAAGATGCCAGAAGCCGTTGCCGAGCGCTGCGGCCTTGACGCTCATGCCGCCGCCTCCCACCATGAGCTGGATGCGGGCTGACCACAGCCGCTTGAGACGCAGATAGTGGTGCAGGCTCACGCCGTGCACCGCGTGCGCGGCGGTCTGGAGCGTACGCACCGATACGCCGAGCGCAGAGGCGAGGTCGTCACTGTAGAGTGCCTTGCTGCCGGACCACATGACCATCTCGTCGAGGCGCGCGATCAGCTTGCGGTGCTTGGCGAACGATCCGCGTCGCGCAGTCAGCCCGCCTGCCGGCGCCAGGGCGTCGTCGAGGCAGGCGAGCAGCGTCTCCTGGATTGGGCGGTTGAGCGCCTCGAACTGCCGGGGATCGTTGCACGCCGAGGCGAGCGAGAATATCTCCAGGATAGCGGCGCGCAATCGCGCCATCGGATCGTCCTGCGTGCGAACATATGCGAGGCCCGTGTCGAAATCCGTCCAGCCGCGATGACGCATGTCCGAGTTGAAGCGCAGCATCAGGTAAGTGTTGGGATGATGCTCGATCGCGTCTACGGGGGCTTTGCCGCGCATCATGGCAATCGTTGAATTGTCGACCTCGCGGCCGTTGGAGGTGGAGTGAAACGCGAGGGGGACAACGAGGCCGACACCATTGTCCGTGCCGATCTCGGCCTCAAACCGCCGTGCAAAGGAGCGCTGGAGCACGAACAGCCCATCCTGGAGCGGCAGGATGGCGCGAGACAGCGAGAATTCGCGCGGGCGGAGCGGCGTGCTGATGCCGAGGCCGAGCACCTCGTTGGCGCGAAACTCGGCGAAATCCGAGAAGCGCTCGATGCCGAGGATTCGCGAAGGCTTCAGCCGACATAGCGGCATTTCGGGATCCTGGCGTGAGGGATGAGCCGCAAAATACAAACGGTATCAGATGGTCGACCAACGGCCCTATCCCGGAAGACTACTGCGACGCATCATCACGCAACTTTCGGATAGGCCGCGTTCTCCCGCCGCTCGCGCTCGCCCAATTCGCGGACCAGCTCCTGGAGAAAGGATTCCGTGTGGGCGGGCAGGGTGCGCTCGGCGCGAACGTAGATGCCGAGGTCGGACCACACCGGACTGCCGGCGTTGTCGAGCGGCAGGAAGACGAGCCGGCTGTCGCGCGACAGTCGGTCGATGCCGAGCTGGGTCTGGAAGGCGACGCCGACGCCGCGCGCGGCGAGCTCGCGCATCAGGTCGATCGAGTTGGCCTGGATCGCCGGCTCCGGCGTCTCGGACAGCTGTGCGATCAGCGGCTGGAGCAGATGGTAGATCGATAGCTCCGGCAGCGCGTGGATGACTGGAAAGGCGAGACATTGGGTTAGCGTGACCGTCTTGCCGCGCGCCAGCGGATGCTCGCGCGCCACGACCGCGCCGAGGCGAAATCGTTTCAGGGCGACCTGGCGCAGGTCCGGCGGATGCCGCAGCGCCATGGCGATGCCGATGTCGGCCTCGCCGCGGCTCAGGGCCTCCAGTACATCCGACGATCCCTTCACCTCGGTGGTGAAGCTGACGCGCCGGGCGCGGCCACGATGGGAGGCGATCAGGTCCGGCAGCACCGACTCCGTGAGCGACTCGATGCAGGCAATGCTGACGGTGCCGTGCCACGTTCCCGGCAGGGACGCGACGTCCGAGCGGAAGCGGTCGAGGTCCTGGAGCACGTTCATGACGTGCCGGGCCAACATCTCGCCGACCGTCGTCAGCGTCAGGCCGCGCGCATTGCGCTCGAACAACGGTGACCCAACCTCTTGTTCAAGCTTGAGAATCTGGCGGCTTACGGCCGACGAGGCAACGTTCAGCAAACGCGCCGCGGCCCGGATCGAGCCGGTGCGCTGGACGGCGTGGAAGTACTGGATGGCCGGTGAGTGAAAGCGCATGGGACCCCTTGGACTATAGCTGTTGCCGAAACGGCATCAACATGTACGAAATTCTGTGCTTTTCGAGCACGTTCCTCCCACCTAGGTTCGGCGCCGGCTTGGCCGGTCCCGCCGGACTGCCACGCCATGCGCAACGAGGCGCCGGGGGATACGAGGTGGACGAGAACATTGTTTGCGAGGTCGCGCCGGACACGCGCCTGGTCGATCGCCGTCGCGCGGCCACCTATGTCGGCGTGACCGCCGGACGCTTCGAGCAACTGGTGCGCGACAGCGTCGTGCCACCGCCTGTCATGGTGGACAACAAGCGGCGCTGGCCGCTCGCGTTGCTCGACGTTGCGAAGGACGCGGTTGTCGGCAGCAGCATGCCGTGCCTGCCGCAGGTGACGGTCGAGATTGCGCAGGACGCGCGTCCCTGCGAACGGACCCCCGCACCAGCCTCGCACGAACTGCCGGACCAGGCCTGGTTCGAGCAGCGCGCGCGGTTCGTTCAGCGCGTGCGCCGGTCGCTGCTGTCGGGCAACGAGATCCGTCTCTTGCGCGAGTTCAAGCTGCTCAGGCAGAACCAGCTCAGCATGTTCGGCTATTACGGCAGCTTCGAAGCCCTGATGGTGCGCGGCTACATCGTCGAGCTCGCGCGAAAGCCGCCGTCGAGCCGTCCGCTGGTGACGTACCGGCTGACCGCGCAGGGCGAGCAGGTCATCTCTGCGCTGAAGGACGAGCCGGCGATCTGACCGGCGCGGACAAGGCGACGGCATCCTTCGGCATCATCGCACGGCGTGCATCTCCAGAAACGCCTTCACGCCGGTGACGGTGCCCGTGTCCGACGGCACATAGCCGGGTAGCGTAGCGACAGCCGCGCGAAAATCCGCGCTGCGGATGATCTCCAGGATGCGCTGCATCGGCCCGGTGTCCAGGAACGCGCGCTTGCAGACGAAGAAATAATCCTCGGTCAGGAGCCGGATGAAATCGAGGCCGAAATGCCGGGCGGCGGCTTCGACGCCGAAACTCGCATCAGCCATGCCACTCGCGACATAGGCAGCGACCGCGGCGTGGGTGAATTCGATCTGCTGCGCACCGTTGATGCGGCTCTCGTCGATGCCGTTTGCCGCGAGCAGTTGGTCGAACAGAAGCCGCGTGCCGGAATCGTGATCGCGGTTCACGAAGCGGACTTTGGGTCCGGTGAGATCATCAAGCGAAGCGATGCGCAGCGGATTGCCGCGCGCGACCATCAATCCCATTTCGCGTGTGACGAAGCTGATGATGCGATCCTCGCGTGGATCGAGCCATTCGCGCGCAGCCTTGATGCCCTGGGCGCGCAGCGCGCCGTGCGGCAGATGCAGGCCCGAGAGATCGCAGGCGCCCTGCGCCAGCGAGACCAGCGAATGCTGGTTGCTGACATAGCGCAGATCGACGCCGATGCCCGGCTCGCGGTCGAGGAATTCGCGCAGTTTTGCGACCGCAAAGCCGTGGCTGGCATGCACGCGGATCACCGACGGGCGCTGCTCGAGGAATGGCTTGATCTCGCTCGCCAATTCCTGCGCCAGATTTTCGAGCTGAGGTCCGAGCCGGGCCTGCATGCGCTCGCCCGCCCACACCAGCCGCTCGCCGAACGGTGTGAGCTTTGAGCCCTTGCCGCGCTGGGTCTCGACCAGCGGCGTGCCGAAGAACTCCGACCATTGCTCGATCAGATTCCAGACATGGCGATAGGAGAGATGCGCGTCCTTGGCCGCGCTGGTGATCTTCCCGGTTCTCCTGATCTCGTTGAGGACGCCGAGCATGACGATGGCGGTGCGCGGATTGCCCTCGCGGCGAAACCGCCAGACGGCCTCGATCTCGATCTGAAGCATTGATCTTCCTTATGAACTGTACTTCATATGCCGACCGTCCACTTGCAATTCATATCATATTTTACTCCCGCGTAAGGGCGCCTAGTCTGGTATACCAGAATTGGAGGAATATGATGTCTGTTGCATATGACTTTGCCCACTCGCCGGCCACCGAGTTCATGTCCCGGCCACAGCATCTGCTGATCGACGGTCGCCGCGTCCCCGCAAGCTCCGGTCGCACCTTCAAGTCGCTCAATCCGGCCACCGGGCAGGTCATCGCCGTCGTCGCCGAGGGCAACGAGGCCGATGTGGAGTATGCGGTCGCCGCCGCGCGCCGGGCTTTCGAAGGTCCTTGGCGCACGATGCGGGCGTCCGAGCGCGGCCAGATCCTGCTGCGCTGGGCTGACCTGCTGAAGGCTCACGCCGAGGAGATCATCGAACTCGAGTCGATCGATGCCGGCAAGCCGATCGCCGCGACATCGCGGCAGGATTTTCCGGCCGCCGTCGACACGCTGATCTACTACGCCGGTTGGGCCGACAAGATCAGCGGCGACGTCGTGCCCGTGCGCGATGATGCCCTGACCTACACCGTGCGCGAGCCGGTCGGCGTGGTCGCGGCGATCGTGCCGTGGAATTTCCCGCTGATGATCGGGATGTGGAAGCTCGCGCCGGCGCTGGCCTGCGGCTGCACCATTGTGATGAAGCCGGCCGAGCTGACCTCGCTGTCGGCGCTGCGTATCGCCGAGCTCGCGCTCGAAGCCGGCCTGCCGGCGGGCGTCTTCAATGTCGTCACAGGCCCCGGCCGCGTCGTGGGCGACGCGCTGGTCAATCACCCTGATGTCGACAAGGTCACCTTCACCGGGTCTCCCGGTGTCGGGCGGGGAATCATGAAGGGCGCCGCAAGCAACTTCAAGCGCGTCTCGCTCGAGCTGGGCGGCAAGTCGGCCAACGTCATTTTCGACGATGCCGATCTCGAAGCCGCATCGAAAGCTGCGGCTTCCGGCATCTTCTTCAATGCCGGCCAGGTCTGCTCGGCCGGCTCTCGCGTGCTGGTGCAGGAGAAGGTCTATGACGAGGTCGTCGAGCGGCTGGCGGCGCGCGCAAAGTCGCTCCGGATCGGCGACCCGCTCGACCGCAAGACGACGCTCGGCCCCGTCATATCCGAGAAGCAGATGAAATCAGTCCTCGATTACGTCGACATCGGCCGGAAAGAGGGCGCGACCCTTGTCACGGGTGGCGAGAAGGTCGGCGACCGCGGCTACTTCATCAGCCCCGCGGTGTTCGCGAATGTCGCCCACGAGATGCGGATCTCGCAGGAGGAGATCTTTGGGCCCGTCGTCAGCGTCATCAAGTTCAAGGATGAGGCCGACGCTTTGAGGATTGCCAACGGCACGGCTTACAGCCTCGCCGCCGGCGTCTGGAGCCGCGACATCGGCAAGCTGCAGCGCTTCGCCAAGCGGGCGCGCGCGGGCACGGTCTGGATGAACACTTATGGCTATACCGACGTGCGCCTGCCCTGGGGCGGCGAGCGCGACTCCGGCCTCGGCCGCGAGCACGGCACCGCCGCGCTCGACAATTTCACCGAGCCCAAGGCTGTCTGGATGAATCTGGCCGTTTGATACCTCCCGAGCGGCCAAGCCTGGAGCCCGCCTGACCACCCGTGCAGGCGGGCTCATTTTTCGAGATCGATAAAATTGTCTGCATTCCGCTCAGCGGCGGCAAACCCTGCGGACAAGAACTGTGCGGCCTTAAACCCCGGCTTTGGAACCGGCGTGCATCCTGCCTGCAACAGGGTGGGGCATCAGCATGTCAGTTCTCAGGGAGGTCGTCGTCGCGGTCGCGGGAGTCTATGCGCTCCTGTTCGCGTGCGACGCAGTGTTCGGGGTCGGCGAGGCACGCTTCGACGACGCCTATTACAGCGCCAGCTTCTACGCGCCGCGGCCGAAGGAGTTTCGTTTCGCCGGCGATACGCCGCCGGCCGTCCGCGTGAGCGAGGCGTTTGCGCAATTCGCGCCGGGCGAAGCCAAGCCGAACAAGCGCTACTCGTCGCTGACCACGATCCTCCGGTAAGCGCCGTCTACTCTCCCTGGATCCATTCCGCGACGCCACGCCACAATGTATCGCGGTGGTCGGGGCGGAAGAAGCCGAAATGGCCGATCGCCTTCGCGCCGACGTCGGACGGCTTCACGTTGAGCACCTCCGGCTTGATCGCGGTAAATCCGCTCGCGAGCAGCTCGACCGCGGGCCGCGTCGCCCAGGGATCGTCGGAGAAGCAGAGTGTGCGCAGCTCACCCTTGAACCTGGCGAAATTCTCCAGCGCCGGCAGCTTTGAATCGAAGAGATAACGGGGGCTCGAGACCCACTCGGCCCATTGCAGGAAGACGCCCTTGGGCAAATCCTCGCCGATGCCGGCCCAGCCCGGCGCGTAACCGAGCGCGTGGACGAGCGGCACGCCGACAAAATTCATGAAAGCGAAGACACGGTATTTTTCCGGCGACGTCATCAGCCGCCAGGTCGCCGCCTGCGAAGCCACGAACGCGGCGCGCGAAATCTCCGTGTTGTTGGCGATCAGCCCGAGCGCCTGACCGCCAAAGGAGTGGCCGACATAGGTCAAGGGCAGGGTATTGTAGCGCTCGCGCATCCAGTGCACTGCGGCGGTGACGTCGAGCGCGGCCCAGTCCGACATCGAGGCCTTGAAGCCGACCAGCGATTTCGGCTGGTTGTAGCCGACCATCGCCGGCAGCCGGGAGTCGCCGATGCCGCGATAGTCGTAGGTCAGGACCGCGCAGCCGCGATGGGCGAGATAGGAGGCAAAGCCGCGATAGATTTTTCGCGGGACGGCCGTCGCCGAATTGACCAACACGGCATGACGTTTGGTGCCGCGCGGCAAGAATAGCGTACCGCTCAGCGCATACCCGTCGGTCGCCGGGAAGCTGATCTCGTCGATGAAAACGTCGTCCAGTGCCACGTCCATGGGCCGAAGGTATCTTGCCAGTTTCCGAGCCGTTTCCCAGCAAATGCGAATTTGGCTTTCCCCGCAAGGCTTTGCAGTGCCAGATGGATTTACAACTGGCGGCCGGTGGTCAGCCTGTGTATAAGGCGACCCTCGCAACCCACAGATCAGGTTGTGCTTTTTGCTTCACGGAGAGATTGCGATGTCCGAGCGGTGGACGCCCGAATCCTGGCGCAGCAAGCCGGTGCTACAGGTGCCCGATTATCCCGACGCCAAGGCCCTGGCCGACGTCGAGGCGCAGCTTGCGACCTTTCCGCCGCTGGTGTTCGCGGGCGAGGCGCGCAATCTGAAGAAGGCCTTAGCGCGGGTCGCGGCCGGAGAGGCCTTCCTGCTGCAGGGCGGTGACTGCGCCGAGAGCTTTGCCGAGCACGGCGCCAACAATATCCGCGACTTCTTTCGCGTGCTGCTCCAGATGGCGGTGGTGCTGACCTATGCCGGCGCCGTCCCGGTGGTGAAGGTCGGGCGCGTCGCCGGCCAGTTCGCAAAACCGCGGTCCTCGCCGATGGAGAAGATCGACGGTGTTGAGCTGCCGAGCTATCGCGGCGACATCGTCAACGACATCGCCTTCACCAAGCAAGCGCGAATCCCTGATCCGCAGCGCCAGCTGATGGCCTATCGCCAGTCCGCCGCGACCCTGAACCTGCTGCGTGCGTTCGCGACCGGCGGCTACGCCAATCTCGGCAGCGTGCATCAGTGGATGCTCGGCTTCCTGAAGGACAGCCCGCAGTCCCGTCGCTACAAGGAATTGGCCGACCGCATCTCGGACGCGCTCAACTTCATGCGCGCCTGCGGCCTCGATCTCGAGGCCCATCCCGAGCTGCGCGCCACCGATTTCTACACCAGCCACGAGGCGCTGCTGCTCGGCTACGAGCAGGCCATGACCCGCGTCGATTCCACCACCGGCGACTGGTACGCGACCTCGGGTCACATGATCTGGATCGGCGACCGCACCCGCCAGCTCGACCACGGCCATATCGAATATTTCCGGGGCATCAAGAATCCGATCGGGCTCAAATGCGGCCCGTCGCTCAAGCCCGACGAGCTGTTGAAGCTGATCGACGTGCTCAATCCCGATAACGAGCCGGGCCGGCTGACGCTGATCGGCCGCTTCGGCTCCGACAAGATCGGCGAGCACCTGCCGAACATGATCCGCGCCGTGAAGCGCGAGGGCAAAGTGGTGGTCTGGTCGTGCGATCCCATGCACGGCAACACCATCACCTCGACCTCGGGTTACAAGACGCGGCCCTTCGACCGCATCCTGTCCGAGGTGAAGTCGTTCTTCGCGATCCACGCCGCGGAAGGCACTCATGCCGGCGGCGTGCATCTGGAGATGACCGGCCAGGACGTCACCGAGTGCCTCGGCGGCGCTCGCGCGATCACCGACGAGGATCTCAACGACCGCTATCACACGGTCTGTGATCCCCGGCTCAACGCCGAGCAATCCATCGACATGGCTTTCCTGGTCGCAGAACTGCTCAAGCAGGAACGCGCCGGCAAGGTCAGGCCGATGCCGGCCGCAGCGGGGCTCTAAGACCTTGCTGCGGATCTGGAAGGCCACGATCAATTCCCGTAACGGTCTGGCCTTTGCGTTCCGCTCGGAGCAGGCCGTCCGCGAGGAAATTGTTGCGCTTCTCTTGTCGCTGCCGCTCGCGTGGTTTGTCGGCGCGACCGCGATGCGCGCGGTCGAGCTTGTCTGTGCGGTCGCGTTCGTGCTGGTGGTCGAGCTCCTCAATACTTCGATCGAGAAGCTTGCCGACCGGCTGACCATGGATCACGACAAGCAGATCGGACGGGTCAAGGACATGGGCTCGGCCGCGGTCGGTGTTGCGCTCCTGATGGCCGGCGCGTTCTGGATCATCGCCATCATCGAGCGATTGGGTTTCGTTTAGCGACAACATCGGACAAGGCGCATATGACCGAACGTCTCAACGCATTCGCGGTCACGCTCGCCCAGCTCAATCCGACCATGGGCGACATCGACGGCAATGCCGCCAAAGCGCGCGCGGCGCGCGTGCGGGCAGCCGCCGACGGCGCCGATCTCGTGCTGTTTCCGGAATTGTTCATCGCCGGTTATCCGCCGGAAGATCTGGTGCAGAAGCCTTCGTTTCAGGCCGCCTGCCGCGCTGCGATCGAAACGCTGGCGCGCGAGACCGCCGATGGCGGGCCGGCCATGCTGGTCGGCACGCCCTGGGTCGAGGAGGGCAGGCTCTACAATGCCTGCGCGCTGCTCGATGGCGGCCGTATCGCGGGCCTGCGATTCAAATGCAATCTGCCGAACTACGGCGTGTTCGACGAGAAGCGGCTGTTTTCGCGCGGCCCTGCGGCCGGCCCCGTCACCGTGCGCGGCGTGCGCATCGGTGTGCCGATCTGCGAAGACATCTGGCTGGAGGAGTCCGAGGACTACGAGAACGTGGTCGAGACGCTGGCCGAGACCGGCGCCGAGATCATCCTTGTGCCGAACGGATCGCCTTACGCCCGCAACAAGGCTGACGTGCGTTTGTCGGTCGCGGTCGCGCGCGTCACCGAGAGCGGTCTGCCGCTGGTCTATCTCAACCAGGTTTGCGGCCAGGACGAGCTGGTGTTCGACGGTGCTTCCTTCGCGCTCAACGGCGACCTTTCGCTCGCAGCGCAATTGCCGGCGTTCGCGGAGAGCGTCACCACACTGGGCTTCACGAGGAACGGCAACGATTGGCGCTGCTCCGGTCCGATCGCCGCGCAGCCCGAGGGTGACCACGCCGACTACGCCGCCTGCGTGCTGGGTCTCCGGGACTACGTCGCCAAGAATGGCTTTCCCGGCGTGCTGCTCGGCATTTCCGGCGGCATCGACTCTGCCCTCTGCGCAGCGATTGCGGTCGATGCACTGGGTGCTGATCAGGTGCACGGCGTGATGCTGCCTTATCGCTACACTGCGGCAAGCTCGATTGCGGACGCCGGCGAGCTCGCCGGCCATCTCGGCATCCGCTACGAGGTGCTGCCGATCGCGGAAGCGGTGAACGGGTTCGAGACTATCCTGTCCGGCGTCTTCAAGAATCTGCCGCCCGATGTCACCGAGGAGAATCTCCAGGCCCGCACCCGCGGCACGCTGCTGATGGCGATCTCCAACAAGACCGGCCTGATGGTGGTGACCACTGGCAACAAGTCGGAAATGTCGGTCGGCTACGCCACGCTCTACGGCGACATGAACGGTGGCTTCAATCCGATCAAGGACATCTACAAAACGCAGGTGTTTCGGCTGGCAAGCTTGCGCAATTCGTGGAAGCCCGAGGGGGCGCTGGGGCCGGACGGCGAGGTGATCCCGCCCGACATCATCACGCGTCCGCCGACCGCGGAGCTGCGTGAGAACCAGACCGACCAGGATTCGTTGCCCGCTTACGACGTGCTCGATGCCATCCTGGAGCGTCTCATCGAGCGCGAAGAGCCGCTCGACAACATCTTCGCGGCCGGCTTCGACCGTGAGACGGTGACCCGCATCGACCATCTTCTCAACGTCGCCGAATACAAGCGCCGCCAGGCCGCGCCCGGCGTCAAGGTGACGGCCAGGAATTTAGGCCGCGACCGCCGCTATCCCATCACCAACCGTTTTCGCGACAAAGGCGAGCAGCTCGCCGTCCCCGACGAGACGTTGGTGTCGCGTGGCAGCAAAGCCTCAATCGACGCGTTCGAGGGGTGAGGCTGACCAAGGTCGTCGGATGACGGTGTCGTCAACATACGACGCTGTCATCATCCGCGAAGGCGGATGATCCAGTACGCCGCGGCGGACGTTTTCGAAAACAATTGGCACTGCCGAGTACTGGATGCCCGCCTTCGCGGGGCATGACAGTTCTAGGTGGCGACTTACTTCTGCTGTTGCGGCAGGAAGCTTGGCCCGACCGAGCGGATGGGCTTGTTCTCGGACGAGGTCGTCGCGGCGCCGGTATCCGCAGGCGGAGGCGCGACAGGTGCAGTCGCCGTGGTCGGCGCCGCACCCTTCTTGCCATTGGCGGCTGGCGTGCCCTTGTTGAGCTGCCGCTGCTGCATTTTCTTGGCGCTCTCCTCGGTGACGATGATGTCACCCTGCTGCTCGGCCGATGCCTTGTCGTCTGCCGATTTGAGCGCGTCGGCCCAGGTCTGGCCCGCGGCCTTGCAGGAGCAGGACGGGTTGAACTCGCTGCGGAATTTGAACGCGGTCGGCAGCGCGGTGTAGGGCTGGCCGCTGGTGGAGACCGCGGAGTTCATGTCCTCGCCGGGATTGCGATGGGTATAGAGCACGGCTTCGGCGGCCGGGCACAGCGCCTTGCAGGTCTTCTCGTCGTCGGGGAAGCGCGCCGGCACGGTCGCAAACGAGACCGGGAAGTAGGCACCGTCGCAGGTGCGCACGCACACAGTGCGATAGGTGCCTGATTGCGGGCCGAGATCGGACGGCGGCACGCCTTGCGGATTGTTGGGGTTGTTGCCGCCGAACAGATTGCTCAGGAAATTGCCGCCGCCTTGCGACTGCGCGGCGTTGGCATATTGCGGGCCGCAATTGTTCTGCGCCAGCGCTGCCAGCACCGAGCGGCGCTGGTTGTCACGCTCGGGACTGAAGCCGCCGGCGCCGCCGCGCAGGCGTTCGAGATTGCCGGTGATCTGGTCCAGATTGGCGCGCATCTGCTGGATCTGGGTGTTGACCGGACCGCATTGCGCCGACTGGCCGCTGAACAGCGAGAAGAAGCCGGAGGAATCGCAACCCATGCGCTTGGCCTGCATGGTGACGCGGTCGAGCTCGGCCTGCTGCTTGGTCTGGGACTCCTGATAGCGGCGGATCTGGTCTTCGCGCGCGGGATCGCCGCCGCCGCCACGATCGAGCCCGGCGAGCTGGCCTTCCAGGCGCGCGCACATCGGGTTCGGTCCGAAACCGTTCTGGCCGGGCTGAGGCGGCGGTCCCGGCGGGCCGGCCTGTGCGGAAGCACCATTGGCGAGCGCGACCGTGCTCAAGAGCACGGCGCAGGCAAGGATCGAGCGAGCACGGGAGAGAGATAAAAGTTCAGGCATATCCGCCATTCTAGCGAGGTCACGGCCACGCGTGATGTGGGGGGCCGAAGCGCGCCCTCCCATAGCCGCTTCCTGCGGCATCGTCACGTCGTTTCAGAGGCCAGGGATTGGACCTAAGGTATGCCAGTTCCGAGCGAATTCAGCGCTGGCAGGTGATTGCGACATATTCATCGCAATGCCCATGGGAGCAGTTTGCGCCGGATTTGGGGACAGAGCCGGTAATTTCGTCGGGATCGACCCGGCGATAGGCCGAAGCCTGGGCAAAATCGCGTGACTGGCAGTAGGTGCGGGCGACCTGCGCGCCGCATTTGTCGCTTTTGGCCAGGCACTGATCGACGCCGTAGCCGTCCGCCTGGTTGGGGATGATGAAGACGCGGGTCTCAGCGAGAGCGCTGGAAACGACGAGGATGGAGGCGCAGGAAATGAGCGCGAGCAATGATCGCATGAAAACACCGGGGGCAAAAAATAGGAACTGCCAGTTCCAGAATGGGCTGAAATGGTTAAGGATCTGAACCATCTATGCGCGGCGACTGCGCATTGCGGAGATAAAGCGGCATTTTCGCGGCTCTCTTGACGCGGGGCCGCCTCATAGCCCATATGTTCCGTCATGAACGGTCTCCTCGTCATTTGCGCCATTTGCCGCGAGATTACGAGCTAGCGATTCGCTGGCTGGAGCCGTCTTTTCTCAAAACCATTGAGAGCCTTGGACGCCCGGCCAACAGCCGACGGGTATCCTTATGGAATTGCGCCTTTACGATACGCTGAGCCGGGACAAGCGCACCTTCGTGCCGCTCGATGCCAAGGACGTCCGCATGTATGTCTGCGGACCGACCGTCTATGACTTCGCCCATATCGGCAACGCCCGGCCGGTGATCGTGTTCGACGTGCTGTTCCGGCTGCTGCGCCATCTCTACGGCGCGGCGCACGTCAAATATGTCCGCAACATCACCGACGTCGACGACAAGATCAACGACCGCGCCGCGCGTGATTTCCCCGGCCTGCCGCTGAACGAGGCGATCCGGAAAGTCACCGAGCAGACCGGCAAGCAGTTTCACGCCGACGTCGACGCACTCGGTGCGCTGCGGCCGAGCGTCGAGCCGCGCGCCACCGAGCATATCGGCGAGATGCGCGAGATCATCGAGCGGCTGGTTGCCGGCGGCTTTGCCTATGTTGCCGAGGATCATGTGCTGTTCTCGCCGCAGGCGATGAACGCGGCCGATGCCGGGCTGCCGCGCTATGGCGCGCTGTCCAATCGTTCGCTGGACGAGATGGTTGCCGGCGCCCGCGTCGATGTCGCGCCTTACAAGAAAGGCAACACCGACTTCGTGCTGTGGAAGCCGTCCAAGCCCGGCGAGCCGTCATGGCCGTCACCGGCCGGTATCGCCGCGCAGGGGCGCCCGGGCTGGCACGTCGAGTGCTCGGCCATGGCCTGGAAGCATCTCGGCGAGCACTTCGACATCCATGGCGGCGGCATCGATCTCGTGTTTCCGCATCACGAGAACGAGGTCGCGCAAACCTGCTGCGCCTTCCACCAGGAGCGCATGGCGAACTACTGGATGCATAATGGCTTCCTGCAGGTCGAGAGTGAGAAGATGTCGAAATCGCTCGGCAACTTCGTTACGATTCACGAGCTGCTCGCGGACTGGCCGGGCGAAGTGCTGCGCCTGAATATGCTGAAGACGCATTACCGCTCGCCGATCGACTGGACGATGAAATCGCTGGAGGAGAGCGCCAGGACGCTCGACGACTGGTATCGGGTCGCGGCTGACGTCGCGCCCGGCAAGCCGGCCCCGTCAGTGATCGAGCCGCTGCTCGACGACCTCAACACGCCGCTGGCCATCGCGGCGCTGCATGGCCTGCGCGGTGGCGACGTTGGTGCCCTCGCGGGTTCGTTGCGGCTGCTCGGCTTTCTCTCCGAGAGCGCGGCGCAGTGGGAAGGACGCAAGCAGCAGGCGAGCGGCGTCGATGCCAAAGAAGTCGAGCGCCTGATCTCGGAGCGGACGGCGGCGCGTGCGCGCAAGGACTTTGCGGAGTCCGATCGTATCCGCGATCTGCTTGCCGCGATGGGCGTTGCGATCAAGGATTCCAAGGAAGGCACGACGTGGGAGGTCGCACGATGAAGCGGCCCGACACGCCTTTTCCGCGGCACTGGTTCTATTACATCGCGCTGAAAATCCTGCTGCTCGGCGCTGCCGTGGCGCTGGCACTGAAACTCTATGGGATGTGGTGAAGACGATGGCACAAGCACTCCCAAAACCTGGCTTGCGGCCCTTCCTGCCGGAGGACGTGCCGGTTCTCGCCGCGATCTTCACCGCCAGCATCGAAGAGCTGACCGGCGACGACTATAGCGAAGCGCAGCAGCAGGCCTGGATGGCGGCGGCGGAGGACGAAGAGTTCGGCAAGGGGCTCGCCTCCGACCTGACGCTGATCGCAACGCTGGAGGGATCACCGGTGGGCTTTGCCTCGCTGCGCGGCAAGGATCATATCCGCATGCTCTATGTGCATCCGGCCGTAGCAGGGCAGGGCTTGGCGACGATGCTCGTCGATGCGCTGGAAAAGCTTGCGGGCGGCCGCGGCGCCGACAAGCTGACGGTCGACGCCAGCGACAACGCACAGGGCTTTTTCGCGAAGCGCGGCTATGTCGCCATGCAGCGCAACAGCATCACGGTCAACGACGAATGGCTGGCCAACACCACCATGCAGAAGACGCTCGGCAGCAGCCCCGCGTCGGGAGCGCTGCAATGAGCAAGGAGCGCCTCTATCTGTTCGACACCACGCTGCGCGACGGCGCGCAGACCAATGGGGTCGATTTCACGCTGACCGACAAGCAAATCATCGCCCAGATGCTCGATGAACTCGGCATCGACTATGTCGAGGGCGGCTATCCCGGCGCCAATCCGACCGACACCGAGTTCTTCGGCACCAAGCCGAAGTTTTCGCATGCGCGCTTCACCGCCTTCGGCATGACACGGCGGGCGGGGCGCTCGGTCTCCAACGATCCCGGTGTGGCCGGGCTGCTGGAGGCCAGGGCCGACGCGATCTGCTTCGTGGCGAAGGCGTCGGCCTACCAAGTGCGCGTCGCGCTGGAGACGACGAAGGAGGAGAACCTCGCCTCGATCCGCGACAGCGTCGGGGCGGCCAAGGCCGCCGGCCGCGAGGTGATGCTCGACTGCGAGCATTTCTTCGACGGTTACAAGGAGGATTCCAGTTTCGCGCTCGCCTGCGCGAAAGCCGCCTATGAAGCCGGCGCGCGCTGGGTGGTGCTGTGCGACACCAACGGCGGCACCATGCCGAACGAGGTGGAGGCCATCGTTACTGAAGTGACGAAGCACATCCCCGGCGATCATCTCGGCATCCACGCCCATAACGACACCGAGCAGGCGGTGGCGAATTCGCTCGCCGCGGTGCGCGCCGGCGCGCGCCAGATCCAGGGCACGCTGAACGGCCTCGGCGAGCGCTGCGGCAACGCCAATCTCTGCTCGCTGATCCCGACCTTGAAGCTGAAGGCCGCGTTTGCCGACGCCTTCGAGATCGGCGTCACGGCGGAAAAGCTCGCGACCCTGGTCAAGGTGTCGCGCACGCTCGACGACATGCTCAATCGCGTGCCGAACCGGCATGCAGCCTATGTCGGCGAGAGCGCCTTCGTCACCAAGACCGGCATCCATGCCTCCGCCGTGCTGAAGGATCCGCAGACCTACGAGCATGTCTTGCCGGAGCTGGTCGGCAATCATCGCAAGGTGCTGGTATCCGACCAGGCCGGCCGCTCCAACGTCATCGCCGAGCTCGATCGCGCCGGCATCGCCTATGAGAAGAGCGATCCGAAGCTGTCGCGGCTGGTCGAGGAGTTGAAGGAGCGCGAGGCGCAGGGCTACGCCTATGAATCCGCCAACGCCTCGTTCGAGCTGCTGGCGCGGCGCACGCTCGGCAAGGTGCCGCACTATTTCGAGGTCGAGCAGTTCGACGTCAATGTCGAGCAGCGCTACAATTCGCATGGCGAGCGCGTCACCGTGGCGCTGGCGGTGGTCAAGGTCGACGTCGCCGGCGAGCATCTGATCTCGGCGGCCGAAGGCAACGGTCCCGTCAACGCGCTCGACGTCGCGCTGCGCAAGGATCTCGGCAAGTACCAGAAATATATCGAAGGCCTGACGCTGATCGACTATCGCGTGCGTATCCTCAACGGCGGCACCGGCGCGGTCACGCGCGTCCTGATCGAGAGCGAGGACGAGAACGGCGACAGCTGGACCACGGTCGGCGTGTCCCCCAACATCATCGACGCCTCGTTCCAGGCGCTGATGGATTCGGTGATCTACAAGCTGGTGAAGTCCGGCGCGCCGGCGTAGGCGTTGCCACAGATACCGTCATTGCGAGGAGCGAAGCGACGAAGCAATCCAGACTGTCTCCGCAGACACACTCTGGATTGCTTCGCTTCGCTCGCAATGACGAGGAGAGAGGGGAGCGCGACCCATGATCGACCACATCTCTGTCGGCGTCAGCGATCTGCAACGCTCGGCGACATTTTACGAAGCGGCGCTCGGGGCCCTCGGACTCGCGCGCGTCGTCACGCGACCGCGGACGATCGGCTTCGGCAAGGCCTATCCCGAATTCTGGATCAATCTGCGCGAGGGCATGCCGCGCGTGCCGCCGGAGAGCGGCGGGCATATCTGCCTGCGAGCTAAAACGACCGCCGAGGTCGATGCATTTCACTCCGCAGCGCTGTCCGCGGGCGGCGCGTCCGACGGCGCGCCGGGTATCCGCCCGCACGATCGCGTGCGCTATTACGCGGCCTTTGTCGTCGATCCCGATGGTAACCGGATCGAGGCGGTGACGTTTCCTGCGGACTAAAGCTTGCGCGCCATTTCCGGTGCGAGCTGCTTTTCCGCGTCTTCGATCTGCGCCGCAGCCGATTTTAGCTTCGGCAAAATCTCTTCGATCCGATCGGCCTTGAGGATGTCGACCGAAAGCCCGGCGCGGATGAATTCCGTCTGGCGCATGTGCGACAGCAGCGAGAACAGCGGCTCCCAGAAATTATCGATGTTGGCCAGCAGCACCGGCTTGGCGTGACGTCCGAGCTGCTTCCAGGTCAATTGCTCGACCAGCTCTTCCAGCGTGCCGACGCCGCCCGGCAGCGCCACGAAGGCGTCGGAGCGTTCGAACATCAAGCGCTTGCGCTCGTGCATGTCGGGGGTGACGATCATCTCCTGCACGCGGGTCAGCGCGTTTTCGCGCATCCGCAGGAAATCGGGGATGATGCCGGTGACGGTGCCGCCGTGATCGAGTACGGAGGTCGCGACCGAGCCCATCAGGCCGAGCGAGCCACCGCCGTAGACGAGGCGGATGTTGTTCTCGGCGAGCGCCTTGCCGAACGCCTTGGCGCCTTCGGTGAAACGGGGATTGGTTCCTGGGCCGGAGCCGCAATAGACACAGACGGTTTTGATCGTGCTCATTGGTGCCATGATGCATTGCAGCGAAGAGGCGTCAAGCCCAATCGGTGATTCGGGACTTCCGGAAATCTACCGGTAAACGACGGCGAACAATCGAAGATTCGCCATCTGGCGGGGTGCATGGGCAGCGGTAAGGCTCTATATGACAAACGAAAATCCTTAATGGCAACACAGCCCGCATCCGACGGGCTTTTCAGGCTTCTTGATGGACCAAGCTCAATCGCCCGCCGGCCCCAACGTTCCTGATCCCGCCGGGGGGCCGCTGGAGCGGGCCACGCTGATGGGCACGTTGGCGCATCTGTGGCCCTATATCTGGCCGGGCGACCGCTTCGACCTGAAGATGCGCGTGGTCTGGTCGATGGTGCTGCTGCTCGCCGCCAAGCTGATCACGCTGACGGTTCCTTTCAGCTTCAAATGGGCGACCGACGCGCTGACCGGCGCCAACACCGCGCCGGTTCAGGCCGACAATTGGCACCTCTGGGTGATCGCCTCGCCGCTGCTGCTGACCGCCAGCTACGGCGTGATGCGCATTGTGATGGCGGTGCTGACGCAATGGCGCGACGGCATTTTCGCGCGCGTCGCCATGCACGCGGTGCGCAAGCTTGCCACCATCACCTTCATCCACATGCACGAGCTGTCGCTGCGCTTCCACCTGGAGCGCAAGACCGGCGGCCTGACGCGCGTGCTCGAGCGCGGCCGCGAGGGCATCGAGGTCATCGTGCGCATGGTGATCCTGCAGTTGATCCCGACCATCGTCGAGGTCTCGCTGCTGATGGCCGTGCTGCTGTGGCAGTTCGATTGGCGCTACGTGCTCGCGACCCTCGTCACTGTCGCGGTCTACATGTACTACACCTACATCGCGACCGAGTGGCGGATCGGCATCCGCCGCAAGATGAACGATGCCGACACCGAGGCGAACACCAAGGCGATCGACTCGCTGCTCAACTACGAGACCGTCAAATATTTCAGCGCCGAGACCCGTGAGTCGCAGCGCTACGACCGATCGGTCGCGCGTTACGAGGAGTCGAGCGTCCAGGCTTATACTTCGCTTGCCGTGCTCAATACCGGGCAAGCCGTGATCTTCACGCTGGGGCTGACCGCGACCATGCTGATGTGTGCGATCGGCGTGCGCAACGGCACCAACACGGTCGGAGATTTCGTGCTGGTCAACGCCATGATGATCCAGCTCTACCAGCCCTTGAACTTCATGGGCATGGTCTATCGCGAGATCAAACAGGCGATCATCGACATTGAGAAGATGTTCAACGTGCTGGGGCGCGAGGCCGAGATCAAGGATACCCCTGGCGCGAAGCCGCTGGTGGTCTCAGCGGGCAATGTGCGTTTCGAGGACGTGCGCTTTGCCTATGAGCCGTCCCGTCCGATCCTCAAGGGCATCAGCTTCGAGGTGCCGGCTGGCAAGACGGTCGCGATCGTCGGCCCGTCAGGTGCGGGCAAGTCGACCATCTCACGGCTTTTGTTTCGCCTCTACGACATCTCCGGCGGCAAGATCCTGATCGACGGCCAGGACATTCGCGAAGTCACGCAGGCGAGCTTGCGGGCTTCCATCGGCATGGTGCCGCAGGACACCGTGCTGTTCAACGACACCATCCGCTACAACATCCGCTACGGCCGCTGGGACGCCAGCGATGCCGAGGTCGAGCAGGCGGCGCAGCTGGCGCAGATCGATCATTTCATCCGCATGGCGCCGAAAGGTTACGAGACCCAGGTCGGCGAGCGCGGCCTGAAACTGTCCGGTGGTGAAAAACAACGGGTCGCGATCGCGCGCACCGTGTTGAAGGCGCCGCCGATCCTGGTGCTGGACGAGGCGACCTCCGCGCTTGACACCCACACCGAGCACGAAATCCAGGGTGCACTCGAGCGCGTGGCGAAGAATCGCACTTCACTGGTGATCGCCCATCGGCTCTCGACCATCGTCGGCGCCGACGAGATCATCGTGCTGGACCAGGGCCGCATCGCCGAGCGCGGCACCCACGCGAAACTGCTCGCGGAGGGGGGGCTTTATGCCAGCATGTGGAACAGGCAGCGCGAGGCCGAGGCGGCGCGCGAGAAACTGGCCAGGATGGCCGATTCCGGCGAGGCGCCCAACCGGGAGCCACCGCCGGTCGCCGATCTCCTGACCACGCCTGCGGCGGCGGAGTGACCTTGTCTCCGGTCCCAACTCTGGCCTAAACAACACCACCGCGCGGGACGACCTGCGCCATCAACCCTGAGCGGCAGATAGCGATGTCCATTCTCGATTCGATCCAGCGTCAGATCCCGCCGATCCGCAAGGAGGGTTATCCCTTCATCGGTGGCTTCGCGCTGGCTAGCCTCGTCCTGTTCTGGCTGTGGTCGCCGTTGGGGTGGATCGGCACCATCCTGACCGTGTGGTGCGCGCTGTTCTTCCGCGACCCCGTGCGTGTGACCCCGGTGCGCGAGGGGCTCGTGGTGTCGCCCGCCGACGGCCGCGTCTCGATGATCACCATGGCGCTGCCGCCGGCCGAGCTCGGGCTGGGCGACCGGCCGCTGCCGCGCATCTCGGTGTTCATGAGCGTGTTCAACTGCCACGTGAACCGCAGCCCGATCGCGGGCCGGGTGGACCGTATCGCCTACCGCCCCGGCCTGTTCATCAATGCGGAGCTGGACAAGGCGAGCGAGGACAATGAGCGCAACTCGCTGGCGATCACGACGCCGACGGCGCGGATCGGGGTGGTCCAGATCGCAGGGCTCGTCGCCAAGCGCATCGTCTGCTTCGTCAAAGAGGGGCAGGCGATCGGCGCCGGTGAGCGCTTCGGCCTGATCCGCTTCGGCTCGCGGCTCGACGTCTATCTGCCGCTGGGCACTAGGGCGCTGGTCTCGGAAGGCCAGACCGCGATCGCCGGCGAGACGATTCTGGCCGATCTCGCCGGAGACGACCCGAGCCGCGCCTACCGCTCCAATTAACCCAATAAGTCGGCCTGGGGGGGCTTCCGCCGCAATGGCGGAGGGGAACGCGGCTTGCTATATCTCGCCCCAAGGTGAGGACGAGCCATGACGCCCTACGACTCTAGAGATCCTGATGTGCGCCGGCGGCGGTTCCGCCCAATCCCGGTGCGCATGCTGGTGCCCAACGTCATCACGCTCCTGGCGATCTGCGCCGGCCTGACCTCGATCCGGCTCTCGATCGAGGGGCGGATGTCGCTCGCGGTCTACGCCATCGTGTTCGCGGCGGCGCTCGACGGCATCGACGGCCGCATCGCGCGCATGATCAAGGGCCAGTCCAAGTTCGGTGCCGAGCTCGACAGCCTCGCCGACTTCGTCAATTTCGGCGTGGCGCCCGGCCTGATGCTGTATTTCTGGCAGCTGCACGAGCTAGGCAATGCCGGCTGGATTGCCGCCATGGTGTTCGCGATCTCCGGTGGCCTCCGCCTGGCGCGTTTCAATGCCACCATGGACGATCCCAACAAGCCGGCCTTTGCCGCGAACTTCTTCACCGGCGTGCCGGCGCCGGCCGGCGCGATCACGGTGCTGCTGCCGATCTATGTCGCCTTCCTCGATCTCGGCCGGCTGCCTGCGGCGGTGACGGCTGCGTACACGCTGCTGATCGCCTTCCTGATGGTGTCGCGCCTGCCGGTGTTCTCCGGCAAGACCAAGCGCATGCGCGTGCCGCCCGAACTGGTGCTGCCTGCGTTCGTCGCGGTGGTCGTGTTCATCGCGATCCTGATCGCCTATCCTTGGCACGTGCTGTCCATCGGAACGGTGCTGTATCTCCTCGCTTTGCCGCTCGGCTACAAATCCTATCGCGACCAGGCGCGCGCGTTGGAAACCACCGCGCCCGCGGGAGGCGAAGTCTCGTCGCCACCGTCGGCACCGACGCTGGACCTGTCGGAGCCGCCGCGCGACGACGACCGGCCCGACCGCTTGCACTGAGCAGGAAGACATTGAGCAGCAAGGCACCGAGCACCAAGGCACTGAGCACCAAGCCTTGAATATCTGCCATGAGCCGCCCTGAGTTGGGTTGAGACCCGATCTCGGCTATATCGCCTGGTGCCGGCGGCACCGCGCCAACAGCGGCCGCCAATCTGGGAGAGAACGCCGTGACCGATACCGCGACCGGGCCGCTGCCCGCTTCCGTCCTCGAAGCGCTGGGCCGCTATGACACGCCGACGATCTGCAATGCCATGGAGATCGTGGCGCCCGAGCGCCGGCTGATTGGCTACACCACCAAGCCACTGGTCTGCCCATTTCCCGATCTGCCCCCGATCGTCGGCTACGCCCGCACGGTCGCGATCCGCTCGGTGCTGAAAAATTCGCTACCGCCGGAAGAGCAGTCCAAGCGCCGCATCGACTATTACGAATATGTCGGGACCGGCCATGGTCCGCGCATCTCGGTGATCCAGGACATCGACGGTCCCGACGTCGGCTACGGCGCGTTCTGGGGCGAGGTGCAGAGCAACGTGCACAAGGCGCTCGGCTGTCTCGGTGTCGTCACCGACGGTTCGATCCGCGACATCCCGCAATGGGCGCCGGGCTTCCAGGCGCTGGCCGGGTCGATCGGCCCGTCGCATGCCTGGGTGCATGCCGAGAGCTTTGGCGGCGAGGTGCGCGTTGCCGGCATGACCGTCAAGTCGGACGATCTGATCCACGCCGATCTGCACGGCGCCATCGTGATCCCGCGCGATATCGCCGCAAAGCTGCCCGAGGCCGCCGAACTCTGCGGCCGCCGCGAGACGCCGATCCTCGAGATCGCCCGCAGCCCCGACTTCTCGCTGGAGAAGTTGAAGGCTGCGCTGAAGCGTTCGGCGGAGATTCACTAACGGCGGGACCGGAACGATCTACGGTTGCGACGCCGCTCGCAGGCTGCCCTGTTCCGTCAGGAACAAGGCGGCCTGATCCGGCTCGCCGAGCATCGCGGCAGCGCATCCGATCAAGGTGAAGCCGCCGGCAAGATCCCACAGGGTGATATCGTTCGCATTGTCCGGACGTTGGATCAGGCGCGCTGCGATCACGGTCGAGGCCGCCTCGATAAAGAGCAGCACGCTGAACGCCGGCAGGACGAGCCCGGGTTCGAGCACGTGGAGCGCCAGCACTGCGGGAAGCGCGGTGAAAAGACTGAACAGCGTCACCATTGCGATGCCTTCCGCCATGAGGAGCCGGCCCGCTCCAGAATACCAACTGATCGGTCGCCCCCGATGTGGCGCAGGGCCGCAGCCGAAGGGATCGCGCGCGCACGGCCTTGCGTGATGGGTTGCTCGCGAAGCCGTATGGTTAGCAAAATGTTGAAATCCCTGTCGGCACTCGGCAAAAGCCGGCGCCTTTCAGCGCGCTGCGGCCGCCGGGTGCGTCGGCTCAACTTAACCTTTACGCGTCTTTAATCGCGGCTCACTAGGGTTTCCGATGCGGTTCGGGGTTGGGCCGCGCCATCGGCCAGGACGGCCGTTGTTGCGTTCGCGTTGGAGTCTCCCATGGATATCATGACGAGCATCGGGCTCGTGGCGGGCGTTGTCGTCATCGCGACGATGATGCTGCTGGGCGGCGATCTCCACATGTTCATTTCCGAGCATGCGATGATCATCATCTTCGGCGGCTCGACGGCTGCGACCATGATCCGCTTTCCGCTCTCGACACTGATCCACGGCCTGCCGCTCGGCGCCAAGTTTGCCTTCACGATGAGCCGTCTGTCGGCGCATGATCTGGTCGACGAGCTCGCTCGTATTGCCGAGATCGCCCGCAAGCAGGGTCCGGTGGGGCTGGAAAAAGTCGAGACCGACGAGCCGTTCCTCGCCAAGGGCATCCGCTACGTCGCCGACGGCTACGACCTCGATTTCATTCGCGACAATCTCGAGCGCGATCGCGACAATTTCCTGATGCATCTGGACGAAGGCAGCAAGATCTACCGCGCCATCGGCGACTGCGCCCCGGCCTTCGGCATGGTCGGCACGCTGATCGGCATGGTGCAGATGTTCGCCAACATGACCGACCCGTCAAAGCTCGGCCCGTTCATGGCGACCGCGCTGCTCGCGACGCTCTACGGCGCGCTGGTCGCCAACCTGTTCTGTATCCCGATCGCCGACAAGCTGCATGGCAAGCTCCTGGACGAAGAGACCAACCGCACGCTGATCATCGACGGCATCCTGATGATCCGCGACTCCAAGAGCCCGACGCTGGTTCGCGAAATGCTGCTGGCCTATCTACCCGAGAAGCACCGCCACGCTGAAGGCGAGCCGGTTCCGGCCTGAGGCCGCGCGCCGGGATTTGAGACATGGCCAAGAAGAAGCGAGGCGATTCACACGGAGGCGGTCACGGCTGGTTCGTGACCTTCGCGGACTTGATGGGCCTGATGATGAGCTTCTTCGTGATGCTCGTCGCGTTTTCGACCCAGGATGCCAACAAGCTGAAGGTCGTCGCAGGCTCCATGCGCGACGCCTTTGGTGTCCAGACCGAAGCGCGCTATTCCGGCATCGTCGAGTCCGACGGTCTGCCGACCCGTCCACGGCTGAAGAACGTCGATCACATTCAGCCTGAGGACTCCTCCAACACGCCTACGCCGGACCAGGAGGATCGTGACCGCACGTCGGGCGCGAAGATCAAGGTCGACCGCAATTTTGCGCTGGCGGCGGCCTCGCTGCGCCAGGCGTTGCAGGACATGCCGGAACTGACCGAGATGTCCAAGCACATCATGTTCGAGGAGACCAAGCAGGGCCTCAACCTCGAGATCGTGGACCAGGACGGCCGCTCGATGTTCGCCGACGGCTCCAAAGTGCCCTATGACCGCACCCGGCGCCTGATCGAGAAGCTCGCTGTCCCGCTCAAGGCGACGCCGCTGCGCGTTTCCATCGCCGGCCACACCGCGGCTGGATTCGTGCCGACCCGCAGCGACTACGGCGCCTTCGACCTGTCGGCCGACCGCGCCAACGCCGTGCGTCAGATCCTCGAACGCGAGGGCCTGCCGGGCGCCCATGTCTTTGCCGTCTCCGGCAAGGCGGACACCCAGCCGCTGTTTCCGGACGATCCCTCGCTCGCGGCCAACCGGCGGGTGACCATCACCCTGATGCGCGAAGATCCGCCGCTGCCGCCGAATCTGAAGCCGTAGGACACACTCGAGCGAAGCGGACCCTGTTTCGTGCGAAGAAAGTGCGACAAAACAAGGATATAGAGCCAACTCCGCTTCAATCGGGGATGGAAAGGCTCAGGGCTCTTGTGCCACCATCTTACCTGAGGCATGTCGTCGCGTGGGCAACGACCGTTGCTGCGCCGTCACAGCATCTGCCCCGGCGCCTGCTATGGTGATGTGCCGATTGACAGGGGCGCCGGAACCGTCAAAAGGCGCCGGATCAATTCTCGGGCAAAAGCGTTCCAGTTTCATATGACGGCGAGCATCACATCGACCGAAGCTCCGGACGGACCGGTCAGCTCGGGTTTCTGGGGCCTGACGCTCGGGAGCATCGGCGTCGTTTTCGGCGACATCGGCACGTCGCCGCTCTACGCATTCCACGAGGCAGTCAGGGGCGCGGCCCACGGTCAGCCGGTCTCGCGGGTCATGGTGCTCGGCGTGCTCTCGCTGATCCTCTGGGCGCTGCTGATCGTCGTCACCGCCAAATACGTTCTGCTGCTGCTGCGCGCCGACAACAACGGGGAGGGCGGCACGCTTTCCCTCATGGCGCTCGGTCAGCGCGCGCTCGGGCGGCGGAGCTGGTTCCTGACGGCGCTTGGCGTGGTCGGCGCCTCCATGTTCATCGGCGATTCCATGATCACGCCGGCGATCTCGGTGCTGTCGGCGGTCGAGGGTCTGAAGCTCGCAACACCCGCCTTCGAGCACTATGTCGTTCCCCTGACCGTTCTCATCCTGGCGCTGCTGTTCGCGGTCCAGAGCAAGGGGACCGCGCTGGTCGCCTCGGCTTTCGGGCCGGTGATGGTCGTCTGGTTCACCGTCCTTGCCGTGTTGGGCGCCGTTCACATCGCCGACGATCCGTCGGTGCTGGCAGCGATCAATCCCTATTACGCGCTGCAATTCCTGCTGTCGCACGGCACGATCGGCCTGGTGACGCTGGGCGCGGTGTTCCTCGCGGTAACCGGCGGTGAGGCGCTCTACGCAGATCTCGGCCATTTCGGCCGCAAGCCGATCCAGTCAGCCTGGATGTTCTTCGTGCTGCCTGCGCTCCTGATCAACTATTTCGGGCAAGGCGCACTGGTGCTGTCCGATCCCAGCGCGATCGAACACTCCTTCTATCGCATGGTGCCCGAGCATTTCGTGCTGCCGCTGGTCGGACTTGCGACCGCGGCGACCGTGATCGCGAGCCAGGCGGTGATCACCGGGGCCTATTCGCTGGTCTATCAGGCTGTGCAGCTCGGCCTCCTGCCGCGCTTCGAGGTGCGCTTTACCTCGGAAACTCATGCCGGCCAGATTTATCTGCCGCGTGTAAACCGGCTGCTCCTGATCGGTGTGATGCTGTTGGTGCTGTTATTCCACACCCCCAGCAACCTGGCTTCGGCCTACGGCATTGCGGTCTCCACCACCATGGTCGCCGACGGCATCATGGGCTTCATCGTGATCTGGAAATTGTGGAACTGGCGCGCCGCGACGGCCGCAGCCGTGATCCTGCCCTTCGTCGTGGTCGACATCAGCTTCTTCAGCGCGAATCTTCTGAAGCTGCTCGAAGGCGCCTGGGTGCCGCTGCTGTTCGGCGTGATCATGGCCGGGACAATCTGGACTTGGCGGCGAGGGTCCGGGATCCTGATCCAGAAAACGCGCCGCATCGAGGTGCCGCTGGACGATCTGATCCGGAGCCTGGAGAAGCGGCCGCCGCACATCGTCAAGGGCACCGCGGTGTTCCTGACCAGTGATCCCTCCTTCGTGCCGACCGCGCTGCTGCACAATCTCAAGCACAACAAAGTGCTGCACGAGCACAACGTGGTCCTGACCATCGAGACCGCGCATACGCCGCGGGTCGATCTGTCGGAGCGTTTCCGGATGGAGAAGATCAGCGACAAGTTCTTCAAGGTCCGCCTGCGCTTCGGCTACATGGAGCAGCCCAACGTGCCCAAGGCGCTCGCGATCGCGCGCAAGCAGGGCTGGCAGTTCGACATCATGTCGACCTCGTTCTTCGTGTCGCGGCGCTCGCTGAAGGCGTCGGCGCAGTCGGGCATGCCGCTTTGGCAGGACCATTTGTTCATAGCGCTGAGCCGGTCCGCCAACGACGCCACCGACTATTTCCAGATTCCCACCGGGCGGGTGGTTGAAGTCGGAACTCAGGTCACCATCTAAGCAGCGACTGGCGGAGCCATGCAAAATTGCATGCCAAAGCCCCGAAATCGGGCTAGGCTATGCCAGTAGCGCAGGCCTATAAGCCGCGCGCCCTTCTGCCGTTGTGCAGTGAAGCATTTTTAGAGGCCATCAGGCTCTCCCATGACAAGTGATGTAGCGATTTCCGCCCCGGAAACGGCGGCGGCCAATGGGCATGGCGATGCCCACACCACCGCCGGCTTCGGTGCGCTGACACTCGGCAGCATCGGCGTCGTCTACGGCGATATCGGCACCAGCCCGCTCTACGCGTTCCGCGAGGCGGTCATGGCGGCTTCTGGCGCGGAGGGGCTGCCGACGCCGGCGGCCGTGCTCGGCGTGCTCTCCCTGATCCTGTGGGCGCTCATCATCGTGGTGACGCTCAAATACGTCGTGATCCTGCTCCGTGCCGACAACAATGGCGAGGGCGGCACGCTGGCGCTGATGGCGCTGGCCCAGCGCGCAGTCGGCACCCGTGGAACAACCATCGTCCTGCTCGGCATCATTTCCGGCGCCCTATTCTACGGTGACGCCGTGATCACGCCGGCGCTCTCGGTGCTGTCGGCGATTGAAGGCATGAAGGACGTCACCCTGCACTTCGAGCCCTACATCGTACCGCTGACCGTGATCATCCTGGTCGGTCTGTTTGCCGTGCAGTCCCGTGGCACCGCTCGCGTCGCCGCCTTCTTCGGGCCGATCATGTGCGTCTGGTTCGCTGTGATCGCGATCGCGGCGATCCACCCGATCATCGAGCAGCCGCAGGTGCTGTTCGCGCTGAACCCGCTCTACGCCGTGTCCTTCATGATCCACCACGGCATCATCGGCTTCGTGACGCTCGGCGCGGTGTTCCTGGCGGTCACCGGTGCCGAGGCGCTCTATGCCGACCTCGGCCATTTCGGCAAGCGGCCGATCCAGACCGCCTGGCTGTTCATCGTGGTGCCGTCGCTGGCATTGAACTATCTGGGGCAGGGCGCCCTCGTGCTCGGCGATCCCGGCGCGATCGTCAGCCCGTTCTTCCAGCTCTTCCCGCAAGGTTTTTTCCGCGGCTGCATGGTCGTGCTGGCGACCGCCGCAACGGTCATCGCGAGCCAGGCGGTCATCACCGGTGCCTATTCGCTGACGCGTCAGGCGATCCAGCTCGGTCTGTTGCCGCGCTTTGAAATTCGCCATACGTCTGAAGCCCATTCGGGCCAGATCTTCATCCCGCGCATCAACCAGCTCCTGCTGGTCGCGGTGGTCCTGCTGGTGCTCTTGTTCCGCTCCTCCAGCGCGCTGGCCTCGGCCTACGGCATCTCCGTCACCGGGACCATGGTCGTCACGGCAATGATGGGCTTCGTGGTGATCTGGAAGGTCTGGCGGTGGTCGCCGTTCACGGCTGCCGCCCTGATCGCGCCGTTCCTGTTCCTCGACCTCACCTTCCTGGCCGCCAATCTGCTCAAGGTGTTCGAGGGCGGCTGGGTGCCACTGGCACTCGGCGCGCTCATGATCATCCTGATGTACACGTGGCGGCGCGGCAGCCGGCTGCTGTTCGAGAAGTCGCGCAAGCTCGAATTCCCGCTCGCCGACCTCGTCGCGATGTTGGAGAAGCGGCCGCCGCAGCGCGTGCCCGGCACGGCCGTGTTCCTGACCAGCGATCCCCTCAGCGCGCCAACCGCGCTGATGCATAGTCTGAAGCACTACAAGGTGCTGCACGAGAAGAACGTCATCCTCACCATCGAGACCGCACAGACCCCGCGTATCGATCCGGCCGAGCGGGTGAAGCTGGAGCAGATCTCGCCGACCTTCTCCAAGGTGACGCTGAAGTTCGGCTTCATGGAATCGCCCAACGTGCCGAAGGCGCTGGCGATCGCCCGCAAGCTCGGCTGGCAGTTCGACATCATGTCGACCTCGTTCTTCCTGTCGCGGAGGGCGCTCAAACCAGCCGCCCATTCCGGCATGCCGCGCTGGCAGGACCGGCTGTTCATCTCGCTCAGCCGTTCCGCCAACGATGCCACCGACTATTTCCAGATCCCCTCTGGCCGGGTCGTCGAGGTCGGCACCCAGGTCACCATCTGAAGTGAGGATATGATCCTCCTTTTGCAGGTCGCGCTTCAAGTCGCTGCGATTTAGCTTTAACTTGCGCAAGGCAGCTCAAGCCTTTGTAGCGCTTGATTTTCGTCGGCCGAGAGGCGAGGTTGCCGCCCGCCGGGATCGCCCCGGCAGCGGCCCGCGACGTTGGAGGATGATGTGGCAAATCAAGTACAGGATCTGACCCCGGACGAGGTCTCCAAGGGTGTCGCGGAAGGGCGCTATCTCCTCGTCGACGTGCGCGAGCCGAACGAGGTCGAGGCCGAGGCCTATCCCTACGGCGTGGTCGTGCCGCTCTCGACCTTCGATCCCAAAGCGATCCCCGATCCCGCCGGCAAGGAGGTCGTGTTCGCCTGCCGCTCGGGCAAGCGTTCGGTGACGGCCTCGCTGGCGGCGCAGGCCGCGGGCCTGCCTTACGACAAGCATCTGGCCGGCGGCATGCTGGGCTGGAAGGCGGCGGGTCTTCCCAGCAAGGTCGGCGGCTGACCCCGCCGATGTCCAAGAGCTCGTCCCTCAACAAGGTCTTCGCGGACCTTCCCGTCACCATCTTCGAGGCGATGTCGCAGGCCGCGCGCGACAATGCCGCCATCAATCTCGGCCAGGGCTTTCCCGATGATCCCGGGCCCGAGGACATCCGCCGCGCCGCGGCCGAGGCCTCACTGAACGGCTACAACCAGTACCCGTCGATGATGGGTCTGCCGGAACTGCGCCAGGCGATCGCGACCCATTACGGCCACTGGCACGGCCTCGAGCTCGATCCGATGAGCGAGGTGATGGTGACCTCCGGCGGCACCGAGGCCCTGACCTCGGCCATCCTCGCCGTCGTCCAGCCGGGTGACGAGGTGGTGTGCTTCCAGCCGGTGTACGATTCCTACCTGCCGATCATCCGCCAGGCCGGCGGCATTCCGCGCCTGGTCCGGCTCGAGCCGCCGCATTGGCGGCTGAATCAGGACATGCTGAAAAGCGTCTTCAATTCAAAGACCAAGGCGGTGCTCTTCAACAATCCCCTGAATCCGTCCGCGGTGGTGTTTCCGCGCGAGGACCTCGAGCTTTTGGCGCGCTACTGCCAGGAGTTCGACGTCATCGCGATCTGCGACGAGGTCTGGGAGCACGTCACCTTCGACGAGCACAAGCACATTCCGCTGATCACCATCCCCGGCATGCGCGACCGCACCATCAAGGTCGGCTCGGCCGGCAAGATATTCTCGTTGACGGGCTGGAAGATCGGCTTCGTCTGCGCCGCGCCGCCGCTGCTGCGCGTTGCCGCCAAGGTGCACCAGTTCCTGACCTTCACCACCGCGCCGAACCTCCAGGCGGCCGTCGCCTACGGGCTCGGTAAGCCGGACGAGTATTTCCTGTCGATGCGCAAGGACCTGGCGCGGAGCAGGGACCGCCTCGCCAAGGGACTGGAGAGCCTCGGCTTCCCGGTGCTGAAGTCGCAGGGTACCTACTTCCTGACCGTCGACCTGTCCCCGCTCGGGCTGAACGAGAGCGACACCGAGTTCTGCTGGCGGATTGTGAAGGACTACAAGGTCGCGGCAATCCCGGTGTCGGCCTTCTACGAGCAGGACCCTGTGACCTCGGTGGTGCGCTTCTGTTTTGCCAAGAAGGACGAGACGCTCGACACCGCGCTGGAGCGGCTGTCCGACGCGGTGCGCGGGCGCAAGAGGTAGGGGATGACGAACGTCGGCCGCTTTGGTTTTGGCCTCGCGATCGCCGCCGCGCTGACGTTGCTCTCCGCCCCCGCAGGGGCCGAGGAGCGGGTCGTCAATTTCTACAACTGGTCAAACTACGTGGCGCCCGACGTCCTCGAGGCCTTCACCAAGGAGACCGGCATCAAGGTGGTCTACGACACCTTTGACGCCAACGAGACGCTGGAGACGCGCCTGATGGCCGGCAAGTCCGGCTATGACGTCGTGGTGCCCACCGCCTATTTCCTCCAGCGCCAGATCAAGGCCAACATCTTCCAGAAGCTCGACAAGTCGAAGCTGCCGAACCTGGCCAATGCCTGGTCAGTGGTGACCGAACGTCTCGCGATCTACGACCCCGGCAATGTCTACGCCGCCAATTACATGTGGGGCACGACGGGCATCGGCTACAACGTCGCCAAGCTGAAGCAGATTCTCGGAGCGGATGCGAAGATCGATAGCTGGGACATTGTGTTCAAGCCGGAGAACCTTGCCAAGTTCAAGGATTGCGGCGTCCACATGCTGGATTCCGCCGACGACATCTTTCCGGCGGCGTTGAACTATCTCGGGCTCGATCCGAACTCGACCAAGCAGGCCGACCTCGAGAAGGCCGCCGACGTCGTCGCCAAGGTGCGGCCCTCCGTGCGCAAGTTTCATTCGTCCGAATATCTAAGCGCGCTCGCGACCGGCGAGATCTGCTTCGTGGTCGGCTGGTCCGGCGACATCATGCAGGCCCGCGCCCGCGCTGCCGAAGTCAAGAGTGGCATCGAGATCGGCTACGCCATCCCGAAGGAGGGCGCGCAGATGTTCTTCGACAATCTCGCGATCCCGGCGGATGCGAGGAACGTCAAGGAAGCCTACGAGCTGATCAACTATCTCTACCGTCCGGACGTGGCCGCCAAGAATACGGATTTTCTGTCCTACGCCAACGGCAACCTCGCCAGCCAGAAGCTGGTCGATCCGAAAATTTTGAACGACAAGAACATCTATCCGGACGAGGCCACGCTCGCAAAGCTGTTCGTCATCACGGCGCGCGAGCCGGCGACGCAGCGGGTCATCAACCGGCTGTGGACGAAGGTGAAGACGGGACGGTAAGGCCTGTCCGCTACCGCCACCTGCGGTGCAGCCACAGCCACTGCTCGGGATGCTCGCGGACCCAGCCTTCCACCACGCTGGTGATCGCCTGCGTGGTGCCCTGGACGTCGATCTTGCCGTCGGCGTCGCGCACCGGCTGGACCTCTTCGGTGATCTCGGCGGTGAAGCGGCCGCCGGGCAGGCGGATGACGCGCACGCCGTGGATGGGGCATTCGACCTGGCGCAATAGGCGCGCCAGCATCGGATTGGCGCGGGTCTTGCGGCCGAAGAAGGTGACCTCGACGCCGCCGGTCAGATACTGGTCGATCAGCATCGCGACGTGCTTGCCGTCCTTGAGTGCCTGCGCGAGCCGCAGCGGCGCGTCGCGCCCCGCGGGGATCAGCGTGCCCATGTTGACCTGGCGCATCTCCTGGATGATGCGGTCGGCGGAGGCGATATTCGGGCGACGGTAGAGGATCGCCGCATCGAGCCCGTGTGCGACGGCGGCGAGCGCCGGCAATTCCCAATTGGCCAGATGCGCCGCGAAGATCAGCGCCGGCTTGCCGTCGTCGCGGATGCGGTCGAACAGCTCGATGCTGCGGCTGGGCAGGTCGATCCGACTGGTTTCCGGATGATCGCGGTCGTAATCCCACACGTGATCCATATGGGCGAATTCGGCGCCGACGCGACCGAGATTGTCCCAGACGCCCATCAGGATGGATTCGATTTCCTCGGGCGACTTGTCCGGAAAGGCGGCGGTGAGGTTGGCGCGGCCGATGCGGTGCTCGCGAAGGCGGGGCCCGATCAGCCGGGTGACGCGTGCGAAAAAGTCCGAGGTCTTGGCCGGATCGAAATAACGCGTGGTGCGCAACATGCCGACAGTGGCGGCGCCGATCAGGCCTCCACCGATCGACTTGGCCGTCTCCCGCGCGCGGGCCTTCGTCCTCGAAGGAAGCAGCGCCATGCGTCCGGTCAGGCCGGTTCGCGGGTCAGGATCAGCGAGGCGTTCTGGCCGCCGAAGCCGAACGAGTTCGACATCACCGCGGTGACGCGGGCATCACGTGCCTTGTTGCCGACGACGTCGAACAGGATCGTGGGATCCGGATTGTCATAGTTGATCGTCGGCGGGATGCGCTGATGCTCCAGCGTCAGCAGCGAGAAGATCGCCTCGACCGCGCCGGCGGCCGAGATGGTGTGGCCGACCATCGACTTGTTGGAGGTGACCGGAATCTTCGAGACGAGATCGCCGAACACGGCCGATGTCGTATTGTATTCCATCTTGTCGTTCTCGGGCGTCGCGGTGCCGTGCGCGTTGATGTGGTCGATCTGGTCCGGCGTCATGCCGGCATCGGCCAGCGTCTTGTTCATGCAGCCGATGATCGGCTTGCCGTCGGGGGACGAGCGGGTGCGATGGAAGGAATCGGTGAGCTCACCGCAGCCGGCGATCACGCCGAGAATTTTTGCGCCGCGCGCGGTGGCGGCTTCATAGCTTTCGAGCACCAGCGCACCTGCGCCTTCGGCCATGACAAAACCGTCGCGGTTTTTGGAGAAGGGACGGGAGGCCGCCTGCGGCGGGTCGTTCTGGGTCGACAGCGCCGAGAGCAGCGAGAAGCGCACCAGCGCCTCCGGATTCACTGTGCCGTCGGTCGCCACGCACAGCGCGGCATCGGTTTCGCCGCGGCGGATCGCCTCGACGCCGAGCTGGATCGAAGTCGCGCCCGAAGCGCAGGCCGTGGACAAGGAGATCGGCGAGCCCTTGGTGCCGAAGGTCTCGGCGAGGTAGGCCGCGACCGAACCGAACATGAATCTGTGGTGATAGGCGCTGTACTTGCCGCCGCCGGAGATGCGCAGCAGATCGTCGTAGTTGAAGTCGAGCTTACCGACGGCGCGGCCGAGCTCGCGGCGCTGCGGCCATTCGACTTCGACAGGTGCGACCGCGAGGAAGAGAGGACCCGGGAAATCCGCCTTGGTCCCGATGCCGGCCTGGTCCAGCGCCTCCTGCGTCACCAGTTCGGCCATCCGCTCGGACAGGCCGGTGGAGGAGAACGGATCGACGCTGACGAAATCCACCGTGCCGGCCATCGTCGTTTTCAGGCCGTCGACCGGAAAGCGGGTGATGGTGCGGATGCCGGATTCGCCGGCGACGAGCTTCGCCCAATTGTCGGTCTTGCCGTTGCCGAGCGAGGTCATGATGCCCATGCCGGTGACGACGACGACGGGACGCCCGAGTTTGTCGCGTGGTGCAGTCATGTCGATCCCCGCTTGAGCTGGAGCATGATCCGAAAAAGCGTGACGCGATTTTCCGAGAAGATCATGCCCAAACAATAACCTGCCAAAGCGCAGCGCGCTTTAGCTTACTGCCTCGACCAGCGCCATGCCTTCGCCGCGCCAGTGTCCGGCCCCCACCACCACAATCTGGGTGGGCGCTCCCTGCATTTCAATCTCGGTGCCCGTGGAATCGTTCGGCGGAAACAGCGCGCCGCGCGAGATCGACAGCGCGGCGAGTGCGATGCCGAGCGGGAATTGCGTCTCCATGGTGTGGCCGAACATCGTGCCGGTCGAGCGCACCGGGAACTCGGCGTGGCCCTTCAGGAAGCCGCGCTCTTCCGATGTCGCCGGCTCAGCGCCGGTCGCACCGGATATGATCGCGCCCTTGCCGTCGCGCTTGGGCAACTTTGCCCAAAGCTTCTCCAGCGTCGCGGCCATATCGCCGGGGGTCTTGCGCCGGGCAAGGTCGGCAACGACGCTCGACAGCTTCGCGAATGGCTTTGCGCCGCGTGCTTCCGCATGCGCCTTCGACTCCAGCACCAGAAACGCGCCAGCCGAGCCGAGGGCGAAGCCGGCGTGGTCCCTGCGCGCCCACACGGGAGCGAACTTGTCCTTGAGGTTGAAGTCGCCGAATTCGTAGAGGACCATCAGGTCCTTGCGCTCGCCGTTGTGCGAGCCGCCGATCAACGCGATGTCGCTCTCGCCGGAGGCGATGCGCGACAATGCAATGCGCGCGGCATCGGCGCCGGCAACCTCTTCACCCATGAAGGTGCGCGAGGTGCCGCCAATGCCGTGCACGATGGCGATGTTGCCGGCGAGCAGGTTGGAGAGCTGGGCCAGGAACAGCGTCGGCCTGAGATCACTCATCAGCCGCTCGTTGAGGAAGCCGGGCGCGTTGGCACCCTTAGCCTCGGCCGTGAGCACGCCGGTGTCGACGTTGAGATCGCGCTCGCCGCCGCCGGCGGCGACCACCATGTCGATCTTCGACAGGATGTCCTTGTTGCCCTTGATCCCGGCGGAATCGAGCGCAAGCCCGGCCGCATAGGTGCCGATGCGCTGCCAGGCTTCCATCTGGCGCTGGTCGCCCTTCTTCGGGATCTGGCTGTCGAAGGTAACAGGCATCAAGGGGTGCACGATGTAGGGCGCAAAGCCCTTCTCGTCGACATTGATGCGCTTCTCCTGAAGCGCGGCCCAGTTGGCGTCCAAGCCCTCGCCGAGTGAGGTGGCGAGGCCAATGCCGGTGATCCAGACTTCCGTCTGGGCGGGCTTCGAAGCAGTCTCGGTCATGACGATACGGCCTGTTGCGGAAAGCCGACGCGCTCGGCGACCTTCGCCATGTATCCGCGCATGTCCGCGTTGGGGAAGGGGATCAGGGTGAAGGTGAGCGCCGAATTCGCGCGCAGCTTGCCGCCGACCTTAATCTTGGCCTCGGTCATGGCATAGCCCGAGCCCTCGTGGACGAGGCTCGCTTCGATGCTCATGAGATCCCCAGGGTACACCGAGCCGCGGACCTTGGCCTCCTTCACGGCGGCCAGGATCGGCATGCGCTCGAATTTGAGCACGCCAAGCTGAAGCCAGCCTGAGGCCTGCGCCATCGATTCGATCAGGAGCACGCCTGGCATCAGGGGATAGCCCGGGAAGTGCCCCTCGAAGATGGTGCTCTCCATCGGGACCTGAGCCTCGACGACAATCGTCTTCGCGTCGACGTTGAGGTCGACGACGCGATCTATCATGTGGAAGTATTCGAGTTGCATGACCGCGCGCTTAGGCGCTCGCGCCCTTGGCCGCAACCAGTTCGTCGATGCGGGCGCACAGGTTTTTCAGCACGAAATACTGCTCGGTGGTGGCTTTGCCGTCGTTGACCTCCTGGGTCCACTTTTCCAGCGGCAGCTTGATACCGAACTGCTTGTCGATCGCGAACGCGATGTCCAGGAAATCGAGGCTGTCGATGCCGAGGTCATCGATGGCATGGCTATCCGGCGTGATCGTGTCGCGCGGGATGTCGCAGGTTTCAGCGATGATCGTAGCGACCTGATCGAATGTGGAGGACATCACTAAGCCTTTGATATATTGCAGATGTTTGTCAGATTTTCCAGAGTGGAACGGTGGGTGGGCATCGCGCCCCGATGACGCCCTCAACCCCCCTCTGGCCGGGTCGAAAGCCCGTATATCGGAGCGCCGCCCTGAGTTCAATGGAGCCGGCGGGTGTGGGGGCAGGGCTGGGGACGCCCGGCTGAGCCGCTTCGGCCGAAGGACCGTCGCTAGATGTGCGGCGTCGTGATCTTGACGCAGTCGCGGCGGCCCATCAGCACGCAATCCTGGGTCCGGCGCAGGTCGGCGATGCTCACCGCGAGCCAGATCCCGATCGCGGTCAGTGCGATGGTGAAGGCCAGCGCCGCAATGTTGGCGAGCATGCGATGGCGGAAATCGTCCGGTTCAGTGCGGGGCTGCTCGTAGCGCGACAGGTCGAGTGGCTCGGGCGCGACGCGCAATTGCTGCACGCTACCGTTGCC
Source organism: Bradyrhizobium sp. WSM1417 (assembly GCF_000515415.1). Lineage (NCBI taxonomy): Bacteria > Pseudomonadati > Pseudomonadota > Alphaproteobacteria > Hyphomicrobiales > Nitrobacteraceae > Bradyrhizobium > Bradyrhizobium sp. WSM1417. The sequence continues at coordinate 4,167,168 of NZ_KI911783.1, forward strand.
GCGGTAGCCCGTTGGGGAAGGCGAGGTGCGCGGCCTGAACTGGAGCACCCGGTGCTCGTCATCCGAGCTTATGGGCCGCTGGGTTGTCATGGTGCAGGGATCACTCCGAAGCAGCAATTTTTAGATAGCATACGTGGTGAACACGTTGCAGAAAATCTTCTCAACGCGCACGTGCATTGCGCGTTCGCACTATCTTGCAGGGTTGCGAACGAAGGACCGTGGAACCGTGGCCCTTCCGGGCCTGCAGAGGGTGCAATGCAGTAATCTCGGCCCAGCCGAATGCATTGCCGGCGCAATGCCCATGGCATAGTCCAGGGAACCTGATCACGCAGCTGCAACCATGTGAAGGGCTCTCCAACCATGACCAATACGCGCGAACCGAGAGTGCATCCGGTGTCGATCCTGTCGCTGCGGCCGACACAGATGACGGTCGGGATGCGCGAGGTCAAGGAGAAGCGCAAGCGCTGGCGCGAGCACGACAAGAAAAAGCAGGCCGATTTGCTCGGCAAGCATATGATCCCCGTCGTGCATGGCCCTGACGAGCGCTATTACGTGATCGACCATCATCACCTCGGTCGCGCGCTGCATGACGAGGGCGTCAAGGAGGTGCTGGTCACCATCGTCGGCGACCTCAGGATGGTCGAGCGCGAAGCGTTCTGGGGCGTGATGGACAACAAGCGCTGGGTTTACCCCTACGACGTCAAGGGCGAACGGCGACCGTTCCGCGATTTGCCGAAATCCGTCGTCGATCTCAAGGACGATCCCTTCCGGAGCCTTGCCGGCGAGCTGCGCCGCATGGGCGGCTTCGCCAAGGACACCACGCCGTTCTCCGAATTCCTGTGGGCCGATTATCTGCGCCGAAAGCTGTCGCGCAAGGCTGTGGATGCCAATTTCGACAAGGCGCTCGAGAAGGCGATGTCCTCAGCCAAGAGCAGGGACGCGATCTATCTGCCTGGCTGGTGCGGTCCGGCTGACGATGATTAGGCGCAAAGCTCACGTCAGTACGGCATGCGGCTCCGCAAACCGGATCTGATCACAGCCTCTTGAGCGAAACCATCTTCTGTCCGCGCGAAGCAGTGCTGAAACAAAGCCGTGCCATGTGTTGAAGTGTCGAGCTCACACAGGAGGCCGAAATGCGCCGTTTGGTTTTCGCCGTTGCCCTGCTCGTGGTCGCTTCAGCCGGGATATCGGCATCGTTTGCCGCAGTTCACCATGCCAAGACGTTGACGTTTTCAGAGCGCTTTGCCCCGGCGCTCGAGTTGATGGCGAAGCGCTAGTCCAGCGGCATGGTGCTGCGCAGCCGCTGGGAATGCAGTTGCGATAAACCTGCTGCCCAACGGCGTCGCGCGCTTGACGTATCGCAAACAGGTTTTGATGCCGGCCGCTAAGGTCCGCCGGCATGACCGCTGAACCAGCCTTGCGCATCCGCGTCACCAGGTGGCTCCAGATCATGCCATCTGGAGACATGATGATGAGCCTGATTCTTCGCATTGTGTTTGTGTTCGCCGGAGCTGTCACCGCTCTGTTCGTCGCGCGTGACGCCCTGAACTTCACGATCATCCAAACTTTCGTCGCCGTCCTGCTGATGACCGCCGTGGTGGCTCTCGGGACCCTTTGGAGCCTGCGGCGCAGGGCATGAGCGAGGCCGTCAGTTCAACCAGCAGCGTCGCGATCGATTTTGCGCAGCCGCACAAAGGCGGCCCAGGCCTGCGGATAATCCTTGTCCGTGGGATCAATCGTAAGTAGCGCGCGGCATGCTTCCTTGATCTCCTCAGGCGAAGGACGCTTGGCCGGAACCCCGGATGATTTGGCGTCTTCCCAGCGAGCCTCGACATCTCTTGCAAAAGCCAGGGCCTCCGCGCTGGTCCGCTTCTGCGCCGATTTCGCCAGCGGATCGTCCGAGCGGAAATTCGGCCATGCGGCCGGCGGCTGGTCGACACGCCACGTCAGTTCATCTGCTTGTCGTACCTCCACGCCCGAACTCGAATGTTGCGCTGCTGGCGCCCATCCTGCCCCTGCTGAGGCTGCCGAACCCGACGAGCCGGCCGATCTCCGCGGGACCGCCGAACCTGGCGCCACCGCCGCTGTCTGTCCGGCGAGCTGGCCAAGCTGCTGTTCCATCGTTCCGCCGCTGGACTTGGGGATGATTTTTTCGACGGTCTTGATCATCGACAGCGCGCCTGGCGATATCAGCGTGTTCTGGTCGGCAATTTTGTCGTCGGCCGCGCTTGGGCAGGGCCTGTAAGGAGAGCGCTGCGACGTCATCCGGCCGTCGTCGTCGATACGGGCAAAATCGATCGCGATGGTGTAAACGAACGCGGCCTCGACATACTGCCTCTCCTTGTCCATCGCTTTTACGGAGCCGCATACGTATCTTGCCTGGTCTACATCAATCGTTCGCAGGCCGTTGAAGTGAGCTGAATTCGGCGCAATGAGGACGCGCAACACGGCAGCCCGCGCCTTGCCATGCTCCGATTCAAACATGCTCCATATCTCGTCCGCGTCGACGATCTCGGGCTGATAGTTCCACGCGTATCCGGCCGCGAAGAACGCCGTGCCAATACAGGTCGCGACAACAAATGCCCGCACGTTCATGAGAAGCCCCTCGACAGGCACGACTCATCAGCGTCTCCGGTGACGGAAACTGCGCAAGTTGTGCCAAAGCGTTTGTGCTAGTTGAGGGTGAGATTCTTAATAAAACGTATGCGATTGCAAAAACGTATAGTTCCCGTCAGACGGGAACTTTCCACTGCGTTCGTCGGCTACGCGTTCCTTCCGCGTTCGCGGCAGTCGGTCATTTCTTCGGCACCCGTCCCATCAGATAGAATTCGTCATTCGGCCGCATGCCGGTGAAATTCGCCAGCCGGTTCGACAGCGCGAAGAAGGCGGCGATTGCGGCGATGTCCCAGATGTCGTCGTCGCTGAAGCCGTGCGGCGCGAGCGCGGTGAAATCATCCTCGGAAATCCGCTGCGCATCGGCCGAGACCTTCATCGCGAAATCGAGCATCGCCTTTTGCCGCGGCGTGATGTCGGCCTTGCGGTAGTTCGTGGCGATCTGGTCGGCGATCAGCGGGTTCTTGGCGCGGATACGCAGGATCGCGCCATGCGCAATCACGCAATACTGGCACTGATTGGCTGCCGATGTCGCGACCACGATCATCTCGCGCTCGGCCTTGGTGAGGCCGCCCTCCTTCTCCATCAGCGCGTCGTGATAGGCGAAGAAAGCGCGGAACTCGTCCGGGCGGTAGGCGAGGGTCAAGAACACGTTCGGCACGAAGCCGCTCTTCTCCTGCACGGCGAGGAGACGCGTGCGGATGTCGTCAGGGAGCGCATCGAGGGCGGGAGCGGCGAAGCGTTGCGCGGGCTTTGTCATGGGCATGGATTCCGGCTTGGGGCCGGCAACCATAGTCGATGCCGGCGCCATGCTCAACGTGACGCCAGGCTCGCAATGCCGGAGCTGGAAAACGAGCCTTGCTCTACCGCAGCGGCTTCTTCAGCAGCGAGAAGCGGTCCGGATCCAGCCCCATCGACGGTTGCAGCAGCGGGGCTTCGACATTGGAGAGCGTCTTCGCGGGCGGCGCCGAGAATACCGGATCGTTCGGCACGTCGCGCTGCGAGGTGGCACCGCGCCAGCGCTCGAGCACGGCGCCGACGAAATGCATGTCGTGACCGGAGGTGACGGACGGCACGCTGCTGATGGTGGCTTCGCCGCGCGGCAATTGATGCGGCGGCACCTCCTTGAAGCGCAGCCGCGTCGGCAGTGCGACACCTTCGCCGAATGCCAGCACTTCGCGGGTGCCGAGCGAGGGCACGAACGAAAGCAGATTCGCGGCCGCATCCGAAACCGCGGCGCGCAGCAGCGCCTGGTCGCGCTCGTTGGCTAGACGCATCGTGAACAGCGTGTTGCACTGGGAGATGATGGTTGCATCGAGCTCGGCCGGACGCTGGGTGATGAGGCCGAGATAGACGCCGTATTTGCGGCCTTCCTTGGCGATGCGCGACACCGCCTTGCGGGTCGGCCCGAAGCCGACATTGCGATCGGCGGAGGCGTAGCGGTGAGCCTCTTCGCAGACGAACAGCATCGGCGAAACGCCGTCGCTCCATAGGCCGAAGTCGAAGGCCATGCGGCAGAGCACCGAGACGACGGAATCGATGACTTCGGCCGGGAAGCCGGCGAGCTGCATCACCGTCATCGGCTTGCCGTTGGCCGGCAGGCGGAACAGATGGCTGATCACCTCGGCCATGGTGTCACCGCCGACATTGGCGTTGTCGAACATGAAGGCGTAGCGCGGGTCGTTGCGGACCGCCTCGATGCGGGAGATCAGCTTGTGATAGATGATGCGCGAGGAGCGGTTCTCGAGCTTGCCCATGCGCTCGTCGATCAACGACATCAGATCGACCAGGCGATAGGGCACCGGCGTATCGACGGTGTAGCCGATCTGCTTGGGATCGATGCGCTTCAGGCCAATGCGGTCGGCGTTCTGGTACTGGGTGTAGACGCCCTTGGCGAGCGGAATGACCTCGGCGAGGACGTCGAGCTCCTCGGGCACGCCGGCGCGGCCACCGAACAGCACGTCGACGATTTCCTCGAAATTGAACAGCCAGAACGGCAGTTTCAGATTGCGCGGGTTGAGCACCAGCGCGCGTTCGCCGAAGCAGCGGCCATATTCGTTGTGCACATCGAGTAGGAAGATGCGCAGGTTCGGGCGTGCCTTGAGGATCTCGTTGAGCAGCAGCGACACACCGGTCGATTTGCCAACGCCGGTGGATCCCAGCACCGCAAAGTGTTTGGAGAGCATTTCCTCGATGTCGACATAGGCGACGACGGAGCTGTCCTGCTGAAGGAAGCCGACATTGATCTGGTCGGAACCGGTGGGCGCGTAGATCGTGCGCAGCTCCTGGCTCGTGATCAGGTCGACGGAATCGCCGATGGTCGGATAGTTGGTGACGCCGCGCTGGAATTTGGCCTTGCCGGTGGCGTTGAGAATTTCGCCGAGAAGGTCGACCGAGGCGATGGCGATCAAATTGTCGTTGCTCGAGAGGTTCTCGCAGGACACCTCGGTGATCATGGCGACGATGACCGAGCTGGCGCAGCGGATACTGACGAAGCGGCCGACGGTTGCCCGCACTTCCGAGACCGGCATCCGGCTTTCAGCCAGCAGCCCGACCCGGGCGAGCGATCCGCGAACCGAAATCACGCGTCCAAAGGATGTCACGATGAATGAACCTGGCAAGAGCAACGGGTTGCCCGGACTATGCACGGCCGTCGCTGGACAAACGGTTAAGCGGCAGGCGCCGGCGCTTCGTTAAATCTGCGACAATTCGGGTGCGAGGTTTGTTCCGAATGCATACTCCCTGGCAGAAGCGGCCGGAAAATGCTGCTTTTTCCCGGCCGACGGGCCCTGGGAGTACTTAAGGAAGATTTTACCATTCGGGCAGTCGGTCCGCGGTTCCGGACGGTTGGTCATCCTGGACGGCCCGTCATTCGCTCTCGGGGGCGATCTTTGGTTTGTTGACGGGACCTAATTATTTGTACATTGGTACAAATAAAACCGGCGGCCTTGTGCCGCCCCGCCGGCGCGTGAGCGGGTTGCCGCTTGCGCCAGATCGCGGGATCCGGTCCAGCGGATCGCAAGCCACGTCTTGGAGGACACCATGCAACCCGAACCGATCCTCGATCTCGCTCATCTTGGCCACATGGAGCTGTTGACACCGAAGCCGGACGAGAGCCTGAAATTCTTCGTCGACGTCATGGGCATGACCGTCAGCGGACAAAAGGGCGAGTCGGTTTATTTGCGCGGCTGGGACGATTACGAGCGCTATTCGCTCAAACTGACGGCCTCGAAGACGTCAGGCATGGAGCACATGGCGCTGCGCGCGCGCAGCCAACAGGCGCTCGAGCGCCGCGTCGCGGCGCTTAAGGGGTCCGGCTTCGACATCGGCTGGATCGACGGCGACATGGGGCAGGGGCCGACCTTCCGCTGCCGTGATCCCGACGGCCACATCGTCGAGCTCTATTACGAGACCGAATGGTATCAGGCGCCGCCGGAGTTGAAGCCGGCGTTGAAGAACCAGGCGCAGCGCTTTCCCGCGCGCGGCGTCAATGTCCGCCGCCTCGACCACCTCAATTGCCTCGCCGTCGACATCAAGGCCAACCGCGAGTTCTTCGAGAACTATCTCGGCTGCCGGCTCACCGAGCAGATCGTGCTCAACGACGGCCGCGAAGCGGCGATGTGGCTGACGGTGTCCAACAAGAGCTACGACTTTGCCTACTCGCTCGACCATTCCGGCACGCCCGGCCGCTTCCACCACGTCACTTACGCGCTCGACAGCCGCGAAGAGATCTTGCGCGCCGCCGACATCTTCCTGGAGAACGGCATCCACATCGAGACCGGCCCGCACAAGCACGCGATCCAGCAGACCTTCTTCCTCTACGTCTACGAGCCCGGCGGAAATCGCGTCGAAGTCGCCAATGCCGGCGCGCGCCTCATCCTTGCGCCCGACTGGAAGCCGATCGTGTGGACGGAAGAGGAACGCAAGAAGGGGCAGGCCTGGGGCCTGAAGACGATCGAGTCGTTTCACACGCACGGCACGCCGCCGGTGGAGCACAAGAGGTAGCGCTTAGTTCGCGGCGGCTCTCACACGCGCAATCGTCTCCTTCACGTCGATCCATGCGGGCCTGTCCGGGGCGAACTGCTTGCGCAGGAACGTGACGAGTTCCTCGATCTGTGCATCGCTCATGCTTTTCTTGAAGGCCGGCATGTAGCCGAGATCGCTCGACACCGGCTCGGCGATGCCGTGCAGGACGATTTGCACGAGATTGTCCGATGTCGCGCTGTGCAGATTGCTGTTGAGTGCCAGCGAGGGCCGGCTGCCGAACAGCGGCAGGCCGCCGACCTCGTGGCAGACGGCGCAGGCGCCCTGATAGAGCCGCGCGCCGGTGGAGGACGCCATCGTGACTTGCGTTGAAGCTTCGAGCTTCAGGGCGACCGTATCCTGTGCTTTCCCGTTGGTCGCGCTGTCATTGAACGAGTTGAGATAGACGGCCATGGCGCGGATGTCCTGGTCGGGCAGGGCATTGAGGTCCCTGACAACAGGCGCCATCGGACCTGCGGCGACGCCATGGTATCGCGAGTGGCCGGTGCGCAAATAGACGAAAAGCTCGTCCTCGCTCCATGGGACCGGCGCGTGCGAGAGTGAGGTCAGCGGCGGCGCCTCCCAGCCCTCGGCAAAGCCGCCGGCGAGATAGGCGCCACGCTGCTCGGCGCCGAGTGCGTTGCGCGGCGAATGGCAGGCGCTGCAATGGCCGAGGCCTTCGACCAGATAAGCGCCGCGATTCCAGACTTCGGATTTGGCGGGATCGGGCTTGAACTCGCGTGCCTGGTGGAACAGCGCATTCCATCCGGCAAGTAGCGGGCGGAAATTGAACGGGAAGGCGAGCGTATTCGCAGGCTGCGTCGCGCGCACCGACGGCTGCGCCATCAGGTAGGCGTAAAGCGCCTGCATGTCGGCATCGCCAGTCTTCGAAAAGTGCGTGTAGGGAAAGGCGGGATAGAGCTGCCGTCCGTCGCGATGAAGCCCGTCGCGCATCGCGCGCTCGAACGCGGGATAGGACCAGGCGCCGATTCCGGTTTCGACATCTGGCGTGATGTTGGTCGCGTAGATCGTGCCGAACGGCGTCTCCAGGGCGCGGCCACCGGCGTTGAGCGCTCCGCCGGTCATGGTGTGGCACTCCGCGCAATTGCCGAGTGCGGCCAGTTGTTGCCCGCGCGCGATGGTCGCTGCGGAATAGACTGATGGATCGGGTCGGGTGATCGGCGCGATGGCGCGGCCAGGCAAAAGCGCCGTACCGATGCCGATCGCCGCGGTGCAGACGGCCGCGATCGTCGCGAAGATGCCGGCGCGTTTGGCGAAGGGATTTTCCCAGATGCGGGATGGCTGTGGCGTAGCGGGAGCCGGCAACGCCTGCGGCGTGGCCGGCGCGCCGCGGTGCAGCCCCTTGAGGATACGCTCGGGCGTGAACGGCGGCTCGCGAAAGCGCACGCCGGTGGCGTCGAAAATCGCGTTCGCAATCGCAGCCGCGCTCGGGAACGAGGCGGATTCGCCGACGCCGAGCGGCGGCTGGTCCGGCCGAGGCAGCAACAACACGTCGATCTTGGGCACGTCAGGGAACGGGATGATCGGATAGGCGCCCCATTCCCGCGCCGCGACTGCACCGCGGTCGAACGAGACCTCCTCCATCAGCGCGCGGCTGGTGGACTGGATGACATTGCCATGGATCTGGTGGCGCACCCCGTCCGGGTTGATCATCAATCCGGAATCCTGCCCGGCGACCACGCGCGTCACGCTGACCTCGCCGGTCGCCTTGTTCACGGCAACGTCGGTGACCCAGGCCGACCACGCCGCGCCATAGCCGGGGAATTTGCTGTGGACGTAGAGCGCATAGGCAAAGCCGCGCCCATGCACGATCTCGCCGTCTTTCTCTTGTCGCACCGGCCGCGGCGTCCAGCCCGCACGCTCGGCGACCGCATGGACGAGATCGACGGCGCGCTGATCCCTCAGGTAACGCAGGCGATATTCGATCGGGTCGACGCCGGCCTCGGTCGCGGCCTCGTCGATATAGGATTCATGCGCAAAGGTGTTCGGCAGGGCCGAGACGCCGCGAAACCAGGACGCGCGCACGATCGGCGCCATGTCGTGGGCGACGACGCGCATGTGGTCGTAATCGTAAGGCGGGATCGCAGTGCGGTCGCCCATCTGGAGGACGTCCGGCTTCGGCGATATCCGCCCCGTCAGCAACAGCGCCAAAGTCGGGGCGGCATTCGACGGATAGCGCGTGGCGAGATCGTAGGCGGCGACGTCGCCCTTCGCGTCCAGGCCGCCATTGACGTCGATGAGCTGCGCGGCGCCTTTGGGCTCCCAGGCGTGCTCCTGCTCGCGCGTCAGCTGCACGCGCACGGGCCGGCCGACAGCGCGCGAGAGCAACAGCGCGTCCGCGGTGACATCGTCGGCGCAGTTGCGACCGTAACAGCCGGCGGCCTCCAACCTGATCACCTCGATCTCGCTCTCGGGACGCTCGATCAGCAGCGCCAGGTCTGCGCGCAACACGTGCGGATTTTGCGTGCCCGACCAGACGCGGATGTTGCCGTCCTGGAAGTCGGCGACCGCGCAGGACGGGCCGATCGAGGCATGCATCTGATATGGCCAGACGTAAGTGCGCCGCATCGGCTTTGCCGCGCCGGCAATGGCAGCATCGACGTCGCCCTTGTCGATCAGCGTGCGCGGCGTCGATGGATTGGCGCGCAGCGCGTTCTCGACGTCGGCGAGATCGGTCAGTTCAGGCGTCGGTCGCCAGCTCACCGCAAGCTGCTCCGCCGCGCGGATCGCGTTCTCCTCGCGCTCCGCGACGATTCCGACGAAATCGCCGATGCGCACGACGGCTATGATGCCGGGAATGCCGCGCACCGAGGATTCATCGACCGAAATCAGGCTGGTGCCGACGAACGGGCCGGCGTCGACGCCGGCATAGGGCGGTCGCACCACGCGGCCGTGCAGCATGCCGGGCATACGGATGTCGTGCACGAAGGTCAGCTCACCCGTGGCCTTGGCCGGCAGGTCGACGCGGGGCATCGATTGGCCGACAATGGCGTAATCGCTGACCGGCTTGACGGCGATGTCGTCGGCAAGCTCGAGACGAATGGTCTCTCCGCCGATCAACTCGCCATAGCTGACGCTGCGATTGTCGTGCCCGCGCACGAGGCCGTCTTCGATTCTGAGATCGGCTGCCGGCAGCTCCAGGCGCTCGGCCGCACGTGCGATCAGGAAGTGTCGCGCCTGCGCGGCGGCCTTGCGCAGGGGATTGGCGGTGATCTGGATGGTCTCGCTCGCGATCGTAGCGCCCTGGTTCGGCACCGTTGCGGTGTCGCCGAGCACCACGACCACGCGGGCAAAGGAGACGTCGAGCTCTTCAGCAACGATCTGGCCAAGCGCCGTGCGGATGCCGGTGCCGAGATCGACATGACCATTGTAGGCGGTGACTGAACCGTCCGCGGTGATGCGGACGAAGGTCTCGGATGTGCACTCGTGCACGGTGCGGACGACGACGAGCGAGCCGGATTGCAGCTCAGCTCCGTTCGGATGCGGGGAGGCCATCAATCACCGGCCTCGGCGAGCTGACCAGACGCACGCATCACGGCGCGAAGGATTTCGATATGCGTGCCGCAGCGACAGAGATTGTAGCGCAGCGCCGCCAGCGCCTCCTGTTCGGTGGGCCGCGGGTTGATCGCAAGCAGCGCCTTGGTGGTCATGATCATGCCGTTGAGGCAATAGCCGCATTGCGCGGCTTGTTCGTCGATGAAGGCCTGCTGCACCGCATCCGGCTTGGCGCGGGTGCCGAGCCCTTCAAGCGTCACGATGTCGCGGCCGGCGCAGCCACCGATCGGAATGACGCAGGAGCGCGCCGCCGCACCATCGATCAGGACAGTGCAGGTGCCGCATTCACCGAGGCCGCAACCGTATTTCGGACCGTTGAGCGCGAGATCGTTGCGCAGCACGTAGAGCAGCGGCGTGTCTCGCGCCGCAGTGATCTCGTGGATCCTGCCGTTCACGGTGATGCGGATCGGTGTCTGCGTCATCCTCGTTCCCAAATCGACTCGTTGAGCGCCGCGGCCAAAGCTTCGCGAATTCCAAGCCCGCTCAAAATCTACGTTGCGACGATACCGTTTGTACACAAACGTGCAAGCCGTGCATGCCGCAGTGCAGCGCGAATGCCTTCTTTGTGGACAGAGCGGATAGGCAAATGAGGTTTTATGCGGCAGGCGTATGTTTTGCGCCGCACCGCCGCTTGACAGTCATCGGGAGGGCGCGCAACATCGTTCGTGTACAAATGATAACTGCACTGTCGGCTGGCTTTGACATGGTGACTGAACCTACGACCGCCGCCATCGACAAGATCCGCTGCGATGCGTGTCCGGTGATGTGCTACATCAAGCCGGGCGCGGCGGGCGCCTGCGACCGCTACGCCAATCACGAGGGCAAGCTCGTCCGCGTCGATCCGCATGTGATCCTGGAGCGCACCGTGTCGCATGGCGGCAAGCTCGTTCCGTTCAGCCGCACCGAAGATTGGGACGGCAAGATCGTCCACGAGCCTTCAACCTTTGTGACGGCGATCGGCGCGGGCACGACCTATCCCGACTACAAGCCGGCGCCGTTCATCGTCTCCGCTGAGGTCGACGGCGTCGACATGGTGACTGTCGTCACCGAGGGCATCTTCTCCTATTGCGGCATCAAGGTGAAGATCGACACCGACCGTTATCTGGGGCCGGAGACGGCGACCGTCCGTGCGCAAGGCGAGGCGGTCGGTCACGTCACCACCAGCGAATACGGTTCGCAGATGCTATCGCTCGGCGGCGTGCATCATCTGACCGGCGGCTCCAAGAAGGAAGGCCGCGTCACCTGCGACGCGCTGATGGACCTCGCAAATTGCAAGGCGGTCGAACTCACCATCGACGGCGGCGCGAGCGTGGTGGTGCAGGCCGGCCAGCCGCCGATCGTCAACGGCATAAAAGAAGAGCGCATGCGCGTCGGCTGCGGCTCGGCGACGATCGGCATGTTCGCCAAGCAATGGCACGGCAAGGTCGACGAGGTTGTCGTGGTCGACGACCACATCACCGGCGTGCTCTCGGAGCACCAGGCCGGCAAGCTGCTCGATATCGCCGACACCGGCATCAAGATGAAGGGGCGCCGCTCGACGCCCGGCCGCTATTTCCAGGTCGCCGATCCCGGCACGGGTTGGGGCGGCACCAATATCTCCGATCCGCTCGCAATCCTGGGACCGTTCGACGCCAAGGAAGCCAGGGCCGGCCTCTCCATGCTGATGGTCTCCACGACCGGCGAACATTCGTCCTATTACGTGCTCAATGAGGCCCTGAAGCCGGTCGAGACCGAGATGCCTGATGATCTGAAGTTCTCGGTCGAGCGTATTCAGGAGAATTGCGAGCCGGCGCTGTGTACGGTGCTGTTCATGGCGGGCGCCGGTGGTTCCTTGCGGGCGGGCGTGACCGACAATCCGGTGCGGCTGACGCGCTCGGTCAAGGATGCGCTGACGCGCGTCACCAGTGGCGGCGCGCCGGTCTATGTCTGGCCAGGCGGCGGCATCACCTACATGGTGGACGTGACGCAGATGCCGGCGGGGGCATTCGGTTACGTGCCGACGCCAGCGCTGGTCGCGCCGATAGAATTCACGATGAAGCTGTCGGACTATGCGGCGCTCGGTGGGCACATGGATTATGTCAAGCCGCTCTCCGAGGTCCAGCGCGGCGACGATGTCCGCCAATTGCCCTGGCAGAACCCGATTCCGGGACCTCGGGCATGACAAGGCTCCCGCAAATCGCGTTGCTGTCTGATGGCCGGCGGCTGCATTTGCAGGATGGACCGATTGATTTGGTCGTCGAAGCGACGGGGGCGGCCGACGCAGTGCGTGCGGCCTATGAGGCTGCCACCCGGCGCTTCACGGGGTTACTCGACGAACTCTGCGCGGAACTGCCGGAGCTGCGGACTGCCGTCGAGGGCCGGACCTCGTTGAGAGGCGTTGTGGCGCGTCGCATGCACGCCGCCGTGGCGCCCTATGCCGCTGATGGCTTCATCACGCCGATGGCCGCTGTGGCCGGCAGCGTGGCGGAGGAGGTGTTGGGCGCGATGCTGGGCGCGGCATCGCTCGATCGGACCTATGTCAACAATGGCGGCGACATCGCCCTGCATCTCGGCGACGGCCAGCATTTTTCGGTCGGCCTGATGGACCGGCCCGATGGCGACGGGGTGATGCGGACAATCAGGGTGGACGCCGATGATCCCGTGCGCGGCATCGCGACCAGTGGGCGGCACGGCCGCAGCTTTTCGCTCGGCATTGCCGATGCGGTGACCGTGTTGGCCGGAACGGCGTCGCAAGCCGATGCCGCCGCGACGATCGTTGCGAATGCCGTCGATCTGCCGGGGCACCCCGCCATCATCCGAAAGCCAGCGAGCGAGCTTCAGCCCGACAGCGATCTCGGCGCGCGGCTCGTGACCCGCAACATTGGTGGATTGTCGCAGAACGAGATCTCGACCGCGCTCGAATCTGGCGCGGAATGTGCACGGCAATTATTCGATCGCGGATTGATCGAGGGTGCCGTGTTGCAGCTTTGTGGTGATATGCTTGTCATCGGGACCAAGGATATTGAACGGCAACGATCGCGCCCGCTTGTACAAGAGAACGCGGTTCATGCCTGAACAGGGAAGCGGCTTGAGGAAACAATCATGAGCGCGATCATCCGCAAGATCGTCACCGTTGTCGAAGAGACGCAGATGGAGATGGGCCGCCAGGTCTCGCCGCCGACGCGGCGTGCGGCGGCAATCGCCGTGATCGAGAATCCGTTTGCCGGAAAGTATGTCGAGGATCTCTCGCCGCTGATCGCGATTGGCGAGGAGCTCGGCGAGCTGCTCTCGAAGCGCGCGGTGGCGGCGCTGGGCATCGAAGGATCGAAGGCTCAGAGCTATGGCAAGGCCGCGGCGGTCGGCGAGAACGGCGAGCTGGAGCATGCCGCTGCCATCCTTCACCCGAAAATGGGCGCGCCAGTGCGCAAAGTGCTGAGCAAGGGCGCTGCGTTGATCCCGTCGTCGAAGAAGCGCAGTGGACCCGGCACGACGCTGGACATTCCGCTGGGCCACAAGGATGCAGCCTTCGTGCGCAGTCATTTCGACGGCATGGAAGTGCAGATCAACGACGCGCCGCGCGCCAACGAAATCATGGTCGCGGTCGCCGTGACCGACAGCGGCCGTCCTTTGCCGCGCGTCGGCGGGCTGACGGCTGCGGAGATCAAGGGCGAAGACGGACTGCGTTAATCTTTTCAGAAAAGTGGAGGTTGGGATGCGAGCAAAGAATTATTTCGCCGGCGCGGCATTTGCGCTGTTGGCGAGCGGCATGGCTCATTCGGCCCTGGCGCAGGATATCAAGATCGGCGAAATCAACAGTTATTCGTTGCTGCCGGCGTTCACCGAGCCCTATCGCAAGGGCTGGCAGCTCGCGGTCGAAGAGATCAATGCGGCCGGCGGCATCAACGGCAAGAAGCTCATCGTCGTCTCCAAGGACGACGGCGGCAAGCCGGCGGATGCGCAGACCGCGGCCAACGAACTGGTGTCGAGCGAGGGCGTGGCGATGCTGACGGGTACGTTCCTGTCGAACATCGGCCTTGCGGTCAGCGACTTCGCCAACCAGAAGAAGGTGTTCTTCCTGGCGGCCGAGCCGCTGACGGACGCCATCACCTGGTCCAAGGGCAACAAGTACACCTTCCGACTGCGTCCTTCGAACTACATGCAGGCGGCGATGCTGGTGGAAGCAGCCAGCAAGCTGCCGGCAAAGCGCTGGGCGACAATCGCGCCGAACTATGAATACGGCCAGTCGGCGGTCGCCGTGTTCAAGAAGCTGATGTCGGAAAAGCGGCCCGACATCCAGTGGGTCGACGAGCAGTGGCCGCCGCAGGGCAAGATCGACGCCGGTCCGGTGGTGCAGGCGGTTGCCGCGGCCAATCCCGAAGCGATCCTCAACGTCACCTTCGGCGCGGATCTCGTCAAGCTCGTGCGTGAAGGCAACACCCGCGGTCTGTTCAAGGGACGCGAGGTCGTCTCGTTCCTGACCGGCGAGCCCGAATATCTCGACCCGCTCAAGGAGGAGACGCCCGAGGGCTGGATCGTCACCGGCTATCCCTGGTACTCGATCAAGACGCCCGAGCACGACGCGTTCCTGAAGGCCTATCAAGCCAAGTACAACGACTATCCGCGGCTCGGCTCGATCGTCGGCTACCAGACCATCAAGTCCGCAGCGGCGATCCTGGCGAAGGCGAACTCCACCGATCCGGAGAAGCTGATTGCTGCCGCGGAGGGCCTGTCGATGCCGTCGCCGTTCGGCGAGATCACCTTCCGCAAGATCGATCACCAGTCCACGCTGGGTGCCTATGTCGGCAAGACCGCGCTGAAGGATGGCAAGGGCGTGATGGTGGACTCGTCTTACAAGAAGGGCGCGGACTATCTGCCAAGTGACGCCGAAGTCGAGAAGCTGCGTCCGAAGGATTGATGCAAGGAGACCGGGGCCTCGTGGTCGAGACGCGCGGCGCTGCCGCGCTCCTCACCATGAGGTCCCCGGACCTCATCCTGAGGAGGCGCGTAGCGCCGTCTCGAAGGATGAAGCCCAATACTGAGATTTATGCTTAACCCGGACCGCAGATGGCCTTTTACGTCGTACAGTTTCTGACCGGTCTCGCCAGCGCAGCGTCGCTGTTCCTGGTGGCGTCGGGCCTGTCGATCATCTTTGGCGTGACGCGGATCGTGAATTTTGCGCACGGTGCCTTCTACATGATCGGTGCCTATATCGCCTTCACGCTGACGGAACGCCTATCGGGGACGTTCGGCTTCTGGGGCGGGATCGTCATCGCAGCGCTTGCCGTGGCAGTGATCGGCGTCATTGTCGAGATGGTGATGCTCCGGCGCATCTATCACGCGCCCGAGCTGTTCCAGCTGCTTGCGACCTTCGGCCTGACCTTGATGGTCGAGGACCTCGTCGTCCTGATCTGGGGGCCAGACGATCTCGTCGGGCGCCGTGCGCCTGGCTTCAAGGGCGCGATCGACTTCTTCGGCCAGAACATTCCGAGCTATGATTTGTTCCTGATCGTGCTCAGCCCCGTCGTGCTCGGCATTCTCTGGCTCTTGTTCCAGCGCACGCGCTGGGGCGTGCTAGTGCGCGCAGCGACGCAAGACCGCGACATGGTGGCGGCGCTCGGCGTCAATCAGAAATGGCTGTTCACGAGCGTGTTTGCGGTCGGTGTTTTCCTCGCCGCCCTCGGCGGTGCGCTCCAGATCCCACGCGACGCCGTGCACCATGCGATGGATCTGCGCATCATCGTCGAGGTCTTCGTCGTCGTGGTGATCGGAGGCCTCGGCAGCATCATCGGCGCTTTCGTCGCGGCGGTGCTGGTCTCCGAGCTCAACGCCTTCGGCATCCTGATCTTTCCAAAAATCTCCATCATCCTGGTCTTCCTGGTGATGGCGGCGGTGCTGATCGTGCGGCCATGGGGTCTGTTCGGCAGGCCCGAGGCGCCGGCACGCAAGACACCGGGCCTCACCGTCAACCCCTGGCGACCGCTGACGTCGAATGAGCGGTTGGCTGCGCTTGCAACGCTCGTCATCGCGGCGACGCTGCCGCTGTTTGCCGGCAATTATGCATTGACCGTCGGCTCGGAGATCGCGATCTCCGTGATCTTCGCCGTCAGCCTGCACTTCCTGATGTCGGTCGGCGGGCTCGCCTCCTTCGGCCATGCCGCCTATTTCGGGCTGGGCGCTTACGGAGTCGCTTTCCTCGCCAAGATGGCGGGACTGCCGATGATCGTCTGCCTGTTGCTCGGGCCGCTGCTCGGCTGCATGGGCGCTGCCGTGTTCGGCTTCTTCGCAGTGCAGCTCTCCGGTGTGTATTTCGCGATGTTGACGCTCGCCTTCGCGCAGATCGTCTGGTCGATCGCGTTCCAGTGGGTGAGCGTCACCGGCGGCGACAACGGCATCCTGGGCGTCTGGCCCGCGAGCTGGGCGGCGAGCCCATCGCATTTCTATTGGCTGTCGCTCGGCGTTGCGGCGCTCGTGACGATCGCGTTGCGGGCCATGGTGTTCTCGCCGTTCGGTTATGCGCTGAGGGCGACGCGCGACTCGCTGCTGCGCAGCGAAGCGGTCGGCATCAACGCCAAGCGCATCCAGTGGACGGCCTTCGTGATCGCGGGCACGACCGCCGGCATCGGCGGCGCGCTGTTCGCCTACCTCAAGGGCAGCGTCTTCCCGGACAATCTCGGCATCTCGCTCTCGGTCGATGCGCTGGTCATGGTCCTGCTCGGCGGCGTCGAGACGGTGTCGGGCGCGGTGATCGGCGCCATCGTCTACAAGGCCTTGAACATCTGGCTGGTCAGCCAGACCGACCTGTCGAAACTCGTGCTCGGCGGCTTCATCGTTCTCATCGTCGTCGTCTTCCCCAAGGGCATCGTCGGCATGCTGGAGATGCTGGCGCAGCGTCGCAGGAAGGCATCGCCGCCGGGGTCCCCCTTGCTTGCCAAGCCGATTGAGTCCGCCGAATGAGCGTCGCCCCCCCACTTCTCGCGGTCGAAGGACTGACCAAATCCTATGGCGGCGTTCACGCCGTGCGCGGCGTCTCGTTCTCGCTGCGATCAGGCGAGATCCTGGCGTTGATCGGACCGAACGGTGCGGGCAAGAGCACCTGTTTCGACATGCTCAACGGCCAGAACAGGCCTGATAGCGGCCACGTCCGCCTGCTCGGCGAGGACACAACCGGCAGGAAGCCGCGCGAGATCTGGCGGATGGGCGTGGGCCGCACCTTCCAGATCACCGCGACTTTTGCGACCATGACGGTGCGCGAGAACGTGCAGGTCGCGCTGATCTCGCACGGCAAGCAATTGTACAATGTTTGGGGCTCGGCGCCGAACTTCGACCGTGCCGAGGCCGGGCGACTGCTCGAGCTGGTCGGCATGGGTGGCTATGCGGATCGCCCCTGTGGCGAGCTTGCCTATGGCGATCTCAAGCGGCTCGAGCTCGCCGTCGCGCTCGCCAACCAGCCAAAGCTGCTGCTGATGGACGAGCCGACCGCCGGCATGGCGCCGCGCGAGCGCGTCGATTTGATGCGGCTGACCGCGCAGATCGCTCGGGAAAAATCGATCGGCGTTCTCTTCACCGAGCACGACATGGACGTGGTGTTCGAGCACGCCGATCGCATCATCGTGCTCAACCGCGGCACGTTGATCGCCGAGGGCTCGCCCGCCGAGGTCCGCGGCAATCCGCAGGTACAGGCGGTCTACCTCGGCGAGGGCCTGCTTTACGATGCCGGCCATCGCGAGGGAGCATCGGCATGAAGCTCACGGTCGAGGGGCTCAATAGTCATTACGGCCCGGCCCATATCCTGTTCGACATCGGATTCGAAGTCGGCGAGGGGGAAGTCGTGGCGTTGCTCGGTCGCAACGGCGCCGGCAAGTCGACGACGTTCCGCTCGATCGTCGGGCTCGTCGCGCAGCGCTCGGGGCGGATCATGTTCGAAGGCAAGGACGTCTCGGCACGTCCCACACATGAGATCGTGCGGGATGGGCTTGGTTACGTGCCAGAGGAGCGGCGTATCTTCACCGATCTGACGGTGGAAGAGAATCTCGAGGTCGGCCGCCAGCCGAAGCGCCCGAACGCGCCGCACTGGACCCGTGACAAGCTGTTTTCGCTGTTCCCTAACCTCGGCGAGATGAAAAATCGTCCGGGCGGGCGCATGAGCGGCGGCGAGCAGCAGATGCTCACCATCGCACGCACGCTGATGGGCAATCCGTCGCTGGTGCTGCTGGACGAGCCCTCGGAGGGCCTGTCGCCGAAGATCGTGGAGCAGATGGTCGATGCCATCCTGACCATGAAGAAGGAGGGCGTCAGCATCGTCGTCTCCGAGCAGAATCTGCACTTTGCGCGGCTGATCTCCGATCGCGCCTATATCATCGAGCGCGGCCGCATCTGTTTCGGCGGCACCATGGCCGAGCTCGACGCGCGTCCGGATATCCGCGACGCACATCTGTCGTTGTGAAGGCAAAGGGTATCGAGCGGATGGCGAGAAGCGTCGCAGCGAAGAAAAGCGTCAAACCGGCAAAGCCGCCTTACGTGCTCGATGAGCAGGTTGGCTTCATCCTTCGCCAGGTCTGGCAGCGCCACAGCGCGATCTTCTCTCGCGAGATCGGCACCAATATCACGCCGACGCAATGGGCAGCGCTATCGAAGCTCGCCGAGGCCGGGCCATGCTCGCAGAACCAGCTCGGGCGCCTCACGGCGATGGATGTGGCGACCATCAAGGGCGTGATCGATCGTTTGACGGCGCGCGGCCTGACCGAGACCAGCCAGGATCCGGAGGACGGACGGCGGCTTCTGGTCAGCCTGACGCGCGCGGGGCAGCAACTGGCGGAAAAGGTCGCGCCGAATGCGCTCGCGATCACGCGGGAGACGCTGGCGCCGCTCGAGGCAAGGGAGCGCGAGATGCTGATGGCGCTATTGAACAAGCTGCGGTGAGGCGCGACTAACCTCGATGAAGGTCTTGTCGAGGTTCTTGATATGAGAGCGGCCATGCGGTTTGCGCTGGCTCTGAGTATGAGTGCGATGCTGGCGGGCCGGTGTGCTCCCGCCCTGGCGGCGGAAGCCTATGAGGGGTTCTGGGCGTCAACCAAGAAGGATTGCCGCGACCAGGACAGCGCCAACCGCATGAGCATCGAGGGCGGCAACCGCCTCTATTGGTACGAGACCAGGTGCCGCGCCAGCGAGATCACGGCCGACGGGCACCTGAGCTGGAAAATGAAGCTCGCCTGCGAAGGCGAGGGCGAGAAGTATCGTTCCAGTCCCCGGGTTTCCATTGCCGCGGATGGCAAGCTGGTGATGGACAACAGCCCGGTCGGGCAGGGCAAGCGCCAGACCTATGTGCGTTGTGAGATCGCAAAACCGCGGTGACGCCCTTACATCTTCCCTGGCCATTTGGCGCGATAGCGGATTTCGCTGCCGTCGGCGAGCCGTCGCCACGTTCCGAACTCCGGCGTATGCGGAGCCCAGGCCGTCAGTCCGATCGGGTACACTCGGCTGGGCTGTCCCTGGATGTTGACGGCGAGCTGGCGGTGCGAGGTTCGGAACGCCAGTTCGACTTCGCCTGCGATAACGGGCTGATCGCCGTCACGATGGAAGCCGGCCGGGTTCAATTCGCCCGGCATACTGTTGAGGTCGGTCTGCAATTCGATAGTGATGTCTTGCGCTGATTTCGGCACCGTTGCGCCGGCCGGAAGGCGAACCTCGAACACGAGCAGGGGAGTGGCGCCGTTCCGGTTGAGCCAGGGTGTGGCCGTCATGTACGCGACGCCCATGTAAGTGGCCGCAGCGGCAACGCAGAGCAGGGCGACGACGCCGAGCGACTTCAGGCTGTTGCGCGCGAGACTGCTATTGCTTGCATCCGCGCCGGAACGCGTCACCAGCCAGCTGGCAAGCACCACGCCAGCGATCGCGCCGACGGGTGAGTAGACGAACAGTGCCAACAGGCCAGACGTGATCGGATCCGCCCGGTTGCCCAGATCGAGCACTGAAAACAGCACAAAGGTCGCGACATAACCTCCGACCGCACCGGTAACGCCGGCAGCAATCCGCGACGAATTCTTCATGTCTGCCTCGACGCCCCGCAATGAACTGCCTGTGTTAGACGCAGCAGGCTGGCGACTTGTTCAATGCTTTCAGGTGACCGCGCAGAGCGGCGAGCCGCTCCGGCTGCGTCACTTCGCCACCACCTCGGGCACCCTGCCGGCCGGTGGGGTGTTGCGGCTACGCTGGGTGCGCACGATCCCGTCGATGATAGTCATGCCGATGCCGGGCAGGTCGCCGAGCTGCACGCTGTCCAAAATATTCTTGCCGGCCGAGTGCTGCGCCTTGTCCATGACGACGAAGTCGGCGGAACGGCCAACTTCGATCAGGCCGCAATCCAATTCGCGCATCCGCGCCGTGTTGCCGGTGGCCAGGCAAAACGCGACCTCTGCCGGCAGGTCGCCAAGCGAGGACAGCATCGAGACCATCCTGAGAATGCCGAGCGGCTGCACGCCGGAGCCGGCCGGCGCATCGGTGCCGAGGATGACGCGGTGCAGATCGCCCATCTCGCGCGCGATGCGCAACGTGAACAGCGCCGAGCGCTCATTGCCATTGTGCACGAGCTCGAGGCCGCGCTTGCAGCCCTCGCAGATGCAGCGGATCTGATCGTCTGGAAGCGCGGTGTGGCCGCCGTTGATGTGGCCAACCACGTCGGTGTCGGCCTCCAGCACCACGTCCTTGTCGATCAATCCGGAGCCGGGGATCGAGGGTCCGCCGGTGTGGATCGTGCTCTGGATGCCGTATTTGCGGGCCCAGCCAACCATTTTTCGCGCGGTCGGGCCGTCCTTGACGCCGCCCAGGCCCACTTCGCCGAGCAGCTTGACGCCGGCTGCGGCCAGCTCCTTGAAGTCCTCCTCGACCATCTCGCATTCGATCACAGGCGCGCCGGCGTGAACCTTCACGCCGCCGGGCCGCAGATTCCAGAATGCGCGCTGGGTGAAGATGGCCATCGCCTTCAACCCGACGACGTCGCGCGGGCGGCCGGGCATGTGCACCTCGCCGGCGGAAATCATCGTGGTGACGCCGCCATGCAAATTGCTGTCGATCCAGCCGATCTGGTTCTGGCGCGGCGTCCAGTCGCCCGCAACAGGGTGGACATGGCTGTCGATCAAGCCGGGTGCCACCGCGGTGCCGTTGGCCTCGACGATGGTGGTCGCGCCTTCGGTGTTGAGGTCCTTGAAGCGGCCGATCGCGGTGATCTTGCCGTTCTCGGCGACGATGGTGTCGCCGTCCAGGATCGGCTTTTCCAGCGCGCCGGACAGGATCAGGCCGATATTGCGGATCACGAGCTTCGAGGGTCCGGTGGCCTGGGGTGCGTCATGCGCCATGGAATGGGTCCTTGTCCTTAACTGCAACGCTTCCGATCTTGGGCAGCCTTGACCGCGGGATCAAGCCAGATTATTCATTAGTATACAAATGATCGTGTACAAACGACGCATAGCTGCCGCCTTGAAAACCGCCACGACGTGCCACGGAAGGGTGAGATGAGCAATTTCAATCAGGAAGCCGTTTTGAGCGTCCACCACTGGACCGACACGCTGTTCTCCTTCAAGACCACCCGCAGCCCGACCTTCCGCTTCCGCAACGGCGAGTTCACCATGATCGGGCTCAAGGTCGGCGAGAAGCCGCTGCTGCGGGCCTATAGCGTCGCCAGCGCCAATTACGAGGACACGCTGGAGTTCTTCTCGATCAAGGTGCCGGACGGCCCGCTCACCTCACGGCTCCAGCATCTGAAGGAAGGCGACGAGATCATCGTCAGCCGCAAGGCCACCGGCACGCTGGTCATCGACAATCTGGAGGACGGCCGCAACCTCTACCTCATCGGCACCGGTACGGGCCTTGCGCCGTTCCTGAGCGTGATCAAGGACCCCGAAACCTACGAGCGGTTCGAGAAGGTCGTGCTGCTGCACGGTTGCCGGCACGTCAAGGAGCTCGCCTATGGCGAGATGATCACCGAGACGCTGCCCACGGACGAGCTGATCGGCGAGTACATCCGCAACCAGTTGATCTACTATCCGACCGTGACGCGCGATCCCTTCCGCAATCGCGGCCGCATCACCGACCTCATCACCTCGGGCAAGCTGTTTTCCGATATCGGCCTGCCGGCGCTGGAAGCCGCCCACGACCGCGTCATGATCTGCGGCAGCCCGGCGCTGGTGGCGGACACCCGCGTGCTCCTCGGCGAGCGGGGGCTTGTCGAGGGTAATCACGGCGAGCCGGCCCAATTCGTGGTCGAAAAGGCCTTCGCCGAGCGCTAGGCCCGGAACTCCCACGCAATAAGACCGTATTTTCGCCGCCCGGCGCCCGTTGCGGCGCCGATTCGGCACGCGATACACTGTGGGAACGAATCAGCGGAGTTCCCACATGGTTGCGGACAGCGACAGCAACATCGCCTGGCACCGGGTTCAGTTGAAGAAGAACCGCGCCGAGTTGAAGGCGCTCGAGACCGCGCGCTTCACGATGGGCGAGATCGCATCTTCGAAACGGAACGGCCAGACCCAGAAGGCGGTCGGGGAACTCAAGCGCAAGATCGTGCAATCCGAGCGCGTGATCGCCGATCACGACAAGCGCACGCGCCGTCCGCTCACCACCGACCTGCGAAGCCTCAGCAACGGCAGCTGGAGCAATTGGGACGCTTACACCAACCAGCAGCAGCGCAAGATCGGCCCGCGTTCGCCCGGGCGGGGGTAGGCACTCAGCTCATCGCGCCGCTTCCGGGCCCTTGCGGACCGTCGCGTGCGCACCATCTGGTTGAGGCGCCACCAGCCACTCGGTGATCCCATGACACCGCGCCTCGATTTCGCCAGCGAGGCCTTCTTTCGCGATCCGCCCAAGGCGATCGCAATGTTGCGCATGTCCGGTCCTGTGGTCGCGATCCGATTTCCTCTCGTCGGCGATGTCTGGATCACCACGACCCACGAGGCCACGGCACAGGTCCTGAAGGACGGCACCAATTTCACGCTGCGCAAGGAGGATGGCGACGTCGCAGGTTTGCGCTGGTGGATGCCGAACTACGTCAGAACCATCGCCAACAACATGCTGACGATGGACGAGCCGGACCACACAAGGCTGCGCAGCATCGTGGACGAGGCCTTCCGCCGCCGCGCGATCGTCGCGATGGAGCCGCGGATCCGCGCCATCGCGGACGGTCTCGCCGACGAGCTGTTCCTGGCAGGAAGCCCGGCCGATCTCGTCCAGCGCTATGCCCGCATCCTGCCGCTCGCGGTGATCTCCGAGCTGCTTGGGTTGCCGTTGGCCGATCGCCCTCGCTTCATCGCCTGGGCCAATACGATGTCCTCGCTCACGAACGTCGCCAGCTTCTTCCGCCTGCTGTTCGCGTTCCGCAAGATGCGAGCCTACCTCGAACGGCGGTTGCAGATTGCGCGCGTGCGGGGCGGCGACGGCTTGATCGCGGAGCTGGTCCAGGTCGAGCGCGAGGGCGGCCAGATCACGCCGGACGAAATGGTGTCGATGGTGTTCCTGCTGCTCGCGGCGGGCTCCGAGACCACCACGCATCTCATCAGCGGTTCCGTCTACGAGCTCCTCAGAAATCCTGGCGTCCGCGACTGGCTGGCACAGGACTGGAGCCGCGTCGGGCTTGCGGTGGAGGAATTCCTGCGCTTCGTGTCGCCGGTGCAGTTCTCCAAGCCGCGCTATGTGAGGCGGGATATCGAGCTCGCGGGCGTGCGTCTCAAGAAGGGCGATCGCGTCATGGTGATGCTCGCCGCGGCGAACATGGACCCGGCGGCGCATGATCGTCCCGACAGCCTCGATCTCGCGCGCAAGCCGAACCGTCACATTTCCTTCGGAACGGGAATCCATTTCTGCCTCGGTCATCAACTTGCCCGGATCGAGGCAGCGTGTGCCTTGCAAGCGCTGTTGTGCGATGGCCGAAACTTGGTTTTGCTGTGGACGTGTCTCAGATCCACTGGCGCAAGCGACCGGGCATGCGTGCGATCGCGAACCTCCCCGTTGTGCCCGACGGCCACGGAGCAGCTGGATCAATGATGGTTCGTTCCCAGCCAGCGGCCTGCTGAGACTTACACGCTTGCGGAATTTCTCTGGACTCGTCGGTAGGAACGGCATGCCGTTGCTCTAGTTGTTTTTGCGACATCGAAAGCCGGATGAGTTCCTCCGGTCGATGTCGTGTCAACAACAGGAGACAGCATCATGACCGGCAAGATGCCACCTGTTCCCGCCGAGAACCAAAGCCCGAAGGGAACCGGCGACAGCAAGCAAGTGTCCTCGACTGCCCCGCACGGCCAGCAGCGTGCGCAAAATCCAGACCAGCTAGGGCAGCAGGGCAACATCAAGCAGAACACCACCAACCAAGGCTATCAGCAAGATCGCTGAGGAGGCGGCATGTCGACATCCACCAAGACACCGAACAGCATCCGTCAGGGCGGACCTGGCGCATCGCATGAGAATGCGAAGGCACCGCTCGAAGTGAAGAAGCCACCGGCGGACGACCCGCAGCGCAACCACAGCCGCGTCTCTGGCGGGGGTGGCGAGCACGATTCACACCACAGACATGACGAGGCCGGAAAAGGCGGAGGCAGGTGAGACATGACCAACAAGCAACCCAAACTCTACGCACCGACCGAAAAGGATTTGCACGAAAATCCCATGATTGGCGGATCGAAAGGCGCAACGATGGCCGGTATCTCGCCTGACGACCTCGAGGACGCCCTGGGCGAGAACACGATCGAAGGCGATGTCGAGAACGACGTGAACGCCGCTGGCGGCATCGACAAGGACGTCGCGCGCAGCGGCGCGCGCCGACGAGACCGATAGCTCCGGAGGACGAGCATGCAAGGCAAGAAGACCCACGAGCAACAGGTTCGCATCCTCGAGCGCAAGCCCGATGTTCCAGGCGCGCGAGAGCTTGACCAGGCGATCGGCCACAATCCGGAGGACACGGCCGTCCATCGCGCGCGACCTGAGGCGCGGCAGAGTGAATTTCCGGTGAGCCGGGGCGGCCTCAACCAGGAAAGCGACCACAACAAGCACAACGATTCCGGCCAAAGCGGACACAAGCCCCCGAAACCGACGCCGGCACAGCAGAAGCACTGAGCTTCACAGGCGATCAAAGCAAGAGGAGAAAAAGATGCCAGGTGGTCATGGCAGCAAGACGCATTTCAGATCGGGCATGCACGGCAAGGGCGACGGCACCGGTGCCATGACGGACGTGCCCAAGGACAAGATCGGCGACAACATGGTCCTGTCCAACCGCGACAAGAAGCAGCATTCGGACATTCGCGGCATGGACGGCAAGTCGATCCAGACCGACCAATATCAGGACCACTCGGCCAACCGGCTCGACGAGGAGCCGGGCACCGACGAGACCTGAGAGAGGCGTTCCTCCCGACCAACTCGCGGATCGGTGTTCAGCCGGTCCGCTTTTTTGTCGATGCCAGGTCGCGTTCCCAGCCGAACACTGAGCGGCCGTCGAGATCGGGTGAGGCGGCACGCTCTCCGGCGATATAGGATTCAACCGATGGCCCGCGCGCGGTGCGCTCCAGCCGCCGCGCCTGGTCGTCGAGGCGCTTGACGGCTTGCATCTCTTCCTCGCGTCCGAGCTTTGCGTTCTGGATGGCCCCTTTCAGCACGCGAATGGTTTCGTCATAGACCTTGATTGGAACAGGGTAGGGATGCCGGTCCTTGCCGCCGTGGGCGAGCGAGAAGCGGGCGGGATCGTTGAAGCGGTAGGGCGCGCCGTGCACGACTTCGGCGACCATCGCCAGGGAACGCACGGTGCGCGCGCCGACGCCGGGCGTCAGCAGCAGCTCCGGAAAGTCGACCGGGCCGCGCTCGGCCGCGGCCGCGAGTGTGCCGTGCAGGCGGCGCGCGAACACATCCTTCGGCCGAACGTCGTGATGCGCGGGCATGATCAGGTGCGGCAGCATTCTCTGCGCGGGCTCTGGCGCAGTCCCGGTCAGCCGCTCGAATTCGGAAAGGATGCGATCCGGGCCGAGATCGCTCAGCAGTTCGAGCTGCGCGCTCCGCGAGAGATCGGCGCGATGGTCGGTGAGATTGACGATCTCGCCTTGCAGCGGTCCGTCGATCGCGCTGTGCGGCGCGTCGACAAAACTCTTCAGGGCCTCGGAATGCCAGTGATAACGGCGGGCCTGTCGCTTGTCGCCGTTCATGCCCTGCTGCACCACGGTCCATTTGGCGTCGGCAGTGACGAAGAAGCCGTGCAGGTAAAGGTCAAAGCCGTCCTGGACCGCGGCGCTGTCAACCTTCGCAACGAGGCGACTCGCACGCGTGAGCTTTGCGCCGTCGAAGCCGACGCGGTCGCCGAGCTGCATCAGTTCGTCCGGGGTCTTGCGCGAGTGCTGGCCACGCCCGCCGCAGACGTAAATTCCGAGCTCATCTTGCAGCGGGCCCAAACCCCGCTTCAGCGCGCCAATCACCGACGTCGTGATGCCCGAGGAGTGCCAGTCCATCCCCATCACAGCCCCGAATGACTGGAACCAGAATGGATGCGAGAGCCGCTGAAGGAATGCATCCCGTCCGTAGTGATGCACGATCGCCTGCGTGACGATCGCGCCGAGCGACGACATGCGGGTCGCCAGCCAGGGTGGAACCCGGCCGGTGTGAAGGGGAAGGTCGGCGCTGCCGGTCCGTCGAGTCATGATGACCAGAAATAGCGCAGTTCGGCGATGATTGCACCAGAGGGGATGCTGCATTGCACTGAGCGGGGGAGCGAACCACGCTGCGACGCGTTGAACGGCAAGCGCGAATGCAAATGCGGGGACTTTAATGAATCGGCAGACCCTTTTGGCCGACATCGACAGGATGTTCGGGTGGATACCATCGTGGTTCGTCGGCCTCTGTCTCGTCGCTGGCGCGATCCTGATTGCCCTGTCGATCTATCGCCTCTCGGTTTGGCTGTTCAACCGCGCCTTCCGAACCCGTCTCCCGCTCGTGAGCGTGTTCATCGAGCGCACGGCTGGCCCCGCTCAGCTGGCCCTCAGCCTTGCCGCCGTAGCATTGGTGCTGCCGCTCGCGCCGCTGGACGACGCTTTCCGCACGCCGCTGACGCGCCTGTTCGTCGTCGCCTTCATCGCGCTGATCGGCTGGATCTCGATCCGGATCGTGGATATGAGCGCGGCACGGTATCTCCTGAACTTTCGCGACGTCACCGAGAATTTCGTCGCGCGCAAGCACGTCACCCAGGTCCGCGTCTTCAAGCGTGTCACCGATATCATCATCGTCATCATCACGGTGTCGACCGCGCTGATGACATTCGACTCGGTCAGGCAATACGGCGTTAGCCTGTTTGCCTCCGCCGGTGCCGCGGGTATCATCGTTGGTCTTGCCGCCCGACCGCTGCTGAGCAACCTGATCGCGGGCATGCAGATCGCGATCACCCAGCCGATCCGCATCGAGGATGCCGTCATCATCGAGAACGAGTGGGGCTGGGTGGAGGACATCGCCTCAACCTATGTCGTGATCCGGCTGTGGGACTGGCGCCGCATGGTGGTACCGCTGTCCTATTTCATCGAAAAGCCATTCCAGAACTGGACCCGCGACACCGCGTCCCTGATCGGCGTGATTGCGTTCCATGTCGATTATCGTGCCGACGTGCCGCGGATCCGGCGCTGGCTGGAAGAAGCAGTGAAGGAGTCCAAGCTCTGGGACGGCGAGGTGGTCAATCTCCAGGTAATCGACGCGGATGCTCGCACCATCGAACTTCGCGCCCTCGTCAGCGCCAGGAACGCGCCGCAGTCCTGGGACCTTCGCTGCGAGATGAGAGAGAAGCTCATCGCCTTCATCCGCGACGAGATGCCGGAAGCGCTGCCGCGCGAGCGCGCGATCCTGATCCCGTCGGGAGGAGGCGACGATGACGCCGATTTCGTGCGGCGTCCCGCGCCGCCGGAGAAGATGCGGGCGAGCGCACGCAATTGACCTACTTGTGCGTCGCCTTCGTAGCGCCGCGCAAGCCTGCCTGCTGCTGGATCGAGTCCAGCGCGCCGGACGACTGCTCTTCAGTGACGAATCGGTTGAGCAGTGGCAGGGCCGCCTTGCGTCCTTTGGGGATAGCGATGGCCATATGCTCCAGGCCCCAATTGCCGTCGAGGATCCGCGCGCCCGGCATCTGATCGGACATCTCAAACAGTGTGGGCTTGTTGGTCGCGTAGAGATCGATCTCGCCGCGGCCGAACATGGCGACGGCAACCTTGACGCTTTCGGCGGGAACGATGGTCGCGTTCTTGAACTTGGCCGGCAGCGTACGCTCGGAGGTCGAGCCTTTGGTGACGCCGATCTTGACGCCTGGTTTGTCGATATCCTCGACCTTACCGATCGACGAGTTCGCCGGCACGAAATAGCCGAGCTCGATCGCCAGCACGGGCTGGCTGAAGCTGACCTCGGTAGCGCGAGCCGGCGTGGCATTGGTCACGGTGAAATCGACCTGGCCGTCATGGATCGCGGCGACGATGTCGGCGACGCGTTGGAACTTGACGTAATCGACGTTTACGCCGAGCCGTTTTGCAAGCTCGCCGCCGAGATCGTAAGCGAGTCCGTGCGGCTTGCCGGTTGCATCCGTCACCATCGAGGTCGGGCTGCCCGGATAGACACCGACGCGTAACATGCCACTCGGCGCCAGCAGCTTTGCTTCGCCGTCGGCATGCGCTGGCGCCCCAAAGAAGCTGATGACTACCGCCGCGAGCAGGGCGGCGCGCGAAAGCCGCGCGGAGGAGGTCCTCATGTGAAGAGCCTCACTGCGCTCGGATGTCGGCAGCCTTCAGCACCGGCTCCCATTTGGTCGCCTCGGCATGCATGTAGGCGTCGAAATCCTTGGACGAAGAGCCCACTGGAGTTGCGCCGATCTTGCCGAGCGTCGACAGCACGTTCGGGTCCTGCAGCGCCGCCTTTAGATCAGTTTCGAGCTTCGCCACGATCTCTGGCGGCATTTTCGCCGGGCCGAGAACGCCCCACCAGACCGAGACGTCGTAGCCCGGCACGCCCGACTCGGCGACGGTCGGAACATTGGGCAGGGTCTTGGAGCGTTCGGCCGAGGTCACCGCGAGCGCGCGCACCGGGCCGCCTTCGATCTGGCCGATGGCTTCGGCAAGCGGATTGATGCTGAGCGGGATGTCGCCGGCGATCACGGCAGTCAGCGCGGGGGCGCCGCCTTTGTAGGGGATCGCGACGATCTTGGTGCCCGACATGTATTTCAACAGCTCACCGGCGAGATGCGCCGAGGTGCCGTTACCGGACATGCCGTAGGAGAGCTTGTCAGGGTCCTTCTTCGCCGCAGCGAGGAGATCGCCGAGCGTCTTGTAGGGGCTGTCCTTGGCGACGACGATCGCGAGCGGTGAGGAGGCGACCTCGGTGATCGCGGTAAAATCCCTAAACGTATCGTAGGGTACGCTCGGATAAATGAACTGATTGAGGGGATGACCGCTCGCGACCAGGATCAGCGTGTAGCCGTCGGGGGCGGCTTGTGTCAGTGCCTGCGAGGCGACGATGCCGCCGGCGCCGGGGCGGTTGTCGATCACCGGCTGCTGGCCCCAGGTCTTCGCCAATGCCTGTCCGAGCGTGCGCGCGAGCACGTCGACCGCGCCGCCGGCCGCGTAGGGCACCAGGATGTGGACCGGCTTGCTCGGATAGCTGTCGGCGGCCTGCGCGGCGCCGCCCGCCAGCAGCAGGCCGGCACCCAGAATCAAGCTGCCGATCTTCTTGTTCAAACCCAGCATTTTCCAGCACTCCTTGCGGGCGTCTGCGCGCGAACCGTCGCTCTTTCCAGCCGTCCGGACGCTGCCCATGGTTCTTGTTGACGAGACCTTATCTTTTGTACGATAGTACAAATCGCATGATACGCAACCCCGCCAGCAAGGAAACGGCCCGCAAGCCGAACATGCGCGAGGCTATCCTCGCCGCGGCCGAGGAGCTGTTCGCCACCAACGGCTTCAACGCCGTGTCGGTGCGCGATATTGCACAGGCTGCGGGCGCCAATCCCGGTAGCGTCACCTATCATTTCAAGACCAAGGACGGCCTGCTGCTGGAGATCTACCGGCGTCATTGCGGCCCGATGAATTTGCGCCGTTCCGAGCTGCTCGCGGCCGCCAAACGCGTGCGCGATCTCCAGGACCGGCTCGAAGCGGTGGTGCGGGCCTATGTCGTGCCGGCCTTCACCTCGGGCAGTGATCTTGCCGGCGGCGGGGCGCGGTTCACGCGGCTGCGCGCGGTGATGTCCGCGGAGGGCAATGAGGTCGCGCGAAAGATCATCGCACAGACTTTTGACGACACTAGCCACGCCTTCATCGATGCTGTTCACGAAAGCCTGCCGCACGTTCCGCGCACCGATATCGTCTGGCGCAGCCACTTCCTGCTTGGCGCACTCTATTATTCGCTGGTGACGCCGGATCGCGTCTCGCGCCTGTCGCGCGGCGAGGCCGACGGCAGCGATGCCGCCAGCGCCATCGAGCAATTGGTGCAAGCCACCGTGGCCGCGTTCCAGGCGCCGGCGCTGGATCAGGCGCCAGCACGGCGACGACCGGTCGTCGGCAGCAAGACTTGAAGACGCGGTCCCGTTCGGCGGTTTATCTGATGGCAATGATGTACACGCCGACCATTCCGCCGCCTAACCCGAACACGCGCACGCCGAAGTTCAAGCTGCCGAAGCTGGCATGCGATGCGCATTGCCACATCTTCGGGCCCGGCGCGAAATACCCTTACGCGCCGGACCGTTCTTACACGCCGCCGGATGCGCCGCTCGAGGATTTCCGCGCGCTACATGCCAAGCTCGGCGTCGGACGTGCCGTCATCGTCAATGCCAGTGTGCATGGCACCGACAATACAGTGGCGCTCGACGCCATCGCGCAGAGCAACGGCGCCTACCGTGCGGTTGCCAATATCGACGACACCATCACCGAGCGCGGGCTTCGCGTGCTGCACGAGGGCGGCTTCCGCGGCTGCCGCTTCAATTTCGTCCGCCATCTTGGCGGCGTTCCCGACAAGCGTGCGTTCGACCGCATCGTCGCGATGGTCGCGCCGCTCGGCTGGCACATCGACCTGCATTTCGACGCGATCGACCTGCCTGAATATGCGGACATGCTGACAAGGCTGCCGCTGAGCTACACGATCGACCATATGGGACGTGTGAAGGCGTCCGAAGGACTCGATCAGCTTCCGTTCAAGATCCTGATCGAGCTGATGCAGCGCGACGAGAAGTGCTGGGTCAAGATCTGCGGCTCAGAGCGGGTGTCCTCTAGCGGTCCTCCGTTCATCGACGCCGTGCCGTTCGCGCGAAAGATCGTCGAGACCGCGCCCGACCGGGTCATCTGGGGCACCGATTGGCCGCATCCCAACGTCAAGGCGATGCCGAACGACGGCGATCTCGTCGACCTGATCCCGCTGTTCGCGCCGGAGCCGGAGTATCAGCAGAAGATCCTCGTCGATAATCCGGCGCGCCTGTTCGAGTTCGAGGAATGACGGTGTCCGTGATCGATAAATTGCTCATCAAGGAAAGAGGGGAATAAGCCCATGAAAACAGGTCTCGTGATCACGGCCCATCCGGGCGATTTCGTCTGGCGCGCCGGCGGCGCCATCGCGCTGCATGCGAAGAAGGGCTATCGCATGAAGATCGTCTGCATGTCGTTCGGTGAGCGCGGCGAGAGCCAGTTCGCCTGGAAGGAGAAGGGCGCGACGCTGGAATCGGTCAAGGCCGGCCGCAAGGACGAGGCGGAGCGGGCGGCCAAGCTGCTCGGCGCCGAGATCGAGTTCTTCGACTGCGGCGACTACCCGCTGAAGCTGACCGAGGCGCATTTCGACCGGATGGTCGACATCTACCGCGAGCTCAATCCGAGCTTTGTGCTGACGCACGCGCTGGAGGATCCCTATAATTTCGACCATCCGAACGCGGCGCATTTCGCACAGGAAACCCGCGTGGTCGCGCAGGCCATGGGCCACAAGCCCGGCGCGCAGTACAAATATTCGGCGCCGCCGGTGTTCCTGTTCGAGCCGCACCAGCCGGAGCAATGCAATTACAAGCCGGACCTGCTCCTCAAGATCGACGAGGTCTGGAAGGAGAAGTACGAGGCGTTCCAGATCCTTGCCGCGCAGAAGCATCTATGGGGCTATTACGAGCGCGTCGCGCTCAATCGCGGCATCCAGGGCAGCCGCAACACCGGTGTGCCGATGACGTATGGCGAGGCCTATCAGCGCTTGTTTCCGACGGTAGCGGAGGAGCTGGCATGAAGCCCGTCGTCGTTCGCAACATCAAGCGTGCCGATCCCGCCGGGATGGCGGAGTACGGCGTCTCGACCGTGCACGAGGCTTATGGCCGCATCGGCCTGATGAAGCCTTATCTGCGGCCGGTCTGGCCGGGTGCGGCGATCGCCGGCCCCGCCGTCACCGTGCTGGCGCAGCCGGGCGACAACTGGATGATCCATGTCGCGGTCGAGCAGTGCAAGAAGGGCGACATTCTCGTCGTCGGTTGCACCACCGACAACACCGACGGCATGTTCGGCGAGCTGCTCGCAACCTCACTGCAGGCGCGCGGCGTGCAGGGGCTGATTATCGATGCCGGCTGCCGCGACGTCAGGGCGCTGCACGAGATGAACTTTCCGGTGTGGTCGCGCGCGGTCTCAGCCAAGGGGACGGTGAAGGCGACGCTCGGCTCGGTCAATGTCCCCGTGGTCTGCGCCGGCGTCAACGTCGATCCCGGCGACATCATCGTGGCCGATGACGACGGCGTCGTGGTGGTGACGAAGCGCTACGCGGCCGAGGTCGCCGAGAAGGCAAAGAAGCGCAACGCGGACGAAGGCGGCAAGCGCAAGCGGCTGGCTTCGGGCGAGCTGGGCCTCGACATGTACAGCATGCGCGAGGCCTTGGCGAAGGCCGGGCTCGTCTATGTCGACAATCCCGAGGACGTCTGAAGAGAAGAGAAGCGGAGCGGGCCGATGGATCGTCTCAGGCTGAAGGCCGTGCTCGGCAGTCACCCCCATGTCCAGGCGGTGAAGAGCGGCGAGCTCCGCTCCGACCTGTTCGATCTCGATTTCATCGAGTACACGCCGACCAACACCGCGTTCAAGCCGATGGTGCGCGAGCAGGCCTTCGACGTCTGCGAGATGGCGATCGTCACCTATCTCATGGCGAAGGCGCATGGCAAGCCGCTGGTGCTGCTGCCTGCCACCATGCTCGGCCGCTTTCAGCATTCCTATGCGCTCTATAATCCGGAACGGGGGACGCTCGGGCCGTCCGATCTCGAAGGCAAGCGCGTCGGCATCCGCTCGTTCACGACCACCACCGGAGCCTGGATCAGGGGCATCCTCGCCAACGACTACGGCGTCAATCTCGACAACATCCGCTGGGTCACCTTCGAGGACCCGCATGTCGCCGAATATGTCGACACCACCGAGCGCGCGCCGAAGGACAAGAAGATCCTCCAGATGCTGCTCGACGGCGAGCTCGACGCCGTCCTTGGCGAGACCTCGACCGATCCCAAGCTGAAGACGCTATTCCCCGATCCGGCCGCGGAAGCCGCCAATTGGTACGCCCGTCGCGGCGTCGTGCCCGTCAACCATCTCGTAGTGGTGACCGAGCGGCTCGCAAGATCGCATCGCGACGTGGTCGCGGGCGTCTATGATCTGCTGAAGCGGAACAAGACGCTGATGGGGCCTGCGGCGGCGCCCGATCTCGTTCCGTTCGGGATCGAGGCGAACAGGAAGCCGCTGGAGCTGATCGTCGACTACGCCTTCCAGCAGGCGCTGATCCCGCGCCGCTATGCTGTCGAGGAGCTGTTCGACGAGACAACGCGAGGACTGAACTGATGGCGGGCGATCCCAAGCGATGGCAGGTCGGACTGATCGGTTACGGCGAAGTCGGCAGGATCCTGGCCGAGGATTTGCGCCAGCAGAACATCAAGGTCTCAGCCTATGACATCAAGCTCGGAGGCGAGCAGGGCGGTTCACTGCAGGAGCATGCTAAAAAATTCGGTGTCGGGCTCGCAGCCTCGCATACTGAGCTGACCGCCAAATCCGATTTCATCATCTCCGCGGTCACCGCGAGCCAGGCCGTGCCGGTGGCAAAGGCCTGCGCGGCCGCGATCAATCAGGGCACCTGGTTCCTGGATTTCAATTCGGCGTCTCCCGGCGCCAAGCAGCGCGCCGCCGCGCTGGTCGACGGCGCCGCTGGACGCTATGTCGAGGGCGCGGTCATGACGTCGGTGCCGCCTTATCGCATCAAGGTGCCGCTGCTGCTCGGCGGTCCCGGCGCCAGGGAGCTGGAGCCGCTCTTGAACGCGATGGGGTTTGCGGCCAGGGTTGCGAGCGACAAGCTCGGTGTTTCATCGGCGGTGAAGATGTGTCGCAGCATCATGATCAAGGGCCTGGAGGCCATGGTCATCGAAAGCTTTACCACCGCGCGCGCCTATGGCGTCGAGGATGCGGTACTGGCTTCGCTGGCGGAAACCTTTCCCACGATCGATTGGGAGAAGCAGGGTGCTTATTTCTTCCAGCGCGTGATCGAGCATGGCCGCCGCCGCGCCGAGGAAGTACGCGAGGTCGCCGAGACCGTGCGTGAAGCGGGGCTGACGCCGTGGTCCGCGCAGGCGACCGCCGAGCGGCAGGCCTGGGTGGCGGACCTCGCCGATGAGGGCCTGTTCGGAACGAAAGGCACCGAGGAGTTCGCCCGCAGCGCTGATTGGCGTACCGAGGCGGATCGAATCCTGGCGAAGATCAATCGCGAGAAATAAAGCGGCTCCTGCTCAGGACTTTGCCATGCGACAGCCAGTGAACTCGTCGCGGATGCGTTCGATCAACGCCATCAGGTCTTCGGCCTTGCGGTCCAGTCGATCGTTCGCGGCTTCGGTCCGGAATTCTGCGCGGATCGATCGAATACACTTGTCGGCGGTATCGAGCGTCAGGAGCATGCGCGTCAGGTCATCCTGGGTCTGGACGCCCGCCAGATCGAGGTCCGACAGGACGTGCCCGATGCCGTCGAGCCGCTTCACGGCGGTGTCGCTGGGCGTTCTCGCTCGATCGGATTGATGGTCGATGCCGCTGAATGCGCCGAACATGTCGATGCTTCCTCGTTGAATGCAGACATCAGTGCAGGTCCTACTATGACCGGCACCGCGGGACTTGCAATGCGCGCAGCTATCGAGAATCAGCAAGAATCTACTATCCGGTATTCTACCGGATTCGGATTTGCGGAACGATGAGCGGTAACATCGAACGGAAGCTGCTCGGAAATCAGCCGTCCTTCAATGCAGATATGCATCGAGAGCGGATCAGCAGCCGGGGCTGAACAGAGTGGGCCGTTGACGCGCAAAAGTCCGCCGGCCGCTCTTGAAGCCCATCACGATATCCGGCAGCTCGGCGATGGCGAAGCGGCTGTCTTGCGTGTCGAGCACGATGAGATCGGCGGGGTTTCCAACCTCGATGCCGTAATCCCTGAGGTTCATCAGCCGCGCCGGCAGCTCGGTCACGAGATCAAGGCAGGTATCGAAGTCGTTGACCTGGGCATGCGCGACGTTGGCGTAGAAATTCGCCATTCGTAGCAGTGAGGCGTCGCCGAATGGCGTGAAGGGATTGAGCACGTTGTTGGTCGCGATCGAGCACACCACGCCGTCGCCGGCGAGCTTGTGGCAGAGCGTCAGTCCGCGTGGCGTGTTGTGGGTCGCCTCGCGCCCCATCAGATAGAGATCGGTTGCCGGCAGCACGGTGACGGCAACGCCGGCCTTCACCAGCTGCGCGGTGGCGGCCCTCAGCCGCTCCGGTGGCAGTGCGGAGAGTTTCGTGGCATGGCCGATTGCCACGCGCCCCCCGTAGTTGCGCCGCTCGGTGTGCCGGCAGACCTCGTCGAGGTGCCACCAGGAGGGATCGAGATCGAAATCGAGATGGAGATCGACGTCCACGTCGAACACCTCGGCGAGGTCGAAGATGCGTGCGAGATGGGCGTTCGGGTCCGTGTCCGTATAGGGACAGCCGCCGATCACCTCGCCGCCGTCACGCAGCGCCTGGATCAGAAGCTCCTCGCTGCCGGGATCGTTGGTGAGGCCTTCCTGCGGAAAGACACAGAGCGACAGGTCGATCGCCCATGCATAGTCACGCTTCAGCGCCTTCACCGCCTCGAAGCCGCGCAAGCCGATGCGCGGATCGATCTCGACATGGGTGCGCATGCGCGTCGTGCCGTGCACGATGGCACGTTCGAGCACCCGGGCGCCGCGCGCGTAGACGTCCTCGACCGAGAAATCCTTCTTCATCCCGGAGACGGCGCGGATCGCTTCGGAGACGCTGCCGTGATCATGCCCGCAGCGGCCGAGCAGGCAGGCCTTGTCGAGATGGATGTGGCTGTCGACGAAGCCGGGCAGGGCGAGACGCCCGCCGACATCGACCTCGACGGCCTCGCAGGCGAGCGTCGGTTCGATGGCGGTGATCCGGCCGCGCGTGACGCCGATGTCCATCGGGTCGGCGGCACCACGCAGCAAGGCGTTGCGAAAGATGATGTCAAAGGCGGATCGGGCGGTCATGGCTCTTGCGGAAGGAATTTAGTGCATTCGGCCGCGTTTGGCGGCTCCAGATTGTCGGCAGTGTAGCGACGGAAATGTTCAAAATATATGCACGTATTCCCCGAGAGTGGCGTTAGTATTCCGCAAGCCCGGGAGAATGAGCCATGTCCGCTGCCGCAAAAGCCGAAGCCGGTCCGTCGTTCGACGCCGAGATCGTTGAAGCCTATCTCACGGCGTCGATGATCCCCGATCCGGACGCCGCGGCGGCCTATATGGCGCCGGGCACGGTGATCACCTTTACCGGCGGGCGCGAGTTCGATCATCCGCGGGGCCCGACCGGGTTCAACGCCAAGCGCTACCGCTGGGTCAAGAAGAAGATGGATCGGTTCGACGTCTGCCCCGGCGACGACGAGACCGTGGTCTATAGCGTCGGCACGCTTTACGGCGAATGGATGGATGGGACCGCGTTCGAGGGCAACCGCTACGTCGACCGCTTCGTGGTGCGGAATGGCCGGATCACCAAGATGGACGTCTGGAACGACAGCGCCGAGCGGATCCTGGTCCAGCGCGGCATCGACGCGTAACAGCCATCCTGGCGCTTGAGGCGCCTCGACTCCAGGCGGACAAAGGGCCGGTCACCATATCGCAAGCCGCCATAGCTGATAGATGCAAGCTCGTGTGGCGGCTGCCGCGCGCCTGCGCTATCAACGGTGCGATTGCTGCGCCCGGCATGGAGGCGCGAGCCTCCTTGAGGAGTTCCCGATGCGTTTACCCACTGTTGTCCTGGCCCTCACATGCCTTGCAACTGCCGCCTCCGCCGAAGACCTGTCGGGTACGCTTCAAAAGGTCAAAGAGACCAAGAAGATCACGCTGGGCTATCAAGAGGCCTCGGTCCCATTCAGCTATCTCGACGGCAACCAGAAGCCGGTCGGCTTTGCCATTGATATCTGCCTCAGGATCGTGGATGCCGTGAAGAAGCAGCTCGGTATGCCCGACGTCGCGGTGGACACGCTCGCCGTGACGTCGTCGAACCGGATTCCGCTGATGGTCAACGGGACGCTCGACCTGCATTGCTCAGCGACCACCAACAATGCCGATCGCCAGAAGCAGGTCGCCTTCACCAACACGCACTTCCTCAGCGCAACGCGATTTGCGGCCAAGAAAGCCGCAAAGATCAACACCATCGACGATCTCAAGGGCAAGGCGGTGACGGCGGTGGCCGGCTCGGTCAACCTGACGCAGCTCGCCAAGGTCAACACGGAGCGCAATCTCGGCATCAATGTGATGCCGGCCAAGGACCAGGCCGAAGCCTTCCTGCTGCTGGAAACCGATCGCGCCCAGGCCTACGCGCTCGACGACGTGCAGCTCGCGGTCGCGATCGCGCGCTCGAAAGAACCTCAGCTCTTCATGATCAGCGAGGAGACGTTCTCGAAGCCGGAGCCTTACGGGATCATGCTGCGGCGGGAGGACGCGCCGTTCAAGGCGCTCGCCGATCGCGCGACTGCAGAGCTATACGCGAGCCAGGAGATTGAGGTCCTCTACAAGAAGTGGCTGGAATCGCCGACGCCGCCGAACGGCCTCAACTACAACGTCCCGATGTCGGGCGCCTTGCGCAACGCCTTCAAGAAGCCGAGCTCCAGCTTCGATCCGGATGTGTACGTCGTGAACTGAGCGAGGGCTGTCGCCGCCGGAGGCGGGTCGCGCGCAAGCGGTCCGCCGAGATGTCAGTAGGCCGTCGGGAACCCTCGCCGCGCCAGGGTCCGGCCGGGGCGGGCCAGCCTGCTGCATGATATCGGCCCCGAGGAACTTGCGGTCACCTTCGCGACTCTCCAGCGCATAGAACGGTGGGCAAGCCGCTAAGACCGACGCCGAAACGAAATAGCCATGCGCGCAAATGAACCCTTCCTGGTCCGCCACGCGGACCTGATTTTCGCTTTGAAGACGTTCGCCGCTTCGATCCTGGCGCTCGTCATCGCGCTGGCAATGGATCTGCCGCGGCCTTATTGGGCGATGGCGACCGTATACATCACCTCGCAGCCGCTGGCGGGCGCGACCAGTTCGAAGGCGTTCTTCCGCGTGATGGGCACGCTGGTCGGCGCGATCACGACGGTGGCGCTGGTCCCAAACCTGATCGATGCACCCGAGCTGCTGTGCCTCGCGATCGCGCTCTGGGTCGGGCTCTGTCTTTATCTCTCGCTGCTCGATGGCACACCACGCAGCTACGTCTTCATGCTGGCCGGGTACACGGTGGCGCTGATCGGCTTTCCTTCGGTGTCCGAGCCGGGCGCCATTTTCGAGACCGCGGTGGCGAGGCTCGAGGAAATCTCGCTCGGCATCATCTGCGCAAGCCTGGTTTCGACCATCGTCTTTCCTCGCAGCGTCGCGCCGGCTGTTGCCAATCGGATCGAGAATTGGGTGGCGGACGCGCAGCGCCTAAGTCAAGTCGTCCTGCTGCGCCACGGGACGAACGAAACCCGCCGCGGCAAGCGCATCAAGCTTGCGACCGACGTCGTCGAAATAGACACGCTCTCCACCCATCTTGCTTATGATCGGTTGACCGACCCTAATGCCGTCGTCGGATTGGGTGAAATCCGGCTTCGCATGCTGATGCTTTTGCCGGTGATCGCTTCGCTCGAGGACCGGCTCGCCGCGCTGGGCGAGGAGGCGTTGCGGCGGCAACCCGAGCTGAGGCGGCTCCTGGAAGATCTCGCGGGATGGATCACCGGCGACGCCAACGCACGGCAGCCGGCCGAGCGAATTCGCGCCATGATTGCACGGCAGCAGGCGGTCCTAGACGACAGCGCGTCCTGGGAGCGGATCATCGTCACCAGCCTGTTGTCGCGGCTGCGCGAGCTGGTCGACCTCTCGCGCGATTGCCGCGCCCTGACGGAAGCGATCGCCGAGAACCGGAACGTCTCGACCCTCGACCTGGATTTCCAATCCGAAGCAGGTGCCGCGCCGGTGCGCCATAGGGATCGCGGCCTTGCCCTGTGGTCGGCTGCCGGCGCGTCGGCGGCCATCCTGATCTGCTGCGCGTTCTGGATCGGCACCGGCTGGCCGGACGGCGCGTCGGCGCCGATGATGGCGGCCGTCGCCTGTTCGTTCTTCGCCGCGCAGGACGAGCCCGCGCGCTTCATCCGCAGTTTTGGCCTGTGGTCCCTGGTCGCCATTGTCGTCGTGGCGATCTACCTTTTTGCGCTGGTGCCCGCGATCTCGCATCTCGAGGTTTTGGTCGCCGCGCTCGCGCCAACGTTCCTCTTCTATGGCTTCCTGATCGCACGGCCCGCAACGACCGGAACCGGCATGGCCCTCGCGGCCAACACGGCGACGCTGCTGGCGCTGCAATCGACCTACAGCGCGGATTTCGCGTCCTACGCAAATTCCGCTGTCGCCTTCTTCGTCGGTGTCATCATTGCCGAGCTGGTGACGCGGATCGCGCGTGGGGTGGGGGCGGAGTGGATCGCCAACCGCCTCGTGCTGTCGAACTGGACGGCGCTCGCGGTCGCCGCCGAACGGCGCGGCAAGCGGGATCGCGCGGAGTTCGCGGGCCTGATGCTGCACCGGCTCGGCCTTCTGGTGCAGCGCATCGCGTTTCTCTCCGAGAGTGACCGCCGCGACGCCGAGAGCCTGGTCCAGCTTCGTATCGGAATCAACATCATCGATCTGCGGCGCGCCCGCTACGGGCTTGCGGTATCCACCATTGCCGTGATCGACGACATGCTCGATCAGCTCGCCATCGCCTGCCGCAGATATGCGGGTGATGGAATGCCGGCCGAACTTCTGACAAGCGTCGATCGGGCACTGGCCCGGGCGGTGAAGGATCCCAACGGAAAGGCGCGCGAGGACGCCCTGGTCGGCCTCGTGGGCATAAGGCGCGGCCTGTTTCCGGACGCACCGGCCTATCGGCCGCGGGCAGGCGAGAGTGTTGCGGCATGAGATACGTGATCGATATCTACGGTGTGCTCGTGCCAGCGCTGCTGTTGTGGATCATCATCGCCTACGCGCTGAGTGCTCTGCTGCGCCGCTTCATGCAGCGCTTTGATCTTTACCGGCTGGTCTGGCACCGCGCGCTGTTCGATTTCGCGATCTACGTCTGCATTCTCGGCGTTGTCGTCTATCTCTCGGAGTATCTTGCATGAAAGGGAATGTTGCCTGGCTCGGGCGCCTCGCGTTGACGCTCCTTGCCGTTGTCGCCG
Organism: Bradyrhizobium sp. WSM1417; assembly: GCF_000515415.1. Classification (NCBI taxonomy): domain Bacteria; kingdom Pseudomonadati; phylum Pseudomonadota; class Alphaproteobacteria; order Hyphomicrobiales; family Nitrobacteraceae; genus Bradyrhizobium; species Bradyrhizobium sp. WSM1417. The sequence goes on from NZ_KI911783.1 coordinate 4,208,043, forward strand.
CGCTCGCCGTCGGCCGCGAGCTCTGGGTCTATTACATGGAGCAGCCATGGACCCGCGACGGCCGGGTGCGCGCCGACGTGGTGCAGGTCGCGCCCGATGTGTCGGGCTTCGTGACCGAAGTGTTGGTCAAGGACAACCAGAAGGTCCATCGCGGTGACGTCCTGTTCAAGATCGACCGCGAGCGTTTTGCGCTAGCGCTGCGGCAGGCCGATGCGTCGGTGGCCGGTCATCAGGCTACGCTCGATCAGGCCAATGCCGATTTGAAGCGCTATAGCGCGCTGACGACCGACGCCGTGTCGCAGCAGAAACAGGAGCAGGTGCTGGCCACCCAGCTCCAGGCCAAGGCGGCTTTCGATGCGGCCGTTGCCGACCGCGCGGTCGCCCAGCTCAATCTCGATCGCAGCGAGGTGCATGCCTCCGTGAACGGCGTGATCACCAACATGGATCTGCGTCCCGGCGCCTATGTCACGGCCGGGAAAGGCGTGATGGCGCTGGTCGACAGCGATACGCTGCATGTGGAAGGCTATTTCGAGGAGACGAAACTCGCGCGCATTCGTATCGGTGGCAAGGTGCAGGTCCGCCTGATGGGCGAGAAGGTGACGCTTTCAGGCCATGTCGAGAGCATTGCCGCCGGCATCGAGGACCGCGACCGCGTCGAGGGCGCCAGCCTCCTTGCCAACGTCAACCCGACCTTCAGTTGGGTGCGCCTCGCCCAGCGCGTGCCGGTACGCATCGCGCTGGATCATGTGCCTGACGGAATGTCGCTGGTGGCCGGGCGTTCGGCGACGGTGGAGGTGCTGAACTAGAAGCGATTGGCATCGCCCGATTCAAGCATTCGAATATTTCTTCAGCTCGAACCGCGCGATCTGGTTCCTGTGGACCTCGTCCGGGCCGTCGGCGAGACGCAGCAAGCGCGCGGTGGCGTAGGCTTGCGTCAATCCAAAGTCGTTCGACGTGCCGCCGCCGCCATGGGCCTGGATCGCCCAGTCGATGATTTGGCAGGCCATGTTGGGCACGGCGACCTTGATCATCGCGATCTCGGCTTTCGCCACCTTATTGCCGACTGTGTCCATCGCGTAGGCAGCGTTGAGCGTCAGCAGCCGGGCCTGCTCGATCATGATGCGGGCTTCTGCGATGCGTTCCTGCGTCACCGTCTGCTCGGAGACCGGCTTGCCGAAGGCGACGCGGCTGCGCACCCTCCGGCACATCTTCTCCAGCGTGCGTTCGGAGAGCCCGATCAGCCGCATGCAGTGGTGGATACGGCCGGGACCGAGGCGTCCTTGCGCGATCTCGAAACCGCGGCCCTCGCCGAGCAGCATGTTTTCCTTGGGGACCCGCACATTGGTGAAGACGACCTCGGAGGCACGGTCGGGCACGCCGTAGAATCCGAATACGGGCAGGGGACGCTTGACCTCGACGCCCGCTGTGTCCATCGGCACCAGGATCATGGATTGCTGCTTGTGGCGGTCCGCGTTGTCAGGATCGGTCTTGCCCATGAAGATGCAGATCTTGCAGCGCGGATCGGTCGCGTTGGTGGTGTACCATTTGCGGCCATTGATGACATAATGGTCGCCCTCGCGAACGATCAAGCTTTCGATGTTGGTTGCATCGGATGAGGCGACGGCAGGCTCGGTCATGGCGAAGCAGGAGCGGATTTCGCCTGCGAGCAGCGGCTTCAGCCAGCGCTCCTTGTCCTTCTCCGTGCCAAAGCGCTCCAGCACCTCCATATTGCCGGTGTCGGGCGCGGAGCAGTTGAAGACTTCGGGCGCGAGATGCGAGCGGCCCATGACCTCGCAGAGCGGGGCATATTCGAGATTGGTCAGGCCTGCACCGTGGCCGGAGTCCGGCAGGAACAGATTCCAGAGGCCTTCGGCGCGCGCCAGCGGCTTCAGCTCCTCGACGACCGGATAGACCTTCCAAGGCCCCAGCTCCTCCGCCTCGCGATAAAAGCGGTCCTCGTTCGGATAGATGTGCCGGTCCATGAAACTTTCGAGCTTGCGCTTGAGCTCGACGACTTTGGGCGACATCGGGTAGAGCATCTTTGTCTCCTTGATCGATGGACCATCCCGCGGCGGCTCAGGCCACGCGATACTCTCTGAATTTCTCGCGCAACGCTGATTTGAGCACCTTGCCGGTGCCGGTCATCGGGAACTCGTCCATGAACTCAACGGCGTCGGGCATCCACCAGCTCGCGATCTTCGGGCGCATGTACTCGAGCAGCGTCTTGCCGTCGACGGTCCCGCCCTTCTTGCGGACGACGAGGAGCAGGGGCCGCTCCTGCCATTTCTCATGGTTGATCGCGACCACGGCGGCTTGCAGCACATCAGGGTGAGACAGGGCGACGTCCTCGAGCTGGATCGAGGAGATCCATTCGCCGCCGGACTTGATCACGTCCTTGGAGCGGTCGGTCAGCGTGACGTGGCCCTGGGGATCGATCACGGCCATGTCGCCGGTGATCAGCCAGCCGTCGCGGTCCAGGCCTTCGTCGAGTTTCATGTAGCCGGACGCAACCCACGGTCCCCGCGCGCGCAGATGGCCGACGCTCTTGCCGTCGCGCGGCAGCTCGTTACCGCCGTCGTCGACGATGCGCAAGGCGGTGCCGAAACAGGCGCGGCCGGACACCTGGCGGCGGTCGAACTTCTCTTTGTCGTCGAGATGCTCGGAGCCCGGCCGCAGGCCAGGCATCGAGCAGCCGAGGGCTTCAGTCATGCCCCAGGCCTGGACGTAGTCGATGTCATACTCGCGCTTGAGCTTCTCGACCATCGCGCGCGGCGGCGCCGAGCCTGACGACAATGTTGCACGAAGCGTCGAGAACCTGTTGCCGGTGCGTCCGAGCCAGTCGAGCAGGATCAGCCAGAAGCTCGGCACGCCCGCGGACAGCGTCACCTTCTCGCCTTCGAGCAGCTCGTAGAGCTTGTCGGGCTCGTAATTGCGGCCGGGCAGCACCAGCTTCGAGCCGGTATAGGGCGCCGTGAACGGCATGTTCCAGCCGTTGCCGTGGAACAGCGGCGCCATCGGCATCATCACCTCGCGTACGCCTTCCAGGTGCCCGGGCAGGAAGTCGAAATTGCAGGAGACCATGGTCTGCAGGATCGCGGCGCGGTGCGAATAGATCACGCCCTTCGGATTGCCCGTCGTGCCGGAGGTGTAGCAGATCGTGGATGCCGATTTTTCGTCGAACTCCGGCCAGGCGAAGCCGGCGTCGTTCTCGTTGTCCAGAAGCTCCTCGTAGCAATGCACGTTGGCAAGCTTGGTCTCGGGCATCCGCTCGCGCGAGGACATCACGACATAGGCTTCGATCGATTTGAGCTGCGGCGCGATTGCCTCCACGATCGGCAGCGTGGCGCGGTCGATGAACAGCAGCCGGTCCTCGGCGTGATTGACGATGTAGACGAGCTGTTCGGGGAATAGCCGCGGGTTGATGGTGTGCAGCACATAGCCCATGCCCGGCGCGGCGTAGAACATTTCGAAATGCCGGTGCGTATTCCATGCCAGCGTGCCGACGCGGTCACCGGGCATCATGCCGAACCTCTTGAGCGCCAACGCCATGCGCTTGATGCGCGGATGGGCGTCCGCATAGGTGTAGCGATGGATGTCGCCCTCGATCTCGCGGGCGACGACCTCGGCCTCGCCGTGATAATCGGCGGCATACTGGATCAGGCCGCTGATCAGGAGCGGCATGTCCATCATCAATCCTTGCATCGTCTCCTCCGGACCGCCATGTCGTTGCATGACGTACGCTTGTGATGTGCGCTTGAGGTTAGCGGAACGCCACGCGACGTTCACGCCAAAAAGCGAGGGACGTGATTGCATGCATCACTTTTTCAGGGCTAAGTGATGCGAGCTGCCGGCGAGGCAGTGCCCGCCGGGGAGGAAACGGATGTCAGCGGAAAGACACAAGACCGGTACAGCCGGCGAATCTACACTCGACATTGACGCACTCCGTGCGCGCTATCGCGACGAGCGCGACCGCCGCCTGCGCACCGAAGGCAAGGCGCAATATGTCGAAGTGACCGGCGAGTTCGGCCGCTATCTCGACGACCCCTGGGCCAATTCCGGGTTTGCGCGCGAGGCTGTCAGCGAACAGACCGAGGTGCTCATCGTCGGCGGCGGCTTCGGCGGCCTTCTGTGTGGCGCGCGACTGCGCGCGGCCGGCATCGATGATTTTCGGCTCGTGGAAAAGGCCGCCGATTTCGGCGGCACCTGGTACTGGAATCGCTACCCTGGCGCGGCCTGCGATACCGAGAGCTACATCTACCTGCCATTGCTGGAAGAGACCGGCTATATGCCGGTGCGGAAATATGCGCGAGCACCCGAGATCTACGAACATTCGCGCCGCATCGGCCGTCACTTCAGCCTCTATGAGCGCGCGCTGTTTCAGACCGTCATCACGCGCATGGAATGGCGGGAGCAGGAGGCGCGCTGGCTGGTCGAGACCGATCGCGGTGATTGCATCCGCGCGCGCTTCGTCATCCTTGCTGGAGGCCCGCTGAGCCGTCCGAAGCTGCCGGGCATTCCCGGTATCGAAAGCTTCAAGGGACACAGTTTCCACACCAGCCGCTGGGATTACGCCTACACTGGCGGCACGGCCGAAGGTGATCTTAGTGGTCTTGGCGACAAACGCGTCGGGATCATCGGCACCGGTGCCACCGCCGTGCAATGCGCGCCGCATCTCGGCCGCTCCGCCAAGGAGCTCTACGTCTTCCAGCGTACGCCGTCGGCGATCGGCGTGCGCGACGACCGCCCGACGGATCAGAGCTGGGCGCAGGGGCTCAGGCCTGGCTGGCAGCGCGAACGCATGGACAATTTCACCGCCGTCATCTCGGGCGAGCCATTCGAACAGGATCTGGTGCAGGACGGCTGGACCGGCCTGCTCGGCGAGATCCTGCTGGCGCCGCGCCGCCAGCCCCAGCCGGTGACCTCGATCGAGGAGGCGCTCAAGGTCATCGAGCAGGCCGATGATCGCAAGATGGAAGAGATCCGAGCGCGCGTCGATGCGATCGTCAAGGACGAGGCGACGGCTTCGGCGTTAAAGCCCTGGTACAAGGCCTTCTGCAAGCGGCCGTGTTTCCACGACGAATATCTCGACACCTTCAATCGCCCCAACGTGCATCTCGTCGACACCAGGGGACAGGGCGTCGATCGCATCACCGAGAATGCCGTCGTGGTCGACGGCCATGCCTACGAACTCGACTGCCTGATCTATGCCAGCGGTTTCGAAGTCGGTACCGATTACGCCCGTCGCATGGGCTTTGAGGTGTACGGCCGTGATGGCGTCAGCCTGTCCGAGCGCTGGCGCGACGGCGTCAAGACGATGCATGGCTTCTACAGCCGCGGCTTCCCGAATTGCTTCCTGATCGTCATGGTCCAGGCCGGCCAGAGCGCCAACTTCCCGCACATCATCGACGAGCAGTCGCAGCACATCGCCTACGTGATCGCCGAAGCGCGCAAGCGCAAGGCGCGAACCCTCGAGCCGACGCTGGCGGCCGAAAACGCCTGGGTCGAGGAGGTGGTCAAAGCCGCGCTCGGCCGCCAGACCTATCTCGCCGAATGCACGCCCGGCTACTACAACAATGAAGGCGTGTTCGATCCGATCGCGGCGAGAAACAGCCAGTATTGGCGCGGGCCGGTGGCATTCCTGCGGCTGCTCGACAAGTGGCGCAAGGAGGGCGGGTTGGATGGACTGGAACTGTCGTATGATCACGCCTTGGAGTCGGCGCCTTCGTCCGGGTAAGCTCGGGCATTGGATCGCGCCAGAGAGAGGACATTGGACATGATCAGGGGCAGAACTGTAGGGGCGGTTTTTGGGGCGATGACGCTGCTCAGCTGCCTGGCGCCCGCCGCTCACGCCGCGCAATGCGGCAGTTCGCCGGCCGGCTTCGAGACCTGGAAGCGCGAGTTCAGCGCGGAGGCGCAGGGCAAGGGCGTTGGCCAGACCGCGCTCTCGGCGCTGATGCAGACCAATTACGCGAGTGCCACCATCGCGGCCGACCGCGGGCAGCGCAGCTTCTCGCTGTCGCTCGACCAGTTCCTCGCAAAGCGCGGCGCCACCACCATCGTTGCCAAGGGTCGCCAGCTCAAGCAGTCGCAAGCCGCCTTGTTTGCCTCGATCCAGCAGCGCTATGGCGTCCCGCCGGGGCCGCTGATCGCGATCTGGGGCATGGAGACCGGGTTCGGCAGCCAGCGGGGCAACCAGAACATGCTCTCCTCGATCGCGACGCTTGCCTATGACTGCCGCCGTCCCGAATTCTTCACGGATCAGCTCTATTCGGCGCTGAAGCTGATCGATCGCGGCACGCTGTCGGGGGCAACCCGCGGCTCGATGCACGGCGAAGTCGGCCAGACCCAGTTCATGCCCAAGAACATCCTGGCCTATGGCACCGGCAATCTCGAAGTTGCCGCCAATGCGCTGAACTCGACGGCGAATTTCCTCAAGGCCCATGGCTGGCGCGCAGGAGCCGGTTACCAGCCGGGCGAGCCGAATTTCGCCGCCATCGAGGCCTGGAATGCCGCCGGCGTCTATCAGAAGGCGATCGCCCTGATGGGACGGCAGATCGACGAGGGCGGAGGAACGGCCGCCTCGCGCTGACCGGAGCCCGCCGCGTCGAGCGGGGCTCTTGATTCTTGTTTTGACGCGTTTTCTTTGTGCGAACCGGCATCCACTTCGCTTGAAAACACTCTGGCTCAGCAAGGCGTGATGCGCCGACAAGAGAAAGTTCTTGTCATCAGGAACCGACGGCACGAGGTTTGGCTTGATCGGAAAGGGCTGGGCATGAGGAGACTCAACATGGCAACCCAGATCGTGATGGACCAGACTGGCGACACGCGCCACGAGTTTGATCCTGGCAATGCCGAAGCGCTGGCGCGGGCCGAACGGCGCTTTCGGGAGCTGACCGGAGCGGGCTTCACCGCCGCGCTGCGAACCGGACCTGGCGAAGTCACCCGGATCCGATCGTTCGACCCGACCGCGCAGGAAACGCTGTTCTATCCCCGCCTGGTCGGCGGTTGATCTGAGCTGCTCATGATCGCGGCGGTCTGGCTCCGCGCGCCGGCGCGTGCGCGTCTGCATGCGCTACGCGAACTCTATCGGCGCTTCTTCGGCGAGAACACGCCGGATGCCCGCGGTCGCCGGCTCCTGGCCGAATGGCTGTCGCCGGCGCAGCGCGCCCAATTTGAGCAGTACCGGCATTTCGATGTCGTCGGCTGCGATACCGGCAAGACCTATCGCATCCATTATGGCACCGCCGCCAATGTCCATGAGATCGACGCGGCCGGAAATGCGACGATGGGGTGGTGCTTTGTCCCGTCAGGCTTTCTCGTTCCCGGCGACGTGATGCTCGCACAGAAGATCGCGCTCGAGACCGACGAGCGGGGAGCTCTCGCGCTCGCCAACAGGTTTCCGCCGGCAACGCATTCTGAACATTTCTACCGGCGGCCGTTCTAGGGCAAGGCCGTCAGTGCAAGGCTATCAGTAATGGGTGGTGCGATAGGCATCCACCGCGTGCGCTGCAAAAACGCCGACGCTGCAAAGCGCGAGCAAGGCCGAGATCAGCTCGATCATAGCTCACCCTCCTGCGGCGGCAGGGCGACGAGGTGCTGACAGCAGGAATAATCCCAGATCAGGTCGAGGAAGAATTGCATGGTGGCCGTCCCTGTATGATTTTGACAACCAGATAACCGACCATCTGTTTCAGGCGTGTTTCGTCGCATCTGGAAACGGGTTTCTTGGGGAACCCCGGGCTGGTTTGTGCGCTGCGGAGCCGCTACATCCCGCTTTTGCTCAATCCCATTAGCCGCGAGGCGGCACATCGCATGCGAGGCGAAATCATGGCGCGGGTCGAGTGGTTCGACGATCTCACCATTGGAATGCAGTTCAAATCCCCCGAAGTTCACGTCACCGAGGCCGACATCAAGCGGTTCGCGGCCGAGTTCGATCCGCAGCCGATGCATCTGGACCACGAAGCCGCCAAGCAGACCCTGTTCAGGGGGCTCGCTGCCTCGGGATGGCACACCGCCGCGATTGCCATGAGCCTCGCGATCCAGACCCGCCCCTTCGGCCCGCATCCGCTGATCGGTGCCGGCGTCGACGGTCTGCGCTGGACCATCCCGGTACGGCCCGATGACCGTCTGCATCTGGTCGGGGAGATCATGAGCCTGACGCCATCGAAGTCGAAGCCCCAGGGCATCGCATTGGTGAAATGGACGATGTTCAACCAGAACGGCGAGGAGGTTTACACCTTCACCCCGATCGCCATCGTGCCGCGGCGGGAGTAGGGCAGGGCCGGCGCCCTAAGCCCCCCGAAGCCCTTGCGGGTCACCGGCAGAGGTGGTCATCTCGGTCCGGGGAACACGCTGGAGGCTGACATGAAACGATCTCTTCTCGCCGCCGGGTTGCTGGCCGGCGCCTTGAGCGCATTCGCTTTAACCGCAAGGCCGGTGCAGGCGCAACAATCCAAGGTCGGCGATTGGACCATCGAAAAGCGCACGCAGGACGCCCATTGCAATGCGAGCCGCGGCTACAAGGACAGGGAAGACGAGAACCGGGACTACGTCATCGTCATCACCTATTCCGAGAAGGCTATCGTCATCGTCATGATCTATGACGGCTGGGAGTGGGACAAGGTCGGCGAGATCCTCCGGGCCGATGTCGGCACCGATGACGCCGATATCATGAAGAAGGCGAAGTGGGAGGTCATGGACAAGACCACCGTGCGCGGCATCTTCGAATACGATCAGTCCATGATGGACCGGCTGTCCAAGGCCAAGCGTCTCTCGCTCGATTTCGAGGACGATGACGACGACAGCATCGAGATGCAGGTGCCGCGTGCCGGTGAAGCGTTGGCGGCGCTGAAATTCTGCGAGGAGAATCGCAAGTAAATTGCCGGAACCGGATGCGATGCCGGCGGGATCGGTGGCGACAGGCTTCTGCAGCGCGCGCGGCGCCTGACGCAGCGCACACGTGACTCATCGCACACAGTCCGCGCGCTGTTCGCATTTAGCCTAGTCTTTGGCGAAAACGTCCAAGCCGCATCCTGCGGTTGACGTTACGCAAGGACGATGTTCGATATTCCAGCATTTCGTCGTAACGTTTTCTCCGCGTCGGTTGCGTCGTCCGGCCGATGACAATCCTCCACGCAAATCGGTTCTCGTCCCTCGTCGGCGAGATCTACGACGCGGCGGTCGATCCCGCGCTGCGCAGCGGGGTGCTGGAACAGGTTTCGCATTTCGTCGGCGGATGTGCCGCGACCATCCTGTCCAGGGACAGAGCCAGGCTCTCGATCGAGATCCATGAGCATTTCGGCACCGACTCCCGCTTCCGCCAGCTCTATCGCGACCGATATGTGGAGCTTGACCCTCTGCTCGATCGTCATCTCACGCTCGCGGCGGAACAGACGATCGGCGTCGCCGACATCATGCCTCATGCGGATTTCCTGACAACGAGCTTCTATCGTGAGTGGGTGGAACCGCAAGGAGCGATAGACCTTGCAACCGTCGCGCTCGAGACGTCGGCCACGCGCACCACGATCCTGCAGGTGTTGCGGCACCGGTCGCACGGACTCGTCGACGAGCCGATGCGTGAGCGCATGCGGCTGCTTGCTCCGCACCTCCAGCGCGCCAGGATCATGGGCCGGCAGATCAGGGGACGCTCGCATACCGTGGACGACCTTGCCGATATCTTGGATGGGCTGAGCACGGCGATCTGCCTGCTCGACGCAGATGGCCGCGTCGTGCATTCCAACGCAGCATGCCGCGGGCTGTTCGCGGATGCCAGCCTGCTCGCAATGGTCGGCGACCGGATCGTGGGCCGCAACACCCAGACCGACAAAATATTCCGCGGCCTGTGCGAAATCGATTCAGGCAGCGAAACTCGTTCCGCTGCCCGCCGCCAGATCGAGCTTGCGACATCAGTTGATGGACAGCACTATCTGCTGCACGCTTTTCCCTTGAAGCGCGATCGAATTCCATCGCGAGATGCTGCAGCGACCGTGCTGTTCGTTCAGAAAGCCTCGGCGGCGACATGGCTCGCAGCCGATGCGATCGCTGCGGCCTTCAGGCTGACACCCTCAGAACTGCGCGTATTGATGGCCATTATCGAGATTGGCGGCGTTCCCGACATCGCTGCAAAGCTCGGCATCGCTGAAACGACCGTGAAGACACATCTCGGCCGCCTGTTCGAGAAGACCGGTGCCGGCAGGCAGGCCGACTTGGTCAAGATCGCAACCGGCTTCGCCGTTCCATTCGCGCGTCCAATGTACGGTGGTGACGACGCCGTGTGATCCATTTCACATGGCTCGCCGATATTTGCCGCAATCTCAATCCATTGTGATGAGCCGAGCTCCCGCGTCCTCCGAATGCAGGACGCGAGTCATTTGATACTTTCGTATATCGCGTTGCAGAAAAGTGAAGAGCAGCAAGCGCCGCGAAGCGATGCCGCGACGGCGTCGAACGCGAGTGTGAGGAAACGACAGCGCACGGCCGGACCTGCTCGTCGGTTGGAGGATTGCAGTGAGCCAGTTTGATTTTTCCGTTATCAACGTTTCAACGAACGAAATTCCCGAAAACGAGCGTATCCCGCTGCTTCGCGATTTCTACTGTCGCGGGGTGTTGAAGGCGGAGGTCGAGGTGAGGGAAGGAAAGCCGTTCGCGGCGAGCTTCACCTCCCACGTGTTGCCGGAAGCCCAATTGCTGATGGGAGGATTGTGCGGAGCGCGGGTCATTCGCACCAAGCACCTGGTTGCCGACGGCGACGACAGTCTGGCCCTGATCGTGAATCGATCTGGCGTGCTTGGGATATCCGAGCGAGGACACGATCTGAGCCTTCGTGCAGGAGAGGCAGTCCTGACGAGCGCGGAGGACGTCACGACGTTCGAACGATTGTCGCTGGGCAGCTGCTTCTCGCTGCGCGTGCCGAGACGCGTGCTGGCGCCGATGATCGTGGATGTCGATGACGCCGTGATGCGGGTGATGCCGGAGAGCTCGACGGGACTTCGATTGCTGGTCGATTACGCAGTGACGCTGGTGCGGGAAAATGCGTTCGCGATGCCCAATTTGCGCAAGCTCGGGGTCGGGCATCTGCACGATCTTCTGGCAGTCGTTCTCGGTGCCACCAACGAGTCGCGGGAGCTGGCCGGGCGGCGCGGCGTCAAGGCGGCACGGCTGCAGAAGGCCAAAGTCTCCATCGCCAACAATTGCTGGCGGCAGGACCTGTCGGTCGCCACGGTCGCCCAGGAGCTCGGCGTGACGCCGCGTTATCTCCAGCGCCTGTTCGAGGCCGACGGCAAGACGTTCTCGTCCTTCCTGATCGAACAACGCGTCAAGCGTGCCCATCGCATGTTGCGCGAACCCGGATACGCCGAGCGGACGGTGAGCTCGATCGCCTACGATGTCGGCTTCGGCGATCTCTCCTATTTCAACCGCTGCTTCCGTCGAACTTATGGCGCCACGCCCAGTGACGTCCGGGGCCGCGAGATGTCGTGACCGCGCGCGATTGAATGTCAGGTCAAATGCCGATTGGAGACGGCACGGGCGTGCGCCGCCCGCAGTTGGAGTGTTGTGTTGCATGCGCCGTTTTTTCTTTGATCTTATGCTCGGCAATGTCGTGAAGATCGATCCGGGTGGTATGGTGTTCGAATGCCCAGAAGCGACATTCGTGGTGGCCAACGAGATGGCAAGCCACCTGTTCGTCTGGCGCGACGATTTGCGCGGCCGCGATGCCTGCATCCGGGTCAGAGACACCGACGGGCGGGAGATCTATCGCGCCGCGGTCTGGTCGGAGAATGTGGAGAAGGTCGGCTGGGACGAGGCGTGAGCGTCCCGCTCCGGTATCGCAACTCCGCATCAGTAGCGCCCGAAACGGATATCCGTTCGTTGCCCGGCCGGCGCCTCATCCGATCGGAGGATGCTGCATGCTGTGGTTGTGGTATGCTTGGTGATATTGATCACACAGGCCATTTATAGCCATGCACGGACCACGGAAACTGCCCGATCTGGTCGAGGCCATCTACGATGCCGGGCTCGATCCCTCGCTGTGGAATAACGTCGTCACCGGCATCCGCGACTTTGTCGGCGGCCAGGCCTGCGGGCTGTTTTCCAAGGACTCGATCAGCAAATTCGGCGTCACGCACTATTATTGCGGGGCGGACCCGCACTACATCCGGCTCTATTCCGAGACGCATTCGAAATTCGATCCGCTGACGGTCCTGCCGCCGCATGGCCAGATCGTCAGCATTCCGGATCTCGTCAATTTCGATGAATATCGGCGAGGACGCTTTTACCAGGAATGGATGCGGCCGCAGGGTTGCAGCGATGCGGCCAACGTCGTGCTCGAGAATTCGAATGCGAACTGCCCCGTGATGATGACGGTGCTGTCGGGCCGCCGGATGGTGGATCCGGTGATGAAGCACCGCCTCTCGCTGGTCGTCCCGCACGCCAGCCGCGCGTTGCTGATCAACCGGGCCATGACATCGCAACTGACGCTGGCGACGGCGCTGGCGGAGGTCCTGGACAATCTTGCCTGCGGCATCTTCCTGCTCGATGGTTTCTGCCGGGTGGTGCACGCGAATTCCGCGGGGCACAACATGCTTGCGGCCGACGATCTAGTTCGGTCCGTTGCGGGGCAATTGGTGACCAGCAGCGCGGAGGCCAATCTGACGCTGCGGGAAGCGTTCGCGACCCGCAATGAAATTACCCTGCTTGCCACAAAGGGGCATGCGTTTTCGCTGCTTTCGCCTTCGGGCGAGCGCTACGTCGCGCATATCCTGCCGCTGTCGTCCGTCCTGCGGGGTGGCAGCGAGCGGGTGGTCGATGCCGTCGGTGCGCTGCTCCTGCGCAAGGTATCGCTCGGCGGACAGTCCTACGGCGAATTGATCGCGCGGACCTTCGATCTCACGCCGGCCGAGCTGCGCGTGTTCCTGTCGATCGTCGAGATTGGCGGCGTCCCGGAGACGGCGGTCGCGCTCGGTATCGCGGAAACGACGGCGAAGACGCATCTGCATCGCGTGTTCGCCAAGACGGGCGTTTCGCGTCAGGCCGATCTCGTCAAGCTTGCGGCAGGATTCTCCAATCCGCTCGTCAACTAGACCGTCGATTTTGCCTTCACGATTGAACCTTTCGCTCCCGCGAAAGACTCACGGAAGCCGCCAGGCATGAAGAACATGTCGCCATCTCCATGTGTCAGTATTGGCTCTTCCGATGCCCCGACCTCCAAAGCCGTCCGAGTTGATCGAGACTATCTATGACGCGGGTCTCCACCCGGAGTTGTGGAGCGAGGTCGTTGTCAAACTCAATGCCTTCATCGGCAGCCAGGCCTGTGGTCTGATTTCGAAGGACCCGGTCAGCAAATCGGGCGCGACGCATTATTACTGCGGAGTCGATCCGCACTACATTCAGCTCTATGCGGAGACCTACTCCCGGTATGACCCGCTCGCTCGGCTTCCGCGCTATGGCGAGGTGCGGAACATCCCCGATCTCGTGGATTTCGACGAATATCGCCGCGGCCGCTTCTACCAGGAATGGCTGCGCCCCCAAGGCTGCGTTGACGTCGCCAACGTGGTGCTGGAGCAGTCGAAGTCGTCCTGTCCGATGCTGATGACGGTGATCCCGGGCAGGGGGATGCTCGACACCGAGCAACGGGCGCGGATGCAGTTCCTGGTTCCGCATGCGAGCCGGGCGTTGCTGATCAACCGGGCGATCGAACGGAAGCAGCAGCACGCGATCGCGCTCGCCGACGTCGTGGACCAACTGAATGCCGGTGTCATCTTGCTCGATTCGACCTGTCATATCGTCCACAGCAATCCAGCCGCGGAGACGATCCTGGCCGCCGATGATGTCCTGCGGTCTGTCTCGGGCCGGTTGGTGGCAAGATCCTCCGCCGCAAATTCGGCGCTGCGCGACATTTTCCGTGACACAAGCGAGGTCGCGTTGGCGGTATCTTCGGGACGGAAAATTCCGCTGATCTCGCATGACGGTTCCTACTACGTCGCGCACGTCATTGCGCTGCCGTCACTGCAGCGTGAGGAGACGGCCGAGCGCAGTTCGGCTGTGGGAGCCTTGTTCATCTGGAAAGCGGAACTCGACGGCCGCTCATGTGCCGGCCTCATCGACCGCACTTTCGAACTCACGCCTGCGGAACTGAGAGTCTTGCAGTCGATCGTCGATGTCGGCGGTGTGCCGGAGACGGCGATTGCGCTCGGTATCGCGGAGACGACGGTGAAGACGCATCTGCATCGGGTGTTCGCCAAGACCGGCGTTTCTCGTCAAGCCGATCTCGTCAAGCTCGCAGCTGGATTCTCTAATCCGCTCGTGCATTGAGGCGCGTTCAAAAACGCAAGCGAGTCGCTGCAGCTCGCAATAGGTTCAATCATAAGCATCATTAGAAAGTTATCGCACGTCGTTCGATCGAATGACGCGATTTTCTGCGCTCTATTCTACTGAACATCACACGGTCTGTTGTTCGACGTATCGGGCATTTGTGTGAAGCAATTCACTGCAGGCGGAAGTGGATCCCGTCAACCTCTCGAACAGGTTGAGAGGAGATTGTCATGCGAACGGCGTCACCGGTTTTGGCAGGCAGGTTCCGCGATATCGTCGCCCGCATAGGCGCGGTGCTCCGCGCGCAGCGGGAAATCGACGCGCAGCGCGTGTTGCAACGCTATCGGCATCTGCTGGAGCAGCCGCACGAAACATTCCGTTTGAATGAAATCATTCCGGTCAGCAACGAAGAGGATATTGCAGAAAATGCCCACGGATCTGATGGGTGCGAGCGCGCCGCCGGGCACCCCAAATTCGAACGTGCATAACGTCAACATCGTCGCGATCGCGCTGACCGCGGCGCTCGTCACGCTCCAACTGGTCGGCCTCGCGATGCTGGAGCGATCGCACGCTTACGCGCATCCGTCGGTTCCACTCGTGCCGGTCGTTTGCACCGAGAGAGCCGATATCCCTGTCTCGCAAATTCCCTACGACTGACCGGAGGGCGGATTGTGCCTGATGTCACGACTCTGATGCTGCTCAGCGTTGCCGTGTTCGCCGGCGCCTTCGTCTCCGGGCTCTCGGGATTTGCCTTCTCGGCGGTGGCGGGCGCCATCCTGCTCCGGGTGTTTCAGCCGCTCGAAGCCGTGCCGCTGATGATGGCGTGCAGCATCGGCGTGCAGGCCACCAATCTGTGGGCGCTTCGACGCAATATCCGCTGGGAAGGCAGCCTGCTACTGATCGTCGGCGGCTTGATCGGAGTTCCCATCGCGGTATCGCTGCTCCAGAGCACCGATACGCATCTGCTCCGGCGCGGCTTCGGCATCATCGTTGCACTCTATGCGGCCTACATGTTGCTCCGGCCGACGTTGGTGACGGCCGGCGAGGCGGTCGGGCGGCATTGGGTTGCCTTGATCGGGTTCGGGGGAGGGCTGGTCGGCGGGCTGACCGCGATGCCCGGCGCGATCCCGACGATCTGGTGCGACATGCGCGGCATGCCCAAGAGCGAGCAGCGCGGCCTGGTGCAGCCGTTCATCGCCGCGATGCAGCTGTTCGCCATCGCGCTGCTGGTCGGACATCACGATCTGTCGTCGAAAGTCTTCGTCGATCTCGCGGTCAGCCTGCCGGCGCTGTTCGCAGGCTCCGCGCTCGGCGTGATCGCCTTCCACAGGGTCAACGAGGCGGTCTTTCGCAAGACCGTGCTCGTTTTGTTGTTGCTGTCGGGGATTTCCCTGATCTAGTGCCCGACGGGTTGCACCGGCGCCGCGCTGGTGTCGCTAGCGTGATGCGTCAGCGGCTTCATGCCGGTGACGGTCCGCAGCAGCACATAAAACACCGGCGTCAGGAACAGGCCGAATACGGTGACGCCGATCATGCCGGAGAACACGGCGACGCCCATGGCGCGCCGCATCTCCGAGCCTGCGCCGGTGGATAACACCAGCGGCAAGACGCCCATGATGAACGCCATCGACGTCATCAGGATCGGGCGCAGCCGTAAGCGGCTCGCCTCGATCGCGGCCCGGATCGGCGTGCGTCCGGCAAATTCGAGCTCACGCGCGAATTCGACGATCAGGATCGCGTTCTTGGCCGAGAGTCCCACCAGCACGATCAAGCCGATCTGGGTGAAGACGTTGTTGTCGCCCTTTGAGATCCAGACGCCGAACATCGCAGCCAACAGACCCATCGGCACGATCATGAGGATCGAGAGCGGCAAGGTCAGGCTTTCATAGAGTGCGGCCAGCACCAGGAACACCAGCAGGATCGCCAGCGGGAACACCCAGAGGCCGGAATTGCCGGCGATGAACTCCTGATAGGTCAGGTCGGTCCATTCGAAGGCGAAGCCGGGCGGCAATGTCTCCGCCGCGATCCGCGTCGCGACCTCCTGTGCCTGGCCGGAGGAAAAGCCGGGCGCAGCCGCCGCGTTGATGTCGGAGGACAGGAAGCCGTTGTAGCGGATCGCGCGCTCGGGGCCCGCGCTCTGGCGGATCGTGAGCAACGCCGACAGCGGGACCATGTCGCCGGAGGACGAGCGCACCTTCAACTGCCTGATGTCGTCGGCACGCGCGCGGAAGGGCGCGTCGGCCTGCACGTAAACGGAATAGGTGCGGCCAAACTTGTTGAAGTCGTTGACGTAGTAGGAACCGAGATAGATCTGGAGCGTGTTGAACACCTCCGTCACGGGGACGCCGAGCTGGAGCGCCTTGGTGCGGTCGATATCGGCAAAGAGCTGGGGCACGTTGACCTGGAAGCTCGAGAACACGCCGGCGATCTCCGGTGCCTTCTGCATCGCCGCCATGAACGCATTCGTCGCCTGGTTCAGCGCCTCATAGCCGAGGCCGGCGCGATCCTCGATCTGCAGCTTGAAGCCGCCGATGGTGCCGAGACCGTTGACCGGCGGCGGCGGGAACATGGCGATGAAGGCCTCCTGAATCCCGGAGTATTTCTTGTTGAGGTCGGCCGCGATTGCATTGCCGCTCAGCGCGGGGCTCTTGCGCTCGTCGAACGGCTTCAGCGTTGAGAACACGATGCCGGCGTTGGAGGAGTTGGTGAAGCCCGAGATCGACAGGCCCGGGAATGCAACTGAGCTCTCGACACCGGGCTGGGTCAGCGCGATGTCGCTCATCTTGCGGATGACGTCTTCGGTGCGGTCCAGCGTTGCGCCATCAGGCAGTCGTGAGAACCCGACCAGATACTGCTTGTCCTGACCCGGCACGAAGCCGCTCGGGACCTGCTGGAACAGGAAGGCGGTGAGGCCGACCAGGACCACGTAGAGGCCCATGACGGCCGCCTTGCCCGAGATCACCTTGGTGACGGTGCCGCTGTAATTCTCCGACGAGCGTGTGAACACCTTGTTGAAGCCGCGGAAGAACCAGCCGAGGCCCTTTTCCATGATGATCGTCAGCCGGTCCTTCGGCTCGTTGTGTCCCTTGAGCAGCAGGGCCGACAACGCCGGCGACAGCGTCAGCGAGTTGACGGCCGAGAT
Organism: Bradyrhizobium sp. WSM1417; assembly: GCF_000515415.1. Classification (NCBI taxonomy): domain Bacteria; kingdom Pseudomonadati; phylum Pseudomonadota; class Alphaproteobacteria; order Hyphomicrobiales; family Nitrobacteraceae; genus Bradyrhizobium; species Bradyrhizobium sp. WSM1417. The sequence goes on from NZ_KI911783.1 coordinate 4,225,495, forward strand.
CACGGTCGAAATCGCGATCGTCAGCGCGAACTGCTTGTAGAATTGCCCGGTGAGGCCGGAGATGAAGGCGAGCGGCACGAACACGGCGATCAGAACCATGGCGATCGCGATGATCGGCCCCGACACCTCGCGCATCGCCTGGTAGGTCGCATCGCGCGGCGACAGCCCGCCCTCGATGTTGCGCTCGACGTTCTCGACCACGACGATGGCGTCGTCGACCACGATGCCGATCGCAAGCACCAGGCCGAACAGGCTGAGCGCGTTGATGGAGAAGCCGAAGACGTGCATCACCGCGAAGGTGCCGACGATCGACACGGGCACCGCCAGCAGCGGAATGATCGACGCGCGCCAGGTCTGCAGGAACAGGATCACCACCAGCACCACCAGCGCGATCGCCTCCAGCAGCGTGTGGATCACGGCCTCGATCGACGAGCGGACGAATTGGGTCGGGTCGTAGACGATCTGGTAGGACACGCCTTCCGGCATGTTCTTCTTGATTTCGGCCATGGTGGCGCGAACGTGGTCGGAGATCTCGAGCGCATTGGAGCCGGGCGCCTGGAAAATCGGGATCGCCACCGCCTGCTTGTTGTCGAGCAGCGAACGCAGGCCGTATTGCGAGGCGCCGAGCTCGATGCGTGCGACGTCGCGCAGCCGCACCACCTCGCCACGCGTGCCGGTCTTGACCACGATGTCGCCGAACTGCTCCTCGTTCGCAAGCCGTCCCTCGGCGTTGACGGACAGTTGCAGGTCGATGCCCTTGACGTTCGGGGAGGAGCCGACCACGCCGGCGGCGGCTTCGACGTTCTGCGCCTGGATCGACTTGACGATATCGCTCGCCGTGAGACCGTGCTCGGCGGCCTTCTGCGGATCGACCCACACCCGCATCGAATAGTCGCCGGCGCCATAGAGTTGAACGTCGCCGACGCCGTCGATCCGCGCCAGCCGGTCCTTGACGTTGAGCACGGCGTAGTTGCGTAAATACGTCATGTCGTAGCGATTGTTCGGCGACAGCAGATGCACGACCATGGTGAGATCGGGCGAGGACTTCTTGGTGATGATGCCGAGCTGACGCACCACGGCGGGGAGGCGCGGCTCGGCCTGCTGCACGCGGTTCTGCACCAGTTGCGTCGCCTTGTCAGGATCGGTGCCGAGCCGGAACGTCACCGTCAGCGTCATCGCGCCGTCGGTGGTCGCCTGGCTCGACATGTAGAGCATGTTTTCGACGCCGTTGATCTGCTCCTCGATCGGCGTTGCCACCGTTTCCGCGATCACCTTCGGATTGGCGCCCGGATAGGTCGCGCGCACCACCACCGAGGGCGGCACGACGTCGGGATATTCCGAGATCGGCATCGCGAACAGCGAGATCAGGCCCGCGAGAAAGATCAGGACCGACAGCACGCCGGCGAAAATCGGACGATCGATGAAGAATTTTGAGAGATTCATAGCCTTGCCCCTGCGCGAGAGACGACTCTCCCGTCATTCCGGGGTGCAGACAAAGCCGCGAACCCGGAAGCCAGAAGTATGTCTAGGTAGTTCAACGATTTCGACATTCCGGTTCGCGCTGCCCGCGCGCTCCGGCATGGCGGAGACGCTAACGCTGCACGACGTCCTGATTGCTGTGGTTGGATGCCTGCTGCGGCCCGCGCGCGCCCATTGCCGCGATCTCCGTCTTGAGCAGGGCACCCGGGCGCACGCGCTGGAGGCCGTTGACGATGATGCGGTCGCCGGTCTTCAGCCCCGCCGTCACGATACGCAACCCGTCCACCGAGCCACCGAGCGTGATCGACCGGTAGACCGCGCGGCTGTCGTCGCCGACCGCCATCACGAACTTCTTGTCCTGATCGGTACCGATCGCGCGCTCGTCGATCATGACCAGCGATTGCTGCTTGGGTTGGCCCATGCGCACGCGGGCGAACTGACCGGGGATGAGACGCCCGTCCTCGTTGTCGAACACCGCGCGGACACGGATGGTGCCGCTCTGGCCGTTGACCTGGTTGTCGATGAGCTGGATGTGCCCCTTCGCGGAGAGACCGCCGGAGGTCGCCATCGCGACCGGGATCTGGTCGAGATTGCCGCGCTTGCCGGAGTCCTCGGAAATCGAGTTCAACGCCCGCACCACCAGCTCTTCATCCGCATCGAATGACGCATAGATCGGATTGACCGAGACCAGTGAGGTCAGCACCGGAGAGGCGGTGCCGGCGGCGACGAGATTGCCGACGGTGACTTCGATCTTGCCGACGCGGCCGTCCACGGGCGCACGGACCTCGGTGTAATCGAGATTGAGTTTTGCGGTCTGGAGAGTCGCCTCGGCCGCCTTCACGTTGGCGATGGCCTCGCGGTTGGCGTTGTCGCGCTGGTCGTAGTCGCGCCGCGTGACCACCGCGTTGCCCACCAGTTGCGCGCCGCGCTCGAGCTCATTCTGCGTGAACACGACGCGCGCTTTCGCAGCTTCGAGCTGGGCCGCGGCCTTGTCGACCTCGGCCGCGTAGGGCGCCGGGTCGATCTTGAACAGGACGTCGCCTGCCTTCACCAGCGCACCTTCGGTGAAGTTGGCCGACAGGATCGCACCGGCCACGCGCGGGCGAAGCTCGACGCGTTGGATCGCCTCGAGCCGGCCGGAGAAATCGTCCCACAGCACCGTCTGCTTTGGTTCGATCAGCGCGACAGTGACGGGGACAGCTTGCTCGGCCGCGGCGGTCGCAGTCGCCTGCGCGGCACGAAAGTAATGGCCGGTCGCGATCGAGCCGGCTACGGCGAGAGCGCCCACGATGGCGACGCCGCCGAGAAGGCGGCGGACACGGCCAGGGCGAGAGGTATTTTGGGAGGGGGGCATTTGCGCGCTCCAGATATGTAGTGTTCACTACAGATGTGGAGCTGGATACCGCAGCGCAAGATACTTATGTACCGTCCGCTAAGAAAATTGTAGCCGCTTACCGCAAGAGTTAGCAAGTGGAAGAGAAAATAAAGCGAGAACAAAGAGATAGGATCTGGCGTTAGGTTGAGAGACGACGCCGATTTCGAGGAGAACAGGCACATGGGCATGGGACGCCCCCGCGAATTCGACGCCGAAACGGCGTTGGACCAGGCGATGGAAGTGTTTTGGCGCCATGGCTATGAGGGTGCCACGATCGCTCAGTTGACCGAGGCCATGGGGATCAATCCGCCCAGCCTCTATGCCTGTTTCGGCAACAAGGAAGGGCTGCTGAAGGCCGCACTCGACCGCTACACCAAATTGCGCAACGTCTGGATGGACGAGGTGGTGGCGGCACCCACCGCCCGCGACGTCGCCGAGCGGATGCTGATGGGCATCGCCGACAAGCAAACTGATCCGGCCAACCCGCCGGGCTGCCTGCTCGTGCAGGGCGGCATTGCGTGCGGCACCGGATCAGAGAGCGTCCCTTTTGAACTCGCCGCCCGCCGCGCCGAGAACGAAGATCAGCTCCGCGATCGCTTCATTCGCGCAAGGTCCGAAGGCGATCTCAAGGAGAGCGCCGACCCCGCGGCACTCGCACGCTATGTCTCAGCGGTATCCGTCGGTATGGGCGTGATGGCGTCTTCGGGCTCGGACCGCGAAGCGTTGCAGCAGGTCGCGAGTGTCGCCGTGCAGGCGGTCGAGGCGCAATCGACTGAAAGAACCTGACGACCGTTGCCGCCTTCCTCTATCATCTCACCGATTGCGTGGCAGCCAGCGACGGCGGCGGGACGAAGCCGCCGAACGCGTGTTCGATCAATCCGGCGAGCGCAATCGTGGTGTGGTCCTCGAGATAAGGCCCGATGATCTGGACGCCGATCGGCAGGCCCGATGGCGTGCGCTCGATCGGAACGGCGGTCGCAGGCAGTCCGCAGGTCGAAGCGGGGTCTGCCCAGATGAAGCATGCATCGGCATAGTTGTAGAGCTGTCCGTCGATATCGAGTTGCCGCGCGTCGAACGGCTCGGACTGGTCCTGTGGAAACGCCGGCCCGGCCGCGGCCGGATAGATCACTGCGTCGAAATCTCGGAACAGCTCCTGCCACCGTTGTTGCAGCCGCAAGCGCGCCGCATCGGTCGCCAGCCAGTCGCGATGGACCATCGCCCAGCCGCGCGCGCGCTCGGCCTGCAGGCTGTGATCGTCGGGCGAAAGTGCCGCGGCAACTCCTTGCGCCTCTACGAGCGCGGCTGATGTCAGGCGTGGACTTCGCGCCGCGTTGAGCAGCTTCATGTAGAGCCGCGCGGATTCGGCGAGGTCGGGCAGCGACGCACTCGAGCGCGAAACCCGCGCGCCTGATCGTTCGAGCCGTTCCGCCAACCGCCCGATGGCGGAACGCACGGCATCGCCTGTCGGCATCAACGGATGCGTATCGATCACGAGAATCCTGAAATCCCTGAGCTGGTCGTGGCGCGGGGCCGGCAACGCAAGACGATAGCCGATCCCGTCGCGCGTCTCGTCGGGGCCGGCGATCACGTCGAGGGCGAGCGCGAGGTCCGAGGCGGTGCGCGTCATCGGCCCGACGACGGCCAGATCGCCCTGGCCAGGCACAGGCGGCGCCGGCGGCAGGCTGTATCCGCGCAGCGGGACCAGGCCGAGGCTCGGCTTGTGTCCGAACACACCGCAGAAATGCGCAGGTACCCGGATCGAGCCGCCGATGTCCGAGCCGATCGAGAGCGGTCCGAACCCTGCGGCCAGCGCCGCGCCCGATCCGCCTGAGGAGCCGCCGGGCGATCGGCCGAGATCCCATGGATTGTTCGTCGTCCCGTGGATCTCATTGTAGCTCTGGAAATCCCGCAGACCGATCGGGATGTTGGTCTTGCCGATGATGACAGCGCCCGCCGCCTTCAACCGCGAGACGACGAGGGCGTCCTCCGCCGGCTGGAAATCCCTGAAATGCGGAAAGCCCCATGTCGTCGGCAGGCCGGCGACGTTGAACGGTTCTTTCAACGTCACGGGGATGCCGAGCAATGGCTGCCGCTCGCCGCGGCCAAGCGCGGCATCGGCGGCGCGTGCGGCCTCTCTTGCCCGATCGAAATCGCGAACGACGACGGCATTGATTCGCCCGTCCAGCGCCTCGATGCGCGCGATCGTATGCTCGATCAACTCCGACGCAGAAACCTTGCGCGCGTGCAGGGCGCTCAGCAGTGTGCTGATCGAACCGTAGTCCCAGTCAGTGGCGGTCGATCCGGACGGCATCACGATCTCCATTGTCTTGCATCGCCGCGTCGATGTCGCTCGGCTGCAAATCGATCCGAGTATCGAGCATGCAATTTGGCAGATGTAATGAGGAGGCCGCGCAACGGGAACCAGATCTGTCCGCCGGTCGGGGGCCGAAGGCGGCGTCGGCCGCCAGATCGCGGGATACGCGCTTCTTGCCGCGGTCTATGCGCGATCGATCGGCTCTGTACGCGCTGCTGCTCACGTGGCATTGGGGCGGTGAAGCCTGGATACTGACGAGCATGTTCGCCCTGACATTCCTTGGGACTTCGGCCAGCGTTCCGTCGGCGGAGCGCAACCATCCCGCTCTCCTGGTGGAGGCTGCGGGCAAGCGCGTCCTCATCGATTGCGGCGAGGGCACGCAGCGCCAGTTGCTGCGCAGCGGCGCGGGCTTTCGACGGCTTGACCGCATCCTGCTGACGCATGCCCATCTCGATCACGTGCTCGGCATCCCCGGTCTTTTCTCGACGCTTGGGTTGCGCCAGCAATCGGACGCGATGACCGTCCATGGAGGCCAGGGCACGCTCGACATCGTCATCCGCATGCTTGCCGGCCTGTGGGGCGCGGGCAGGGCGCCGATCCCTGTGGAGTTCGCGCCGCTGACTGAAGGACAGGTTATCGACGCCGGCGACTTTACAATCGATTGCTTCTCGGTCCGCCACCGCGACACCGACAGCTTTGGTTTTTGCTTCCAGAGTCCGGCACGCCGCCATCTTGAGCGGGAGCGCCTCGCCGAGCTCGGTGTTCCCGATGGGCCGATGCGTGGAGAACTGGCCGCGGGACGACCGGTCGTGATCGCCGGCCGTACGATCGATCCGGAAGACGTTCTGGGGCCGCCGAGCGGCGGCAGGAAGTTCGTGGTAATCGGCGACACCGAAACCACCGACGGGCTATCCAAACATGTCGTCGACGCCGATCTGCTGGTGGTCGAGGCGACCTTCCTCGATCGCGACGCTGCGACCGCGCGGGACTATGGCCACCTCACCGCCCGCGAGGCGGCTTCATTTGCCGCCGCGAACAACGTCGGGCAACTCGTGCTGAATCACATGTCGGGGCGCTATCGCGACGAAGAGCTCCTGGCCGAAGCAACGGTGATTTTTCCATACACGAGGATCGCCACCGACTTCGATCGCATCGTGATTTAGCAGCACCGCTCAAAGAGTACGCAACCTCTGACGGTCTGATTGTGAGCTGCTTACCTGGAGTGGCTGGGGAACTAGGATTCGAACCTAGACAAACAGAGTCAGAGTCTGTTGTGCTACCGTTACACCATTCCCCAACGGAATAGCCGAACAAATTCAAAGACTTCTTGATTTGTCCGGCTGTGGCCGATGGCGCTTATCGCGCAAATCACGGCTCAGGCGTGGAGGGTTTCTACCCGCTCGGCTGTGGGCTGGCAAGCGCTGCGACGCAGGGGCGTTTTGCGGTCCAATGGGGACGTGCGGGCCGTGGGATCGCAGGCTCCAGCGGCGCGCCGCGGCGGCGCGCGACCGTTTGCCTCATCCGAAAATCGCGCTTCCTGGTCGGATCGTCAGGCGCCGCATCGTCCTTCGGAGACACAACCCAAGGAGATCCGTGATGCCCTATGTCGATGGTTTTGTGCTGGCCGTGCCGAAGGACAACATCGAGGCCTACAAGGCGCTAGCGCAATCCGCCTGCGCGATCTGGATGGAGCACGGCGCGCTCGACTATGTCGAATGCATCGGCGACGACGTGCCCTATGGCGAGCTCACGTCGTTTCCGCGTGCCGTGATGGCGAAGGAGGGCGAGATCGTGGTGTTCTCCTGGATCGTCTATCGCGACCGGGAGACCCGCGACGCCGTCAACAAGAAGGTGATGTCGGACCCGCGGCTGAAGTTGGACGGCATGCCGTTTGACGGCAAGCGCATGATCTATGGCGGCTTCACGACGCTGCTAAGGGCGAGCGACCCCGTGGGGTGAGGGCGCTGACCCAGCCCACACGTCGGTGCTTGTCCGTGCAACATCGTGGCAAGCCGTTTCACTTGCCGGTGCCGGGCCAGCATGCCATCCTCTCATCGCCAGGCATAAACAAACGGAAGTGGGCGCTTAGCCGAGCTTCCAAAAAATCTGGTTGGGGAAACCCTTTGGGAGGTTTGATTTCATGAGATTGAAGCACGTCACCGGGCTGCTTTGCGCGGCCGCGATGTCCGCTGCGCTCGCTTCAGCCGCGCAGGCCCAGGACAAGGTCGTCAAGATCGGCGCGATCCTGCCGATGTCGGGCGGCACCGCCTCGATCGGGGCGCACGCCAAGGCGGCGCTCGAGGTCGCCATGGACATCATCAACAACGCACATCCCGAGCTCGGCACTCTGCCGCTGGCCAAGAACGCAGGCCTTGCGAGCCTCGGCGGCGCCAAGATCGAGATCGTGTTCGCCGACAACCAGGGCAACCCGGCGACAGGCCAGAACCAGGCGCTGCGCCTGATCACGGAAGACAAGGTAGCCGCCGTGTTCGGCTCGTATCAGTCCGGCGTCACGCTGACCTCGAGCGCGATCGCCGAAAAATACGGCATTCCCTTCCTGAACTCCGAGTCGGTCGCCGCCAATCTCACAGAGCGCGGCTTCAAATGGTTCTTCCGCACCACGCCGATCGCCACCGACTTCGCCAAGGCCTATGTCGATTTCCTCGCCGACATCAAGGCGCAAGGCGCCAAGACCGATGCAATCGCGCTGGTTCACGACAACACCGAATACGGCACCTCGGTCGCCAACACGATCAGCGCCGCCTTCAAGGAGAAGGGCCAGGCCATCGCAGTCGACGTCGCTTATCCCGTCAATGCGACCGATGTTCAGGGCCAGGTGCTCCAGCTCAAGGACAAGAAGCCCGACGTGATCATCATGATCAGCTACACGTCGGATGCGATACTGTTCGCCAAGACCATGCAGTCGCTTGACTACAAGCCGGCGGTGCTTTTGGCCGACGACGCCGGCTATTCCGATCCCTCCTTCATCAAGGCGGTCGGCAAGATATCGCAAGGCGTCTTCAACCGTTCGTCATGGTCGGTGGGGCCGGCCGGCTCACCATCAGCCATCATCGCCGATCTGTACAAGAAAAAGAGCGGCGAGGAGATGGACGACACCGTCGGCCGTCAGATGCAGGGCTTCTTCGTGCTGGCCGACGCGATCGACCGCGCCGGCTCGACCGATCCGGCGAAGATCCAGGCCGCGTTGAAGGCGACCGATCTGAAGCCCGAGCAATTGATGATGGGCTACAAGGGCGTGAAGTTCGACGACAAGGGCCAGAATATCCTCGCCTCCGGGCTCATTATCCAGCTCCAGGACGGCGAGAACTACACCGCGGTATGGCCGAAGGCCAACGCCGCGAAGGCGCCGGTGCTGCCCTACAAGGGCTGGTGAGATTTGAAGGCGGGGCTGCGCGCCCCGCCATTCCCGAGATGGTTTGATCAGAGCAACGCTGGCTCATGTCCTTTGTCCTCGTGCAGGTGATTGTCGGCGGGCTTCTGCTTGGCGCAGTCTATGCCCTGTTTTCCTCAGGCCTCACGCTGGTGTGGGGCATGATGAACATCGTCAATTTCGCGCATGGCGATTTCGTCATGCTCGGCATGTACGTCGCCTATGTCGTCTACACGCTGTTGGGAGGAGGGCCGATCCTCGGCGCGCTGCTGGCGACGCTGGTGCTCGCGACCGTCGGGGTCGTGGTCTATTTCACCCTGATCCGCGACATCATGAAGGGACCGATGCTGGCGCAGATCCTCGGCACTTTCGGGCTTGCGCTGTTGCTGCGTTATTCCGTGTTCTGGTGGTTCGGGGCTAATTTCCTGTCGATGCCTCCGAACATCGTGGGCGGCACTTATGCGTTCGCGGGCCTGCGCATCGAGGCCTCGCGGCTGCTTGCCGGCGTGGTTGCGCTGCTCGTCACGCTCGGGCTGCATCTGCTGCTGACGCGGACCTCGCTCGGCTCGAAGATGCTGGCGGTGGCGGAGGATCAAACAGCGGCCCAGCTCATGGGTATCCGTCCCGACAGCATGCAGGCAATCGCCTGGGCGATTGCGGCGGGCGCCACCGGGCTTGCTGGCGCGCTGATCGCGAACTTCTTCTACATCGTGCCGACCGTCGGCGAGACGCTGGGCATCGTCGCCTTCGTCACGGTATCGCTCGGCGGTTTTGGCAGCGTGCCAGGCGCCCTCGTCGCGGGCCTGCTGATCGGCGTGATCGAGTCCCTGTCGGGCTATCTGATTGGCGCGATCTACAAGGACATCGTCGTCTATGTCCTGTTCCTGCTTTTCCTCTGGTTCCGGCCGCAGGGCCTGATGGGCAAGACCTGATGAGAAAGCTGTGATGCGGCGCTTGATCTGGCTCTCGGTCGTCGTAGCGTTTGCGATCGCCTATCCGCTCCTGCTGTCCTCGCCGTTCCAGCAGCGCCTGGGCGCGCTGGTGCTGCTTTATGCGATTGCGGCGTCCGCATGGAATATCGTCGGCGGCTATGCCGGCCAGGTCTCGGTCGGCCACGTCGTTTTCTTTGGCTGCGGTGCTTATGCCGCGATGGGATCCTACGCAAAGTTCGGCCTGTCGCCCCTGTTCGGCATTCCCGGCGGGATCGTGCTCGCCGTGGCCCTGGCCGCGATCATCGGCGTGCCGACGCTGCGTCTGTCGGGCCATTATTTCAGCATGGCGACCATCGCCGTTGCCGAGACGATGCGGCTGATCGTGACCAACACCGATTGGCTCGGTGCGGCGGTCGGGCTCTCCGGGCCGACCGTGCCGCGCAGCATCTTCGATCTCTCGTTCCTATCGTCACTGCCGTATTATTATCTCTTCCTCGCAATCCTCGTGATCACGCTGTTGATCACCTGGTGGATGACCAACAGCCGCATGGGATTTTACCTGCGCGCGATTAAGGATTCCGAGCGCGCGGCGCGCTCGCTCGGCGCACCCGCCAGCCGCACCAAGCTCTACGCCTACATGCTGAGCGCGGCGCTGACGAGCGTCGCCGGCGCGCTCTATGCCATGATGTTCGGCTTCGTCGATCCCGAGTCGGGGTTCGGCATCCTGATCTCGGTGAAAATCCTGATCATGGCGGCGCTGGGCGGAGCAGGACTTTTGTTCGGGCCCCTCGTCGGTGCCGCGATCCTGGTGCCGCTGGAGGAGATCTCGAACAGTTGGCTCGGCGGCAAGGGCGCCGGACTCACCTTCGTGCTCTATGGCGCGATCATCGTGGTGATCGCGCGCTTCCAGCCGGGTGGCTTGCTTAGCCTGTTCACGCGGCGCAGCAAGCAAAAGGACACGGGAGCTGGCCATGCTCCTTGAGGCACGCGAAATTACAAAGGCGTTCGGCAGCTTCAAAGCGGTGGACGATGCCTCCGTGACTTTGGAGCAGGGCGACATCCTCGGCCTGATCGGCCCGAACGGTGCGGGCAAGTCCACCTTCTTCAATTGCCTGACTGGCGATCTCAAGACCACTTCTGGCCGCGTCCTGTTCGAGGGCCGTGACATCACCGACTTCACGCCGGAACTGCGCGCCGGGCTTGGGCTCGCCCGTACCTTCCAGGTGCCGCAGACCTTTGAGGGCATGACGGTGCTGGAGAACGTCATGATCGGCGCGTTCCTGCGCACCTCGCATCGCAAGGACGCCGAGGCCAAGGCGCGCGCGGTGCTCGAGCGCGTCGGCATGATCAGGCTTGCGGATGCGCCGGCGCGCTCGCTCGGCACGCCGGGCCGCAAGCGGCTGGAGATCGCGCGGGCGCTTGCGACCGAGCCGAAGGTGCTTCTGCTCGACGAAGCCATGGCCGGCCTCAACGCCCATGAGGTGAGGCTCGCCATCGACCTCGTGCGCGACATCCATCGTTCCGGCATCACGCTCGTGATCGTCGAGCACATCATGGAAGTAATCATGTCGCTCGCCAGCCGCGTGATGGTGTTCCACCAAGGCAAGGAGATCGCCCGCGGCTCGCCGCGCGAGGTGACATCCAACCCGGCGGTGATCGAGGCCTATCTCGGCAAGCGTGCAGCCAAGGCGGCTGCCGGCCACACGCCGGTCGAGCTGATGGGCGGGCCGGACCTATGAGCGGGCCGTTGCTGCGGATCGAGCACCTCGAGGTGCGCTATGGCGATCTCATCGGCGTATCCGACGTCTCGCTGGAGGTTCCCGAAGGCAGCGTGGTCGCGCTGCTCGGCTCCAATGGCGGCGGCAAGACCACGACGCTGAACGCGATCGCCGGCCTCATTCCCGTGCATTCCGGGTCGATTCACTTTCGCGACGAGAACATCGCCGGCGAGAAGGCGTTTGCGATTGTGCGCAAGGGGCTGGCGCTGTCGCCGGAAGGCTGGCGGCTGTTCGTGCAGCAGAGCGTCGAGAACAATTTGCTGCTCGGCGCAACGCCGCTGCGCGACAGGTCGCGTCAGGCCACGCTGCTCGAACGCGTCTACGAGATCTTTCCGCGCCTGAAGGAACGCCGCAACCAGCGTGCCGGCACCATGTCTGGTGGCGAACGGCAGATGCTCGCGGTCGGGCGCGCGCTGATGAGCGACCCGAAGCTGTTGATGCTGGATGAACCCTCGCTCGGGCTCGCGCCGGCGGTGGTCGAGTCCATGTACGAGACCTTCGGCCGCCTGCATCGCGAGGGCCTGACCATCCTGCTCGCCGAGCAGTCGATCGAGCTCGCACTGGAGGTCTCGGATTTCGCCACGGTGCTCCAGGTCGGCAAGAGCGTGCTGTCAGGCACAGCGGCGGCGCTCGCGGAGGACCCGCAGGTGCAGAAGGCTTATCTGGGCGTGGACTGACCGGCGTCCGCCTGGAGGCGCCCGGTATCGGCGGCAGGCTGGAGATGGATCTGCCGCAGTAACGGCGAGGCGTCGCTACTTGATCTTGTCGTAGGCGGCCGCGAAATCGCCCAGCGGCATCGGGATCGCGATCGTTTCCTTGGCCATGTTCTGGAAGGAGACCTTCAACTGCTTGCCCGACCGCAAGGTCGCAAGCAGGTCCGGTGCGATCGGCGTCGAGGCGTAGCAGCCGCGGTTCTCGCAGGTCTGGATCTGGAGATCGACCGTCTTGCCCTCGTCGACCTGGAGCTTGGCGCCGATGGGAAGGTTGAGGCCGAGCGGCAATTGCAGCAGCGCCACCGGTGTGCGGGTGTCGGGCGCGATGCGGATGTTGATCAGGACGATGGTCTGACCGGTCTTGGTCAGCACCGCGTTCTGCTCCATCGCGCATTCGAGCGGCGCGTCGCGGCTGACGCTGGTACAGCGCACGACCCAGCCGGGCTGCTGCGCCGCAGCGCCGTCAGCCTGCGGCTGCGTCGGAGCCGGCGCGGGCTGTGCCGCCGGGGCAGAGGGAGCTGCGTTCTTCTTGGCGCCTTGCTGGGCATGCGCGGCACCCGCCGACACCAGGACAGCGACTGCTATGGCGACAAGTCTGGATTGCATGGGCATGGCAAGACCGCGTTGACGTGAACCGAGGGCCTCGCTGTAACGTCGTGAGGCGTGCGCTGCAAGCGGCTACTCGGCAGCTTCCTTAACGGTGCCGTGCTCGACCGTCTCGTCGCCTTCGCCGTCACCCTTACGGCCCCAGCCCGAGAACCAGTTGTTGAGCTCGTCGAGATAGAGATAGACGACCGGGGTGGTGAACAGCGTCAGCGCCTGGCTGACGATCAGACCGCCGACCATGGCGTAGCCGAGCGGCTGGCGAATCTCGGCGCCGGTGCCGTGGCCGAGCATCAGCGGCACGCCGCCGAGCAGGGCAGCCATCGTCGTCATCATGATCGGACGGAAGCGCAACAGCGCTGCCTGCCGGATCGATTCCGCCGGCGTCTTGTGCTCGTCGCGCTCCGCGGCGATGGCGAAGTCCACCATCATGATGCCGTTCTTCTTCACGATGCCGATCAGCAGAATGACTCCGATCAAGGCAATGAGGCTGAACTCGAAGCCTGCCGCCATCAGGATCGCGAGCGCGCCGACGCCGGCCGAGGGCAGGGTCGACAGGATCGTGATCGGATGGATGTAGCTCTCGTAGAGGATGCCGAGGATCAGATAGACCACGACCAGTGCCGCGAGGATGAGGAGCGGCACAGTGCCGAGCGACTGCTGGAACGCCTGTGCCGTGCCCTGGAAGCTCGAATTGAGCGTCGGCGGCGCGCCGAGATCGGCCATCGCCTTCTGCACGGCCTCCGTGGCCTGGCCGAGCGCGACGCCCTGAGCGAGGTTGAAGCTGATCGTGATCGCCGGGAACTGGCCCTGGTGGCTGATTGAGAGCGGGCGAACCGGATCGGTGCTCCAGGTCGCGAAGGTCGACAGCGGCACCTGGTCGCCGGTCAGCGGAGATTTCAGGTAGAGCTTGTTCAGGCTCTCGAGGCTGCCCTGCATCTCCGGCAGGATCTCGAGGATCACCTTGTAGGTGTTGAGCTGGGTGAAATACTGCGTGACCTGGCGCTGTCCGAAGGCGTCGTACAGCGTGTCGTCGATCAGCTGCGGCTGGATGCCGTAGCGTGCAGCGGTGTCGCGGTTGATCTTGAGCTGAACCGTGGTGCCCTGGGTCTGCTGGTCGGTCGCGACGTCGCGCAGTTGCGGCAGCGTCTGCATCTTGGCGAGGATCTTTGGGGCCCAGCCGTTGAGCTCGGCGAGATCGGCGTCCTGCAACGTGAACTCGAACTGCGTGCGCGTCGGCCTGCCGCCGAGCCGGACGTCCTGGGCCGCCTGCATGTAGAGGCGGGCACCGGATACCTTTTCGAGTTTGGGACGCAGCCGCGCGATGATCTGCTGCGCCGAGGCATTGCGGACGCTGAGCGGCTTCAGCGTGATGAACATGTTGCCGTTGTTGCCGGCGCGGCCGCTGCCGCCGATGTTCATCGCGATCGTTGCCACGTCGGGATCGTCCATCACGATCTTGCCGAGTTCGACCTGGCGGCGCTGCATCTCAGCGAACGAGATGTCCTGGGAGGCTTCCGAGGTCGCGGTGATCAGGCCGACGTCCTGCTGCGGGAAGAACCCCTTCGGGATCAGGACGAACAGATAGATCGACAGCGCAAGCGTCGCGAAGAAGATCGTAAGCGTCGTGCGCCGCCAGGCCAGGGCATGGTCGAGCCCCCATTCATAGCCGCGCAGCATCGCATCGAAGCCGCGCTCGCTCCACTGGTAGAACCTGCCGTGGGTGACCTCGCCATGGGCGCGCAGGAAGCGCGAGGCCATCATCGGCGTCAGGGTCAGCGACACGAACATCGAGACGAAGATCGTCATCGCCAGCACGACGGCGAATTCGCGGAACAGGCGCCCGATGATGCCGCCCATCAGCAGCAGCGGAATCAGCACTGCGACCAGCGAGATGCTGATCGACACGATGGTGAAGCCGATTTCCTTGGAGCCCTTGAAGGCGGCCGCCATCGGCGATTCGCCTTCCTCGATGTAGCGCGTGATGTTCTCCAGCATCACGATGGCGTCGTCGACGACGAATCCGACCGCGATGGTGAGGGCCATCAGCGACAGATTGTCGAGCGAATAGCCGACGACCCACATCAAGGCGCAGGCGCCCAGCAACGCCAGCGGCACCGTGATGGTGGGAATGACGGTTGCCCAGAAACTGCGCAGGAAAATGAAGATGACCATGACCACCAGCGCAATGGTCAGCAGCAGCGTGAACTGGACGTCCTCGACCGCCGCGCGGATCGTCGTGGTGCGGTCGCTGATGAGCTCGATCTTGATCGCGGGCGGGATCGCGGCGACGAGGCGAGGCAGGGTGGCCTTGATCCGGTCGACGGTCTCGATGACGTTGGCGCCCGGCTGCTTGAATATCACCAGGAACACGCCGCGCTTGCCGTTGGCCCAGGCCGCCTGCTTGGCGTCCTCGGCGCCGCTGACCGCTTGGCCGACATCGCGGATTCGCAAGGGACCTCCATTGCGATAAGCGATGATGACGTCGTTCCAGTCCTTGGCCTGCGTGAGCTGGTCGTTGGCGTAGATCGTGTAGGCGCGCTTCGGACCGTCGATGTTGCCCTTGGGGCTGTCGACGGTGGTGATCGCGATCTGGCTGCGCACGTCCTCCATCGACAGGCCCTTAGCGACGAGTTTCGCCGGGTCGATCTGGATGCGGATGGACGGTTTCTGCTGGCCGCCGATGAAGACCTGGGCGACGCCTGAGAGCTGGCTGATCTGCTGGGCGAGCTGGGCGTCGACCGCGTCGCTGACGCTGGTCAGCGGCAACGTGTCGGAGGTCGCCGACAGCAGCAGGATCGGCGCGTCGGCCGGGTTGACCTTGCGGTAGGTTGGTGGCGAGGGCAGGTTCTTCGGCAGCTGACCGCTCGCGGCGTTGATGGCGCCCTGCACGTCGTTGGCGGCGCCGTCGATGCTGCGGTTGAGGTCGAACTGGATGGTGATCGACGCGGTGCCCAGATAGCTCGTCGACGTCATCTGGGCGATGCCCGGGATCTGGGCGAATTGCCGTTCGAGCGGCTGGGCCACCGACGAGGCCATGGTCTCGGGGCTGCCGCCCGGCAGATTGGCGGTGATCTGGATGGTTGGGAAGTCTACCTGCGGCAATGGCGCGACCGGCAGCAGGGGATAGGCGACCAGACCAACGAAGAGAATGCCGGCCATCAGCAGCGATGTGCCGATGGGATAACGGATGAAAGGTGCCGAAATCCCGCCCGCGTTCATTCCTGTCGAACCTTGTTCTGGGCCGGATCGGTACTCGCCACGGCCGTCGAGACGAGGCTTCCCGGTTGGACCTTGAATTGGCCGCCGGTGATCACTTGCTGCCCGGGCGTCAGACCTTCGTCGACGACCGAACGTCCGTCGATGGCGTAGCTGACCATGATCTTGTGCAGTTCGGCCTTGTTGTCCTGATTGACCGTATAGGCGTAGAGGCCGTTGGTGGAATGCTGGACCGCGTCATCCGGGACAACAGTCGCATCCTTCAGGGTGCGCACCAGCAGGCGCGTCGACACCGATTGTCCGGGCCACAGCGCGTGGTCCTTGTTGTCGAACACCGCCTTGAGCCGGATCGTGCCGCTGCTGGTGTCGACCTGGTTGTTGATGACCGCGAGCTTGCCCTCGGCCAGCGTCTTCTTGCCGTCGGTGGTGAAGGCGATCACCCTGAGCGCGCCGGCCTTCTGGCCCTCGCTGATATAGGGCAGCTGATCTTCCGGCGCGGTGAAGATCACCGAGATCGGCTCGACCTGCGAGATCGTGACGATGCCGGTCTGCGTCGAGGAATTGACGATGTTGCCGACGTCGACCTGGCGCAGGCCAGCGACGCCGGTGATCGGCGCCTTGACCAGGGTGTAGTCGAGCTGGGTCTGCGCGTTGGAGATCGCGGCGTCGTCGGCGGCGATCTGCGCGGTGAGCTGCGCGACGGTGGAGCGTTGGGTGTCGACCCGCTGTGCGGTGGCGAATTCGCCGAGCTTCATGGCGCGCTGGAGCTCGAGATTGGCGTTGGCCAGATTTGCCTCGTCCTGGGCCTTCTTGGCCTTGGCCTGGTCGAGCGTGGCCTGATAGGGGCGGGGATCGATCGAGGCGAGGAGCTCGCCCTCCTTGACGATCTGGCCTTCGGTGAAGGCGATCTTGTCGATCTGGCCATCCACCCGGGTCCGGACTTGGACGGTGTTGAAGCCCGCAACCGTGCCGAGACCGGTCAGGTAAACCGGGAAATCCACTTTCTGAACCGGCGAAACGCTCACGGGGACGGCGGGCGGACGCTGCGGCCCCTTCTGTGCGGTCTGGGCTTTTCCTGCGTCGGGCGAGCCGAATTTCTGCCAACCATAGTAACCCGCGGAGGCCACGGCCGCGATGATCAGAATCCAGAGGATCGGCCGGGACTTTTTCATATCGTCTCGTGTCGGCTCTTATGCCTTAAGCTACGAATTGTGAGGCAATCATAGGGTTCCAGCGCGCTTGTATAATACACGCCAAGTTCCAGTGTAAACAGCACTATCGGTTGAGAATCCTAAACAATTGGAAAGCTTTGCACCGCTTAGGCAGCTCCGTGTCACTACGGTGTGCAGTGCTGCATTCTCCCGCCACGAACGATCTGCGAGCAAATCTTGTGCAATGCTCGACAGCGGTGTGCTCTGGACAGAGCGGCGCCGCGCATCGGCCGCAAGAACGGTTCTAAATCGTGCGGAGGCCGTTTCGGTTGTCAGGAAAACCGGCATCGGCCATATCGGCGCTCCACAACGGGAGCGCAGCATGGACGAACTGAACGGCAAGCTGATCGCGTGTCAAATCCTGATCACGGGACTGATCGCGCGCGTCGCCAACGAGCAGCGCGATCCCTTGCGCTTTCTCACCGACTTCCGCGACGAGATCAGATCCGTCGTCGGCGGCGTCAACATTGCGGGCATGGACAACAGCGATCGCGTGCGCGCGGTGGCGCAGAAGACCGTCGATGAATTGTTCTCGCTGATGAAGCCGCCAAGCAGCGATTGAGGATGCGCGCGCGACCGCCGATCTCGCGCTCTCTTTAGAACAAATCCAATCTCGATTTAGAACGATTTCAAACTGCAGTTTAGAATCGCTTTGATCTGGACTTATTCAAGGGTTCTCGCGGCTTACTCGCATTGACCCGCTATTTTACGGCCGATACCAACACTCCAATCGCTCATCGAAGTGAATGAGCGAGCAGGAATATGGGGCGTGTTTGGTAATGGGGCAGGTGGTCGCACCGAAGTCGTTGCGTTCGGTCGCAGCATTCGATGAAAAGTTCACGGGCGTTTCCGGCAAGAAGGTCTCCGCTGTCGCGGGCCTGATTGCAGCAGCATCGGTGTCGAGCGGCGCGGAGGCGCAGCAGTCGAACCTGCCGCCGGTAACGGTCGATGCGCCGGTCGCGCGTCCGCGCCCGGTGGCTGCGAAGCCGACGGCGGATCAGGTCCGCGCGCGCAATGCGCTTCGCCGCGCTGCGCAACGGCAGCAGGCGGCGCAGCAGACGGCTCCCACCGCGCCGTCCGGCGAAGTCGACCGCAATCCGTATTCCGATCCGGCGGCGCCCTACAAGATCGACCACGTCCAGGCCTCCGGCAAGTTTCCCGAGCCGATGCTGAACACGCCGAAGACCATCACCGTGCTCAGCAAGGAAGTGCTCGAGGACAAGAACGCCACGACGCTGAAGGAGATCGGGCGCTCCACCGCCGGCGTGACGCTGGGATCGGGGGAAGGCGGCAACGCGTTCGGGGATCGCTTCTTCATCCGCGGCTTCGATGCGAGGAACGACGTCTTCATCGACGGTATCCGTGATCCCGCGGTCTCGATCCGCGAGAACTTCTTCACCGAGCAGATCGAGATCCTGCGCGGCCCGGCGTCGTCCTACGCCGGCCGCGGCACCGCCGGCGGCGCCATCAACATCGTCACCAAGCAGGCGGGCGACGTCAATTTCAAGCGGATGGATACTGAGTTCGGCACCGACAGGACCAAGCGTGTCACGCTCGACGTCAACCAAGTCATCGATCCGACCTTCTCGGTGCGCGTAGGCGGCCTGTTCCAGGACGCCAACGTCGCCGGCCGCAATTACATCACCGACGATCGCTGGGGTTCGTTCATCTCGACCAAGTACACCCCGACCAACGACATCAAGATCACGACGAACTACGTCCACACCGATCTCAGCGGCTACCCGGATTTCGGCGTGCCTTTTTACAGGCAGGGCAATGTCCCGGCGACATCGGCGGGCATTCCGCGCGGAAACTGGTACGGCTTCCTCAACCGCGACTTCCAGACGGCGCGGCAGGATTTCGGCACCGGCACGATCGAGTACAAGGTCAACGATGCCATTACGCTGACCAGCAAGGTGCGCGGCGAGCACTCGCTGCTGAATTATATCGGCACGCTGCCGCAGAACCCGATCACGACCAGCCCCAATCCGTTGCTCTGGACCACGACGGCGAGCGCGCAGAGCCGCTACCAGAATGTCGATGTGTGGGCCAACCAGAACGAGGCCACGTTCAAGCTAAACACCGGCGGGGTCAAGCACACGGCAGTGTTCGGCGTGGAATATGCCAACGAGAACATCTCGATCGACCGTTACACTGGCCTCTCGTCGGAACTGTTCGGCGGCGGCTCGACCAGCAACGGAGCGGTCACGGGGGTCAATGTCTACTCCCCGCAGTACACCTACATTCCTTTCAGCAACACGCCGTCGCTGGTTGGAAATCCGACGCGCTACGGTGTCAACACCAGCAGCGTCTACGTCATGGACACTGCGAACTGGCAGGACGCCGTCATTGTGAACGGCGGCGTGCGCTACGACGGCTACAGCCAGAGCTCGTCGACCAACGCGGCCTATCTGAAGCAGAACGCCGATCTCGTTAATTACAACGTCGGCGCGGTCTACAAGCCGATGTCGATCGGCAGCCTGTATGCAGCCTATGCGACCTCGGCCAATCCGTTCGGATCGGAGCTTGATGCGACCGCGACCGATTACGGTGGTGTTCCGCCCAACACGGCCGTTTTGCTCGGACCCGAGCGTAACAAGGCGATCGAGCTCGGCACCAAATGGGAGCTCGCCGATCGCCACCTTTTGGTGACCGGTGCGCTGTTCCAGACGACCAAGGACAACGCGCGCGAGACCGTCAACGGCCTGCTGACCTCGGGCGCTGCCTACAGGATCCAGGGCATCGACATCGAGGCCGAGGGCAGGCTCACCGACCGCTGGAGCATTTTTGGCGGGCTGGTGCTGATGCAGTCGAAGGTCACGCAGAGCGGCGTTGCCGCGAATCTGGGTCTGCAGCTCGCCAACATTGCCCACCAGTCGTTCAGCATGTTGACCAAGTACAAGTTCGACGGCGGCTGGGAACTCGGCGGGCAGGCGGTCTACCGCTCGAAGGTCTATGGCGGCACGTTCGCGGCCAACACCAACGAGTTGCCGAGCTATTGGCGTTTCGACGCATTCCTCGAGAAGAAGATCGACCAGAACTGGACCATGAAGTTCTACGCCCAGAACCTGACGAACAAGCTCTATTACGATTCGTTCTATCGCAGTGCCGTGCCCTTCGTGGCGGTCGCGCCAGGGCGGGCGTTCTACCTCGTGACGACGGCGAAGTTCTGATCATGTTGACGTGCCTGCCTGGCGTTCTGAGCAAGGATGATGTGGCGGATTTCCGCCGCATCATGGACGCCAGCGAATGGGAAGACGGGCGCTCCACCGCCGGCTCGCAGTCGGCGATGGTCAAGCGCAACGAGCAATTGTCACCGGACAGCGAGGTCGCGCGCAAGCTCGGCAACCGCATCATTTCGGCGCTGACCTCGAACCCGCGCTTCATCGCGGCCGCGATCCCGCTCCAGATCTTCCCGCCGCTGTTCAACCGCTATGCGGCCAGCAGCGGCCACCATTTCGGCCTGCACGTCGACAATGCGATCCGCGGAGACCGCCTGACCGGCCTTCGCATCCGCACAGACCTCTCGGTCACGCTGTTCCTGGCCGAGCCGGAGGAGTACGACGGTGGCGAACTTGTGATCGAGGACAGCTACGGTTCGCACGAAGTCAAGTTGCAAGCCGGGGACTGCGTGCTCTATCCCTCGACCAGCCTCCATCTGGTCACCCCGGTGACGAGGGGAACGCGGGTTGCGTCTTTCTTCTGGCTTCAGAGCATGATACGGGACGATCAAGCCCGGAGCATGATCTTTGACCTCGACACCGCGATACAGGCGCTGGTGGAACGGCTCGGGCGTGACGATCCCGAAACGGTCAAATTGACGGGTATCTATCACAACCTCATTCGCTACTGGGCCGAAGTATGAAGATCATGTCCTTCCAAGCAAGCCTTGCCGCGGCTCTGGTGCTGGCGGCCGCCTGGCTTGCATCCCCTGTTTCCGCCCAGACACAGGCCACGCCCGCGGCACCGGTCCAGTCGACGGCCCAGCCGTCCCCGGTCAGCCCGGCCCCGGTTGTTGCTCCGCCTGCGGCTCCCCAAGCTGTCGCGCCCGCAAAGTCCGATACGGCAGCCGTCATTGCGCCCGCCATGAAGGAACTGTCGCCCTGGGTGATGTTCATGTCGGCGGACATCATCGTGAAGGCGGTGATGATCGGGCTCGCCTTTGCATCGCTGATGACCTGGACGGTGCTGATAGCCAAGTCGATCGAATTGTCGATCGCCGCGACCAAGCTTCGTTCGGCGCTGAAGAAGATCGCAGAGGCGCGCTCGCTCGCGGAAGCGCAGATGGCGCTCGGCTCCAAAGCGGGCATCCTGCCGTCCTTCCTGGCGGCGGCGCTGCGGGAGGCGCGGATGTCGGCCGGCCTCTCCAGCGACACCGGCATCAAGGAGCGGGCGGCTTCGAGCTTCTCCGAGATCATGCGCGCGGAGGCGCGGCGCATCCGCGTCGGCATGGGCGTGCTCGCGACCATCGGCTCGACCTCGCCCTTCGTCGGCCTGTTCGGCACGGTGTGGGGCATCATGAACAGCTTCATCGGCATCTCGAAGTCGCAGACCACGAACCTCGCCGTCGTCGCACCCGGCATCGCCGAGGCGCTGCTCGCCACCGCGATCGGCCTGGTCGCCGCCATTCCCGCCGTCATCATCTACAACTACTTCTCGCGCGTGACGAAGAGCTACCTGGAACTCGTCAGCCGTGCCTCGGGCGCGGCGGGGCGGTTGCTCTCGCGCGATCTCGACCGCAGCCACGGCAGCGTGCATTCGCGCGCGGCGGAGTGAACCATGGGCGTCTCGCTCGCAGACAATGATGACGACGACGATTTCGGCGAAACGCATGAAATCAACGTCACGCCGTTCATCGACGTCATCCTGGTGCTGCTGATCATCTTCATGGTCGCAGCGCCGCTCTCGACCGTCGACCTGCCGATCGATCTGCCGACGTCGAGCGCGACGCCGCAGAAGAAGCCGGACAAGCCGACCTATCTCAGCATCAAGCCCGATTTGACTCTTGCCATCGGAGAGAACCCGGTGCATCGCGCCGAGTTGATCGGCACGCTCGACGGGCTGTCCGACATGAGCAAGGACAAGTACGTCTTCCTGCGCGCCGACCGCTCGGTGCCGTATGGCGAGTTGATGGGCGTCATGGAGCTGTTGCGCTCAGGCGGCTATTCGCGGGTGAAGCTGGTTGCGCTGGAAGGCGCTCCGGGGGCGCCTGCGGCAGGCGCCGCTCAGCCTTAGAGGCCCCGCGATGTCGGACGAGTCCAGACCAGCCCGGACGCTTTGGATTTTGGCGGCTCTGGCGGCGCTCGCGCTCCATCTGGGTGGTGCCGCGCTCGCGCTGGCGCACCTGCGAGCCGATGACGGTGACGACGGCCTCGGCGCGGCCGGCGCGGAGTTCGCTGTCGAGATGGCCTCGCCGAAGGCGCCTGACACCGATCTTCCGCCGGGACCGGATAGCGAAGCGATGCAGGAGCAGCAGGCGCTTCCCGAGCAAAAGGCCGAGACCAAGGAAACCGAACTTCCAAAGGATCAGTCACAACAGGTCGACGATCCCGATCGGGTCGTCACCGAGAACATCTCCAAGAAGCCGCAGGACGAGGATCCGAAGATTGCGGCGGTCGAAACGCCCGCTGCGGAGGCCTCGCCGAAGTCCGTTGCGACGGCGCGGCAGACGCTCGACGAGGACGCGCGCGAGGCCGAGAAGGCGCTGGCTCCTGTGCTGGGCATCGGCAAGGACATCTTGAAGATAACGGCCGACTGGAACCGCAAGATTAGCGCGCACCTTACGGCCCACAAGGTCAATCCGGAGGGCAAGGAGCCCAACAATCAGAAGGTCAAGGTCAGCTTCGCGATCAACCGACGGGGTAACGTGCTTTCAGTCGACGTTGTCGAGTCGTCCGGGGATGCAGCTTACGATGCGGCGGCGATCTCGATTGTCCGCAAATCCGATCCCATCCCGCAGCCGCCCGCCAGCCTGACCGACGACCGGTTCGAGCGCACCGTCGACATCATCTTCACGCCGCCGGACGCAAAGAAAAAGAAGAAGTCGGCTCAGCGCCAGTAGAGCCGGATCCCGACATAGACCACGACCAGGCAGGCGAAGATCAGGGCCACAGGGAGCGGCCGTTTCTGGGTCGCGCCCGCGGTCGCTGCCCCGAAGAAACTGGCCTTCTTCGGTTTCGGGTCTGGGCGGCGGAAAGCGGTAACATTGTCCGCCGCCGGTTCGGCCGCCCGGGGGCGGACGTCAGGCGGGGTTCCCGCGCCGCCCATCTCGGCATAGTAGGCCTTGTAGATGGCGCCGATGGTGGCCTCGGTAGCCTCGCCCTCGTTCATCTGCGCCTGCAGGTTCTTGTAGCTCGCGAGGAATTCCTGCGCCCCCGGAGGCAGCGCAGACGACCCGTTGAGCTTGGCCATCATCTTCCAGGTGGCGAAATCGGCGCGGGCGCGGGTGTCGGCGCGTCGCGCGATCAGCATATCGGCAGCTTTGACCAAGTCGGCCTCGAGCCCTTCGGCTTGTGTTCGGGTGTGTCGCTGTTCAACTACGCATTGCCGGTCAGGAAGAGAACAGCCTGAATCACATAACCGGTCAACGTTCGCAGTATTGCTGAAATAACATCAAGATTTAGACCGAACTGGGAGCCCGCCAGCGGTAGCAGGATCAGCAGACCGATCAGGATCAGCATCCCGAACGGCTCGAGCCGCGCCAGCGGCATGGCGAGCGGCCGGGGCAGCAGCCCGACCGCGACGCGTCCGCCGTCGAGCGGCGGGATCGGCATCATGTTGAACACCGCCAGCACCGCGTTGATCAGCAGTGCGTTCTTGAGATTGTCGAAGATCCATTGCGCCGAGTTGGCCGGAGCCCAGGAGAGGGCGTGCAGGGCAAGAGCCGCGGCCAGCGCCAGCAGGATGTTGGTGGCGGGCCCGGCCAGCGCCACCCATACCATGCCGAGCCTGGGGTCGTTGAGCTTGCGGAAATTCACCGGCACAGGCTTGGCATAGCCAAACAGGAACGGCGAATGCGCGAACAGCAGCATCGCCGGCAATATCACCGTTCCGAACGGGTCGATGTGGCGAAGCGGGTTGAAGCTGACACGGCCCAGCTGCCATGCGGTGTCGTCACCGAGACGATATGCGACGAAGGCGTGCGCAGCCTCGTGGAAGGTGATGGCGAGCACCAGCGGCAGCACCCACACCGAGAGGTCATACAAAGAAACATTCACGGCTCGTCCGTCCCGGTTTGCCTGCGGTCTTGCAGCCGACCCAGCCAACCGGTGGTGCAGCAACCATTCACCTCAACATAGGGTGGCCGGTTCCGAAATGCCACGCCGCAAATAATCCGCCAGCAGTGCGCCGGCCCGCGACAGGTTGCGCGCGCAATGGAGGCGGATGTCCGCCGCCGGCAGCGGCGGCAGGCCGTCGCGCTCCGACAGGACGTGCAGGCGAGGGGGCAGAGTGCCGGCTTTCACGACCGTGATCGCGAGGCCCTCCGCTGCGATCGCCTCCACCGCGGCAAGGGTGCGGCTGACAAAGGCGAGCCGCCAGGGGCGGCCGGCGGCATCGAGGGCCTCCGCGGCCCATTGCCGGAACAGGCAGCCCGGCGGGTAGAGCGCGACGGGCAGCGTGTCCTGTGCCTGTGCCGGATACGATCTGGCCGCGACCCACACCGCCTGCTCGCGTCGCAATAGCTCACCATCGCCGCATCCTTCGGGATGCATGGCGATGACGAGGTCATAGGCGTCGCCGAGTCGCGCCGGCATCGTCGCGGTCAGCCCGGTCTCGATCTCGATCCGGATCTCCGGATGGCATTTGGCAAAATGCGCCAGCAGGGGCGGAATGACGATCGTGCCGTAATCGTCCATCACGCCAAGGCGGACCACGGCTTCGCGCCGGCCCGTGCGAAGCACGTCGACCGCCTCCGCATTGAGGTCGAGAAGCCGCTTCGCATAGACGCGGAACTCGTGACCTGTGGCGCTCAGTGCCGCGCCCTCCCTCGTGCGGTGAAACAGCCGGACGCCGAGCTGCCCTTCGAGACGCCTGATCTGGACGCTCACCGCCGACTGGGTGCGGTTGAGCACGTGGGCTGCGCGCGTGAACGAGCGATGCTCGGCAACTGCGAGAAAGGCCTTCAGCAGATCGGGATCTAGGACGGGTGCGGTCATGACGAAAACTTATCCCAGCATGACGGAAATTCCATTCCCTGTTTCGGCGCCCCTCGTATGCTGCCCCTGGAGCTCATGGAGGGGGGAAGCGTGGGCGAGATTTTCGGCGTATTCGCCGCCATCCTGTCGAGTGCACTCGGTGGCACCTCGATCGGCGCCACGCGCTACCTCGTCAGCGCGATCGATCCGCTGGCGATCGGCTCGTTCCGGTTCGGGATCGGCTTTCTCCTGCTGTTGCCCCTGACGCTGCTGCGCAGCGACCGCTGGCCGGGGCGAGGGGACTGGGCCGCCGCGGTCGGGCTCGGCTTCCTGTTCTTTGCTCTGTTCCCAATTCTGTTCAATGCATCCTTGATCTTCACGACCGCCGCGCGCGGCGCGCTCGCTTTGTCGACGCTGCCGCTGTTGTCGCTCGTGATCGGGGCTGCGCTTGGCGCCGAGGCTCTGACCTGGCGCAAATCGATGGGCGTCATGATTGCGACGTCTGGCGTTGCCGTAGCGCTCCTCTCCGATCTGACCTCGGCGCCGCCTGGCGCCTGGCGCGGCGATCTCCTGATGATGGCGGCGGCGCTGTGCATGGCGCTCTACGGCATCTGGTCGAAGCCGCTGATCCGGCGCTCCAGCCCGCTTGCCTTCACGGCCATGAGCATGGCGGTGGGCGCGGCCTGCCTCATCCTGCTCTCATATGCCCGCGACAGCTTTGCGCCTGTCGCCGGCTTCGGCGCGCCGCAATGGCTGGCCGCATTCTATCTCGGCGCCTTCGGCGCGGCGCTGACCTTCTATCTCTGGGCTTTCGCGCTGGAGCGGACGACGCCGACGCGTGTTGCGATCTCGGTGACGGTCAATCCGATCACCGCGTCGCTGGTCGGCGCCTGGTTGCTGAACGAGCCGTTGCGCTGGAATCTGGCGGCGGGCATCGTCGCGGTGTTCGCCGGGATCTGGATCGCGACGACGACGCGCAAGCGTGCCCGGGCGTCGAGCGCGTCTGCGTCAGGCCAAGCCTGACGTCACGCCGGAATTGTTCCCGGATATTGTGTCAGCCCGTCGTCGAGCTTCAGCCAGGCGAGCTTCTCCGAGACCCAGATGTGCTCGGTCGGCGCAAAGGCGTTGCGATCGTCGAAGGTCGCCAGCGCGACGCCAGCCAGTGTGCCATTGCGCCGCCAGGCGAACAGCCGCGTGCCGCACCGCTTGCAGAACACGCGGTCGATGTGCTCGGACGACGCATAGCGGTCGGTGTCGCCCTCGATGGTCAGTGCGCGCTGATCGAACTGCGCCCGGACGAAAAAAGGCGAGCCCATCGCTTTCTGGCATATGCGGCAATGGCAGACGCGAACGTTGAGCGGCTCACCTTCCGCCTTGAACCGCACCGCGCCG